>JBDTWM010000020.1:0-29714 GCA_040006675.1 Dermatophilaceae bacterium | reverse complement strand
GCCGTCCGCCACTGCGAGGAGCGCGTGACGTTGAGGGCCTGCACGAACGTGCCGGCCTCGCCGGTGGCCGCGGTGAGAGCGGCCCTGACTCTGGAATGCGGTCGTTGGAACGCTGTCGCTTGGGGAGCGTCATGCCCTGTCACGCGGCTCGGGAGGGCGCCTGCTGGGAGTCGGCCCGACGACATTTACCGGTTCGATAGGAAGCGACCTGGACGAACCGGTGAGGAAAGCGCGCGGCACGGGGCCCTGAGGGCGGCCAACTAGGATCGGGCCATGACCACTGTGCTCTCCGCCGTCGCGTGGCCGTACGCCAACGGCCCCCGCCATATCGGGCACGTTGCCGGATTCGGCGTGCCCTCCGACGTGTTCAGTCGCTACATGCGCATGGCGGGACACGACGTACTGATGGTGAGCGGCACGGACGAGCACGGCACGCCGATCCTCGTTGCCGCCGACGCGGCGGGCGTGACGCCGCGCGAGCTGGCCGACATCAACAACCGGATCATCGTCGAGGACCTGGTCAACCTCGGCCTGAGCTACGACCTCTTCACGCGCACGACGACCCGCAACCACTACGCGGTCACGCAGGAACTGTTCCGACGCAATCACGCGAACGGCTACATGATCGAGCGCACCACGCACGGGGCGATCTCCCCGAGCACCGGCCGGACGCTGCCGGACCGGTACATCGAGGGCACCTGCCCGATCTGCTCCTTCCCCCAGGCCCGCGGTGACCAGTGCGACCACTGCGGCAACCAACTCGACCCGACCGACCTCATCGACCCGCGCAGCAAGATCAACGGCGAGGCACCGGCGTTCGTGGAGAGTCAGCACTTCTTCCTCGACCTGCCCGCGCTCGCCGAGGCGCTCACTGCGTTCATCGCCGACCGGGAGGCGTCCGGCCTGTGGCGGCCCCATGTGATCCGCTTCAGCAAGGGCCTGCTCGCCGAGATGAAGCCGCGGGCGATGACGCGCGACATCGACTGGGGCATCCCGGTCCCGCTGGACGGCTGGCGCGACCAGCCCTCCAAGAGGCTGTACGTGTGGTTCGACGCCGTCATCGGCTACTTGTCGGCCTCGATCGAGTGGGCTCGCCGAACCGGCGACCCCGACGCCTGGCGCGCCTGGTGGAACGACATCGACGCGCGCACGTACTACTTCCAGGGCAAGGACAACATCACGTTCCACTCCCAGATCTGGCCGGCGGAGCTGATCGGCTACGCCGGGCGCGGCGACAAGGGTGGCGAACCAGGCGAGTTCGGCACCCTCAACCTTCCCACCGAGGTCGTGGCGAGCGAGTTCATGACCATGGAGGGAAAGCAGTTCTCCTCCAGCCGCGGCGTCGTGATCTACGTGCGCGACGTCCTGTCCCGCTATCAACCCGACGCGCTGCGCTACTTCATCTGCGCCGCCGGACCGGAGTCCAGCGATTCCGACTTCACGTGGTCGGAGTTCGTGCAACGCACCAACTCCGAGCTGGTCGCCGGATGGGGCAACCTCGTGAACCGGACCGCGACCATGATCGCCAAGAGCTTCGGTGAGATCCCCGCCCTCGGGCCCTGTGAGGCGGTCGACGAGGAGATCCTCGCTGCCGTGCGTGGCGGGTTCGACACCGTCGGCGGCCTCATCGGGCGGCATCGGCAGCGCGCCGCCATCGCCGAGGCGATGCGGCTCGTCGGGCAGGTCAACGCGTACGTCTCCTCGACCGAGCCGTTCAAGCTCAAGGGGGAGGACCAGCGGGAGCGGCTGGCGACCATCCTGCACACGCTGGCCCAGTGCGTGGCCGATCTCAACGTGATGCTGAGCCCGTTCCTGCCGCACAGCTCCAACGCGATCGACAAGGTCCTCGGCGGCGACGGCGCGATGACGCCGATGCCGCAGATCGTGGAGGTCACGGACTTCGACGACGACGTCGAGGGGCTCCCCGACGCCATTCCGCCGGTGGGGACCTACCCGGTGATCATGGGCGACTATACGACGGGGCCGATCTGGGGGCCGCGGCCGCTCGCGGTCGGCACCCCGATCGCCAAGCCGACGCCGGTGTTCACCAAGCTCGACCCGTCCGTGGTCGAGGAGGAGATGGAACGGCTGCGGGTGGGGGCGCAGCCATGAGCAGCGCCCCCGGGGCCGCGCGACCCTGGCCGCTGCCCGAGCCGCTGCCGCACCCTGTCGTCGATCAGCACTGCCACCTCGACATGTCCCGTGGGGACGCGCCACCGCCGGACGTCGCCTCGATGCTCTTGGACGCGGCGAGCGTGGGCGTCGACCGGGTCGTCCACATCGGCTGCGACGTCGGGCGTGCCCACCGGGCGGTGGAACTGGCCCGAGAACACCGCGGCGTGGTCGCCGCCGTCGGACTACACCCCAACGAGGCGCCGCTGCTCGCCGCACGCGGCGAGCTGGACGACGCGATCGCGCAGATCGCCGCCCTAGCCAGGCATGATCGCGTCCGCGCGATCGGAGAGACGGGTCTGGACTACTACCGCACCGCCGAGGCGGGCCGCGCCGCCCAGGAGGACAGCCTGCGGGCCCACGTGCGCCTGGCCCGCGAGGTCGGCAAGCCGTTGCAGATCCACGACCGCGAGGCGCACCAGGACGTCCTGAGGATCCTGGCCGACGAGGCGCCGGCGGGCGCGACCGTTCTGCACTGCTTTTCCGGCGACGCATCGATGGCCCGCGAGTGCGTGGCACGCGGGTATTACCTGTCGTTCGCCGGGCCCGTGACCTTCAAGAACGCGGCGTCCCTGCGCGATGCCCTCGCCGTGGTCCCGCTGGACCTGCTGCTGGTGGAGACCGACGCGCCGTTCCTGGCGCCGGCCCCGCACCGCGGCGCCACGAATGCCCCGGCGCTGGTGCCGTGCACGGCCCGGACGATGGCGCAGGTCCTGGACGTGGATCTCGCCGAGCTGTGCGGGGCGTTGTCGGCCAACGCCGAACGCCTCTACGGCCCCTGGTGAGCGACGAGCGCGACGGTGCGAAAGAGGCCGTGCTGCCGCTCGGGGCGTCCGCCATCCGCGCCCTCGCCGCCCAGGTGGGCCTGCGCCCCGCCAAATCGTGGGGGCAGAACTTCGTCGTGGACGCCAACACGGTGCGCCGCATCGCTCGACTCGCGCAGGTGGGACCGGACGATGTCGTCCTGGAGGTGGGTCCGGGGCTGGGGTCGCTGACCCTGGCGTTGCTGGAGCGCGGCGCCCGGGTCACGGCCGTCGAGATCGACCCGGTGCTCGCCGAGCTCCTGCCCCGTACGGTCGCGGAACGGACGCACCTGGTCCCGCAGACCCTCGCCGACCGGCTGCGGGTCGTCCAGGCGGACGCGATGCGCGTGGCGGAGCCGTCCGCGCGAGGCGGCGACCACGTCTCCGAGCCGGGGCATGCCCGTGAGACCCGAGGCCTGGTGGAGTTGCCCGGTCCGTCCGCGACGGCGCTGGTCGCGAACCTGCCGTACAACGTGGCCGTCCCGGTGTTGCTCACGTTGCTCGGCCGTCTGCCCGCGCTGCGCCGCGCACTGGTCATGGTGCAGTGGGAAGTCGCCGAGAGGCTGGCGGCCCCGCCGGGCGACTCCGCGTACGGGATCCCTTCGGTGAAGGTGGCCTGGTACGGGACGGCGCGGCTGGCCGGCTCCGTACCCCGGGCCGTGTTCTGGCCGACGCCGCGCGTCGACTCCGGGCTGGTCGAGATCGTCCGCGGCGACCCGCCCGCGACGACGGCCACCCGCGAGGAGGTGTTTGCCTGCGTGGACGCGGCGTTCGCGCAGCGGCGCAAGACCCTGCGCGCCGCGCTCGCGTCGTGGGCTGGTGGCGCCGCTCGCGCCGAGGAAACCCTGCGCGCGGCCGGGGTCGATCCGTCCGCCCGCGGCGAACGCCTCTCCGTGCACGACTTCGCCCGGATCGCCGCCGCGGCAGCGAGATCTTCAACGCCGGTCGACACCCCTGCCGACCCGGGGACATGGTGAACCCGGCCGATCCGCCCACCCCCTAGGGTGGGCGTCATGACCACGCCCGGCCGCCCCGCCTCGGTGAGCGCGCGCGTGCCCGCCAAGATCAATCTGGAGTTGTTGGTGGGCCCGAAGCGTGACGACGGGTACCACGACCTGTCGACTGTCTTCCACGCCGTGAGCCTGACCGACGAGGTGACCGTCACGCCGGCGGCCGACTGGTCCGTGAGCCTGTCGGGCCCTCTGACGGCAGGCGTCCCCGTCGACGACGACAACGTGGCGCTCAAAGCCGCGCGGCTGCTCGCGGAGCGAGCGACGCGGACCCACGGTCGGCACGGTTCGGGCCGCATCGGGCCCGTGCACGTCCACATCGACAAGGAGATCCCGGTCGCGGGGGGGATGGCCGGCGGGTCCGGCGACGCCGCCGCGGCACTGATCGCCTGCGACGTCTTGTGGGGCACGTCGGTCGGGCGAGATGAACTGGGCGCCTGCGCCGCGCTGCTGGGCAGCGACGTCAACTTCGCACTCACCGGTGGCACGGCGATCGGATCGGGCCGGGGCGAGAACGTCACGCCGGTATTAGCCCAGGGCCGTTACCACTGGGTGCTCGTCCTGAGCGACGAGGGCCTGCAGACCGGATCGGTCTTCGCCGAGTGCGACCGACTGCGCGAACGCGCCGCACGCCGCCCGGCGCGGGACCCTGGCACAGCGGGTCGCGGCGGCCTGCGAGTGGTGCCTGACTGCCCCGAGTCCCCGGACTCCCGGGGCACGGCGAACGCTGTGGCCGCGCCCGACGCGGACGAGGCGCCCCCCGGTGCTCTGGAGCCGGGCGCGGAAATGATGCAGGCCCTGCGCGGCGGCGACACCAAGGCCCTCGCCGCGGCGCTGCGCAACGACCTGCAAGAAGCGGCGATCAGTTTGCGGCCGGCGCTCGGTGACATCCTCGCGGCAGGCTTGGAGTACGGAGCCCTCGGTGGCGTCGTGTCCGGGTCGGGTCCCACCGTGGCGTTCCTGGTGACGGGACCCGAGGGCGCCCTCGACCTGGCCGTGGCGCTGATGGCCTCGGGCACGGCGACTCAGGTGCTGCGGGCCATCGGTCCGGCGCACGGGGCACACGTCGTCCCCGAGCCGCGGTCCCGCTGACGGCGAGGCAGACACATGGCCAATCTGGTGTCGGTGGAGCGGGCCGACCTGTCGTTCGGAACGGTGCACCTCTTCGACTCCGTCAGCCTCGGGGTCGGCGAGGGGGACACGATCGGGGTGGTGGGTCGCAACGGGGGCGGCAAGTCCACCCTGCTCCGCGTGCTCGCGGGACGCCAGGAGCTGGACGGTGGCCGCGCGGTGCGCACCAGTGACCTGACCGTAGGGTTCCTACCCCAGGGCGACCACCTGGCTGGCGACGCGACCGTGCGGTCGGTGGTGGTCGGGGTCGCGCCGGAGCATGAGTGGGCGGCCGATGCGCGCGTACGGGATGTGTTGCGGGGCCTTCTCGGTGGGATCGACGCGGCCGGGGTGGGCGGCCTGGACGCGAGGTGCGGGGTGCTCTCCGGCGGCGAGGGCCGCCGGGTAGCGCTCGCCGGACTGCTCGTCACCGACCCGGACCTGCTGCTGCTCGACGAGCCGACGAACCACCTCGACGTCGAGGGGGTGGCCTGGCTCGCCGGCTACCTCGCACGGCGCCGAGACGGTGGGTCGAAGGCGCTCGTGACGGTGACCCACGACCGGTGGTTCCTGGACGCCGTGGCGACGCTGACGTGGGAGGTCGTCGACGGGGCGGTCGAGGCGTACGAGGGCGGCTACGCCGCCTACGTCCTGGCCAAGGCCGAACGCGAGCGGATCGGGGCTGTCACGGAGCAGCGGCGCGGCAACCTGCTGCGCAAGGAGCTGGCCTGGCTGCGTCGCGGCCCCCCCGCGCGCACCACCAAACCGCGGTTCCGGCTCGACGCCGCGGCGTCCCTCATCGAGGGCGAGCCGCCGCCGCGGGACGAGGTGGAGTTGGTGTCCTTCGCGACGCGTCGTCTCGGAAAGGACGTCATCGACCTCGTCGACGCGCGCGTGGAACTGGGCGGCCGGGTCATTTTGGACCAGGTGACCTGGCGGCTGGCGCCGGGGGAGCGGGTCGGCATCGTCGGCGTCAACGGGACGGGCAAGTCGACGCTCCTGCGGGCATTCCTGGGCGAGATCCCGCTCGCGGCCGGACGCCGGAAGGTCGGTGCCACCGTCGTCACCGCGTACCTGTCTCAGTCGGTCGTCGAGCTGGGTCGCCTCGCCGACCGCAGGGTCGTGGAGGCCATCAGCGACGTGCGTAGCCACATCGCCCTCGGCAAGGGCGAGGTGAGCGCGAGCCGGCTCGCCAGCATGCTCGGCTTCTCGGGTCCGCGCCAGCGGGCTCGCGTGGCCGAGCTGTCGGGCGGGGAACGTCGACGGCTGCAGATCCTGCGACTGCTGATGACCGAGCCCAACGTGCTGTTCCTCGATGAGCCCACCAACGATCTCGACATCGAGACGCTGACGGCGCTGGAGGATGTGTTGGACGGGTGGGCGGGCGCGCTGCTGGTGGTGAGCCATGATCGCTACCTCCTGGAGCGGATGTGCGACCGCCAGGTCGCGCTGCTCGGCGATGGCCGGGTACGCGACCTGCCGGGCGGGGTGGAGGAATACCTGACGTTGCGCGCCTCCCTCACGGATGAGCAGGGGGTGACGCGAGTGAAGTCCGGCGGCGCCGCGGCTGCGACATCGGCGGGGCCATCTCCTCGCGCCGACGCACTGCGTCAGGCGCGCAAGGAGATGGCGCGCATCGAGCGGCGGCTGGGTCGGATCGAGGAGGCCGAGACGACGCTGCACGCGCGGATGGCCGACCAGGCCCACGACCACAAGATCGTCCAGGGATTGGACGCTCAGCTGCGGCAGCTGCACGCCGAGCGCGAGGGCCTCGAGCAGTCCTGGCTGGAGGCCGCGGAGCTGACGGATGCCTGACCTGCACGTTGACTCGACGAAAGACGACAGCATGCGAGTGGCGGTCATGGGCGCTGGGGCCGTGGGGAGTTTCTACGGCGGCCTCCTGGCGCGCGCGGGGCACAGTGTCGTCCTCATCGGGCGCCCGGACCACGTCGAGGCGGTCGAACGGGACGGTCTGCGGATGCAGTGGGCCGATGGCGTCGAGCAGGTGCGTCTGGCGGCCACGACGGATCCGGCTGGCGCGTCGGGAGCCGAGGTGGTTCTCGTCACGGTCAAGTCACCCGACAGCCATGAGGTGGCGCGGCAGCTGGCTCCGCACCTCGGCCCCGGCACTCTCGTCCTCAGCCTGCAGAACGGCATCGACAACGCCCAACGCCTCGCCCAGGCATTCGCCGAGCACGGCGCGCCGGCCGACGTCGTGGTGATCCCCGTCGTCGTCTATGTCGCCGTTCGATTGCAGGGGGCTGGTCACGTGCGCCACCTCGGGGGCGGCCGTGTGATCTTCGGCGCCGGCTCACGCGCCGATCAGCTCGCGGAGCTCTTCGAGGCCGTCGGCTCCGGCGTGCAGATCGTGCCCGACATCCGCGGTGCACTGTGGGCCAAGCTCGTCGCCAATTGCGTGTGGAACCCCCTGTCGGCGATCACGTCGCAGTCGTACGGACAGCTCGCCGCCGTCGACGGCGTCGCGCGGGTCGTCACCGACGTGGTCGCGGAGTGCCGCGCCGTGGCCGCTGCCGAGGGCGTCGCGATGCCGGACGACCTGGACGATCAGGTGCGCTCCTTGCCGGCGACGATGCCGCACCAGCTGTCCTCCACCCAGCAGGATCTGGTGAAGGGCAGACCCACCGAGATCGAGTACCTGAACGGGTACGTGGTCCGCCGCGGGCACACCCTAGGTGTCCCGACCCCGGTCACGGGCGCGTTGGCGGCCCTGGTCCGCGCCCTGGACACGACGCGCCACACTCACTGACGGGTGGCCTCCCTGCCCGGCGTGCGTGGCTTGGCGCGCCGGTAACCCGGGCGACGACGCTATCTGCGGCCGGTCTCGAAGGTGGCCAACAGGTCGGCAAGGAGGCCGGTCAGGGTGGCGCGCTCCGCGGCGGGCAGGTGGGCCAGAAAGGCCCGCTCACGCTCGACGAGGGCGGTGATCGCCTCGTCCGCCCGGGAGGCTCCCGCGCGGGTGAGGCGGACCCGAACGCCGCGCCGGTCGTGCGGGTCGGGCAGCCGCTCGACCAAGGCGCGGTCGGCCAACCGGTCGATGCGGTTGGTCATGGTGCCGCTGGTTGAGAGGGTCTGCGCGACGAGGGCGCCGGGCGAAAGCTCGTACGGCTCGCCCGCCCGCCGCAACGCCGAGATGACGTCGAACTCCCACGCCTCCAGGGCCAACTCCGCGAACGTGGCCCTCCGAGCTAGATCGAGGTGACGCGCCAGCCGGGTGAGGCGCGAAAGGATGTGGAGCGGCTCGACGTCGAGGTCGGGGAGCTCGCGCCGCCACGCCTCCACGAGACGGTCGACCTCGTCACCGGTAGGCAGCTCGAGGCCGCCGTCCGCAGCCGCTCTGGCCGGGCTGGTCGAGCTGGTCGAGCTGGTCGGGGTGGTGGCAGCGGCCGCAGCGGCGGCGTTGACGAGACTCACGGACCCAGGCTACCGGGGTGCCGTCGAGAATCTCGATATCGAACGGAGGTGGCCAACGCGTGGCCTTCGCGGGTCCACCGGCCCGCCTGGCCTACCCTGGTGAGAGCGACATCGTGCGCCACCGCGATGATGCCTTTCCCCGGTTGGTCTGCTGGTAGGGCCCGCCTGACTTTGAATCAGGACAAGCGACGCAGGTTCGATTCCTGCCCGGGGAGCCGCAGTTCAGCCCGCGGATCCTGCCGTCCGGGCACGTGGGGACGGCGGTAGGATCGAAGCTTGACCCTGCCCTCCACCTTCGGGAGTCAGCTCGTGACGCACGACCGTCCCGCCGCCGTCATCGTTCTCGCTGCGGGGGAGGGCACCCGGATGATGTCCGCGACACCCAAGGTGCTCCACGCCATCGGTGGGCGTTCGCTCGTCGGGCACGCGATCGCCGCCGCTCGCGGCCTGAACCCCCGCCACCTGGTCGTCGTGATCCGCCACGAGCGCGACCTGGTGGCCGCGCACGTCGCGCAGATCGCGCCCGACGCGATCGTCGCCGACCAGGACGAGATCAAGGGCACCGGCCGGGCCGCGGAGTGTGGGCTGGACGCGCTCCCGGCGGATCTCGACGGGACGGTGCTGGTGACCTATGGGGATGTGCCGCTGCTGTCGACCGCGACGTTGGCGTCCCTCGTGGCCGAGCACGAGTCCGAGGGCGCCGCGGTCACCGTCATCACCGCGGTCGTGCCTGATTCAACGGGGTATGGGCGCATCCTGCGCGACGCCGAGGGCTCCGTAGCGGGCATCGTCGAGCAGAAGGACGCGACGGCGTCCCAGCGGGCCATCGACGAGATCAACTCCGGCATCTACGCCTTCGACGGCGCCCTGCTGCGGCAGGCGCTCGCGCAGGTCGGCACCGACAACGTCCAGGGCGAGAAGTACCTGACGGACGTGTTGGCCATTGCCCGCTCCCGCGGCGGATCGGTGCGTGCGCATGTCATCGAGGACGTGTGGCAGACGGAGGGGGTCAACGACCGCGTGCAACTCGCTCGGCTCGGCGCCGAGCTCAACCGTCGCGTGGTCGAGGGCTGGATGCGCGCCGGCGTGACCGTGGTGGACCCGGCGACGACGTGGATCGATTCCGACGTCGCGATCGGGCGCGACAGCCTGATCCGGCCGGGTTGCCAGCTCCTCGGCGCGACGACGATCGGCGCCCAGGTCCAGATCGGACCGGACGTCACGATCACCTCCAGCGAGGTCCAGGACGGCGCGACGCTTCGGCGCGCCGAGGTCACCCACGCGCTGGTGGGCGCGGGCGCGACCGTCGGACCGTTCTCCGTCGTCGGGCCGGGCAGCGCGTTGGACCCGGGGGACACAGTCGGGACATTCGAGCGGCTTGCGGTCCGGGGAAGGGATGCCGGCCGAGCCGCCCGGCCGCCGGACGCGTCGGCCTCGGACGGCTCGCTCACCGACGCGCCGAAGAACCACTCGTGACCAGCCTGAAGCTCGCCCCGGTGAAGAGCATGATGATCCTGTCCGGGCGCGCGCACCCCGCGCTGGCGGAGGAGGTGGCCGCCTGCCTGGGCATTCGTCCGGTCCCGACCACCGCGTACGAGTTCGCCAACTCCGAGATCTACGTGCGTTTCGATGAGTCGGTGCGCGGCTCCGACGCGTTCTGCATTCAGAGCCACACCGCGCCGATCAACGAGTGGATCATGGAGCACCTCATCATGGTCGACGCGCTCAAGCGGGCCAGCGCGAAGCGGATCACGTGCGTGGTGCCGTTCTACGGGTACGCGCGGCAGGACAAGAAGCACCGCGGGCGGGAGCCGATCTCGGCGCGGCTCATGGCTGACCTGTTCAAGGCGGCCGGCGCTGACCGGTTGATCTGCGTCGACTTGCACACCGCGCAAATCCAGGGATTCTTCGACGGGCCCGTGGACCATCTCCAGGCTCTGCCGATCCTGTCGGACTATGTCGTGGACCGTTACGGCGCGGAAGACTTGACGGTCGTCTCCCCGGACGCCGGCCGCATCAAAGTAGCCGAGCAGTGGAGCAAGCGGCTGCACGACGCGCCCCTCGCATTCGTGCACAAGACGCGCGACACCGACCGGCCGAATCACTCCCTCGCCAACCGCATCGTCGGCGACGTGGAGGGCCGCACGTGCATCGTGGTGGACGACATGATCGACTCGGGCGGCACGATCTGCAACGCTGCGGACGCCCTGATGAACGCGGGCGCCAGCAGCGTGGTCATCGCCGCCACCCACGCGATCTTCTCCGACCCGGCGACCGAGCGGCTGAAGGCGTCCGTGGCCCGCGAGGTGATCGTGACCAATACGCTGCCGTTGATCCCGGAGCACCTGTTCGCCAAGCTGACGATCCTGTCGATCGCGCCGCTGATCAGCCAAGCGATCCACGAAGTGTTTGAGGATGGATCCGTGACCAGCTTGTTCGACGCGATGTGCTGACGCTGGGAGCTCGTCTTAGCTTTCGCTCGCGCCGGGGTGCCCTACCTGATCGGTGCGATCCAGGATGGCCTCGAGGATGAGCGCGCGCCGCTCCTTCTGGCCGATGGAGGCGACAGTTCCCGTCGAGTGAACGTGCACGGGGTGGTCCGCGATGGCCAGGTGTCCGAGCGCACTCTCGCCGCGCGCGTGCTCGAAGGCAGACCGGGCCGCCTCGCCCAGCACCAGATCGCACCGGGCGCCCCGCGCCGCGGCCCGCTCCAACGCGATCTGGGCGAGGGTGACGCGTCCGCGGCGCGCGAGGGCGAGCGCCGCACCGTACGGAAGAAGGGTCGTCCAACGGCCCGACCACGGTGGCGAGGTCGTGGATGCCGTCCGGCTGTCCTTGACCCGGTCGCGCCGCGCGTCCCACCGCGACGGATCGACCGCGACGACGTGGTCGACGCAGTGCGTCGAGGCGACCCGCAGCGCGAGCCATCCGGCGACGTCGCAGCCCACGATGGACACGGGAGCGCCGGTGCGTTCACCGAGCCAGACGGCCGCCCGGGCGTCCGCCTGGACCCGCGGCTCCGTGGACGCGATGGTGAGCCCTCGCTCGCTGGGACGGGTGGAATCCGACGCGGCATCGAGGCGCAGCGTCGCCACCCCTTCACCCGCGACCGTCCGGGCGACGTCGACCGCGCGCACCCCCGGCCGGCGTCGGTCGTGCCCCGGCCCGGTGATCAGGAGAACGGCCCGGCGCGCGGATCCGCAGGGCCGGGTCAACACGCCCGAGCGTCCGTCGACACTCACCAGCTCCTCAACCGCGCCGGCCGGCGTCACCGTCGCCGAGGCGAGCGGCTTCCACACGGGGAACGACTGCGGCGGCGCGTCGTCGAGTCCCAGCCACTCGATCGCGTGCCTGGGGTCCGCACAGTCCTCGGCCCGAAGGAGCGTGGCTTCCACGGCGGACGCGTAAGCTTCCAGCGCCCTGTCCCGAGGTCCCCGGGTCGGGACGACCGCCGCCACGCGCGTCTGCCACGCGGCGTGCGGCTTCCCGGACGGCAGCGGTAGCCCTTCCTCACGGACGGACGCGTGCGCGTCCGGGTCGGGCAGCAGGAGGACAGAGCGATACGGGGACGTCGGGCCGCGTGAGGTCTGGACGGCTCCCACGAGGGGGTCGCCGAGGGCGAGAGCGGCGAGAGCCCGCGCCGAGCCCACCGCCAGGAGGTGGATGGCATCCAGCTCCAGGACCGTCGTGGCGAAGCCGATGAGCGCACGGACGTCGTCGAGCCGTCGTGCCAGGAGAGGCAGGCCCGGGCCCGGGCCGATCTCCGTGGACTCGCCCGAACCAGACCAGTCGGCCCGGAGCACGGCATACCCCTCTGCCGAGAGAGCCTCCGCCAGGATCCGTCCGCTCAGCGGTTCCGGTCCGGGCAGCGGAGGAGACAGCAGAAGGATCCCGCCCCGAGCCAGACGAGTGGCCGGCCGATGGACGACAGCGTAGAGGGGTCCGGAGCCGGCGGGAATCCAGGTCGCGACGCTGTGACCGCAGGTGTTGGTGACGGCTGGTGGGGTCGCCGCGGTGGCGCCGTGGACCCCCGGATCCGGGGCGGGCGAAGTCCGATCGACGGCTAGCGTGCTCATGGCGCTCCCTGCAAGGCTCAGGTCCGCGGATCGCCGTAAGGGCGGCGCGGCAGTCAAGGCGGAGGCCCAGCTTACGAAATCGGGCGACTCGTGGACCACCGCGACAGGGCGACTCAGCTCCGCAGGGGCGGTTCGTCGCCGGACGAAGACAGCGGCTAGCATGGGGCGTTGCCTCGGCGAGGGACGCCGTGCGGCCAGCCGCGCGAGCTTCCGTGATCGACGCGGACCGACACGCTTCGCAACGGGGGTCGCGCAGGCGCGGCTCGTTCCGTTCGACGTCCCGCGCCGAGGGCCCGACAGGAGAGCCCGTGCCGCGCACGGGCCGTTGACGAAGGAGCCTGACCATGGTCGATACCCCGCGCATTCCCGCCGAGCTGCGCAGCGAGTTCGGCAAGGGCGCCGCCCGGCGCATCCGCCGAGCCCACAACATCCCCGCCGTGCTCTACGGGCACGGGACCGACCCCGTCCACCTCACACTGCCGGGCCACGTCATGATGCTCGCCACAAAGATGCACAACGCCGTGGTCACGCTGAGCATCGAGGGCACCGACCAGTTGGCGCTGGTGAAGGACATGCAGCGCGACGTCCTCAAGCCGGTCATCGATCACATCGACCTCGTCGTGATCCGGCAGGGCGAGAAGGTGACGGTCGATGTGTCCGTCGTCGTGACGGGCCAGCATGCTCCCGAGACGATGGTGGCTCTCGTCGCGCAGTCGATCCAGGTGCTCGCCGAGGCGACCAACATCCCCGAGACCTTCGAGGTGTCGGTCGAGGGCATCGGGGCCGGTTCGCAGATCCTCGCCTCCCAGGTAGAGCTTCCGTCCGGCGTCGAGCTGGTCACTGAGGCAGACACGCTCGTCGTCAACGTGACGCAGGCGGTCTCGGCGGAGGCCATGGAGGCGGAACTCGCCGAGGCGGAGGCCGGGGCGGGCATCGAGAAGGTGGAGCCGGGTGACGAGGCGGCGCAGGCCGCGGCAGAGGGCGTCGGGGGCGCCCAGGAGTGACCTCGAGCGGCCCACTGCTGATCGTGGGCCTCGGAAATCCGGGGCCCGGCTACGCGAACCACCGGCACAATGTCGGCGCGATGGTGTTGGACGAGCTGGCTTCACGGACCGGGGCGCGCCTGCGCCGCCACAAGGCTGCGCAGGCCCTGGTCGCGGAGGTTCGGCTCGGGTCGGGATCGGGTGGCCTGGCCGGGCCGCGTGCGGTGCTGGCCCGCCCGACGACATTCATGAACGATTCCGGGGGGCCCGTCGCGGGCCTGTGCGGTTTTTACTCGCTACGCCCCGACGACGTCGTGGCGATCCACGACGACCTGGAGTTGCCGTTCGGTGAAATCCGGGTCAAGCGAGGCGGCGGTGAGGGCGGTCACAACGGGTTGCGATCGATCAGCAGGTCGCTGAAGACCCGTGACTACCTGCGCGTTCGCGTGGGGATCGGCCGACCCCCGGGGCGAGAGGAACCCGGGGATTTCGTCCTGAAGCCGTTTGCGACCACTCAGCGCAAGAACGTGCCCCTTATCGTGAGTGATGCCGCGGACGCGATCGACGACCTCTGCCGCAGACCCGACCGGATCGCTCCCTGATCGAGAGCAGATCCGCCAGGCCAGCCCCATACGGTCTAGCCGGCGAGAGCCGAGAGGACGACCGCGCATGTCGCTGAGGCGCGTGGCGCGTGCGTTACCGGCAGGCGCAACGAACGAGTCGTACGTCCAGGAGATTCTCACATTCTGATAATCTCACGTCCAGCTGGGGGGCCTGGAAACGCCATGTGGCGTCGACGACCGAGTGCTGGACGTTCCCTCCGGGCGTGTGTCCGTCGAGGCTCTCGGAGGGCCCGGCGACCTGAGAATCGTGGCGAATTCGATTGAGTTCGTAACGAGTCTCGGGGAAGGGGCGATGTACTACGCGAGCGTAACTTTGCGTAGTTTTGGGAGGGGTTGGCGATTTGTCCATTCACGAGCGGGATCGCGCGCGAACGCGCGCTCGCATCGCTCATCGGACTCGGCGTCGGGGGGCGGCGGTCGAACGTCTGGAGCTACCAGAAAGTGAGGACGCCCTCGCGCCCAAGCTCGCCTCGTCCTCGCCGTCCGGGCGGCGCCGGGTCTGGTCCGTCGCGTATCTACAGCGTCTGATCGCGTGGGATCTGCTCGTGGGGCTGCTGTGCAGCGTTGCGGCCTCGGCCATGCGGTTCGGGTTGGACGACGCCATGTCGGGCCTGTACTTCGTGGTCGTGCCGGCGGTCGCCGTGCTGTGGGTGGTTGCCCTGGGCCTCGCGAACGCGTACGAGCGCCGCTACCTCGGGGTCTCCGGCGAGGAGTATCGGGCCGTCGGGCGCGCCCTCGTGGGCACCTTGGCGGTCCTGGGTGTCGTGTCGTTCCTGCTGGACGTACAGCTCGCCCGCTCGTACGTCCTCGTCGTGCTCCCGCTGCTGCTGATCGGCGGCCTGGCCACGAGGAGGCATATGCGATTGTGGCTTGGTCAGCGTCGTCGCAACGGTGAGTTCATGCAGCGCACCGTCGTGGTCGGCCGCGCGGACGCCGCGGATTCGCTGCTGCGCAGTATCACGGCGGATCCAGGCCAGGGCTTGCTGCCTGTGGCGGTGTGCACGTCGCTGATGGACGGTTCCAGTGACGGCCTGCGCACCCGGACGGACATCTTGGGCGTGCCGGTGATGGGGACCCCGCTCGACGTGATCGCCGCCACCGACCTGTGCGACGCGGAGGTCGTGGCGGTCGCCTCTCACCCGGACCTCGCCGGCAAGGCCTTGCGGCGGCTGTCCTGGGCGTTGGAGGAACGGGGGGTGGAACTCATCGTGGCCCCGGGGCTGCTCGACGTCGCCGGCCCGCGCATGTCGATCCGCCCGTCGCACAACTTATCGCTGCTGCACATCGAGCGTCCCGCGCACGCGACCCGGTCGATGCTGCTCAAGGACGTGATGGATCGGACCCTCGCGTTGGCCCTGCTGACGTTGCTGGCTGTGCCGCTCCTGCTCATCGTGGCGGCCATCAAGATCACGGATCCGGGGCCCGCGTTATTCAAGCAGCGCCGCGTCGGCGTGAGGGGGGAGATCTTCCACATCTACAAGTTCCGGACCATGGTGGTCGACGCCGAGAAGCGCCTGGAGGCGCTCACCGCGAAGAGCGACGGCAACGGGGTCTTGTTCAAGATGAAGGACGATCCGCGCATCACGACCGTCGGCCGTTTCCTTCGCCAATCCTCGATCGATGAGCTGCCTCAGTTGATCAACGTGTTGCTCGGCGACATGTCTCTGGTCGGTCCGCGGCCGCCGCTGCCTTCCGAGGTCGAGCAGTACGAGCCCGACGCGCTGCGGCGGCTGCATGTCCGTCCGGGTATGACGGGGTTGTGGCAGGTCTCCGGCCGCAGCGACCTGTCGTGGGAGGAATCGCTGCGGCTGGACTTGCGGTACGTGGATAACTGGTCGCCCATCGGCGACCTGCACATATTGTTCCGAACCTTCCGGGCGGTCACGCGCCCCTCCGGCGCGTACTGAGCGCACGTCACCACAAGGCCCGCCGACGGCGGGCCTTGTTCGTGTCGACCGTGCTGTCCGCAGGCCTGCATACGTCACGACCGACAGCGGCGACGAGGCTGCCCACCCGGGAGAACCGGTGCCCCCCAACCCAAAGGAGGCCGTTCGGCGCGACTGGAGGGGGCCGCTGACCCGGCGGGCCTCGTCATGACGTCCCCGTCGAGCCTCGCGGCGCCCCGCGAGGGATATGCTGGGATGACACGACCGTCGACCCCCTGGAGGCTCTCCCGTGTCCAGTCTGAACGTCGAGCTCGTCGCTGCCGACCGCACGGTCTGGGAGGGCGAGGCCACCTTCGTCAGTGCTCGCGGAATCAGCGGAGACCTGGGCATCATGCCCGGCCACGCACCATTGATGACCGTGCTGGTCGATGGCGACGTGCGCATTGACGCGGGAGACTCGCGCCAGACGGCGCACATCGACGGTGGTTTCCTGTCGATCGACAACAACCAGGTCCGCATCGTTGCCGAGACGGTGACGACCGCCTCCCGGAGTTGACCTTGTCGCAGGTTTTGGTCACGGCGGAGATCGTGATCGGGGTCTGCGCGGTCCTCGGGATTGCGTTTCTGTTCGTCGTGTTCGTCCGGCGTCGGATCCTCGCACGTGGCGGAGATCTCATGTTGTGCGCGCTGCAGCGCAGCGAGCGCTCGCGCTGGAAGCCCGGCTTGCTGCGCTTCGACGACGCGAACCTGGCGTGGTTCCCGCTGTTCGGGGTGTCGCTGCGGCCCCGCCACTGCTGGGAGCGTGCGGGTCTGGAGCTGGGCAACGGCAACGCGCTTCATGCGAATCAACCGCGGTTCGCCGAAGAGGACCAGGCCGTCCGCGCGCGGTTGAGCGGGAATGAGCGCAGGAAGGGTCGGGGCTCGGTGGAACTCGGTCTCGCGCGCGCCCCGTACACGGCGTTGCGCTCGTGGGTCGAGGCGTCCTCGCCCGGTCACCAACCCATGGAGTGGTGAACCTCAGGCGTCGCTTTGCTCGGCGGCGTCCCGGGGGCCTTCCCCGCCCGCGGGGTCCCCGTCCGCAGCCTGGCCGCGCTTCGTCGCGCGCCCACCACCCGGTTGCCACAGCACGTCCCCGCCGATCGACAGGTTTGCGACGCGCGCCAGGATGAACAGCAGGTCGGAGAGGCGGTTCAGGTACGTCGCGGTCGCGCGGTTCACCCCGCCGGGGGTCGAACTGTCCTCTGGTGCTGGCTCACACCCGTACGCCTCGATCGCTGCCCACGTCGAGCGTTCGGCACGCCGCACGATGGTGCAGGCGAGGTGCAGGTAGGCCGACCCCGGCGTCCCCCCCGGCAGGATGAAGCTGCGCAGGGTCTGCACCTGGGCGTTGAAGTGGTCGCAGTCGGCCTCCAGCTCGGCGATCCACGGTTCCTGGACGCGCAGCGGCGGGTATTTGTACGCGGAGGCCAGGGGGTTGCACAGGTCCGCGCCCACGTCGAACAGGTCGTTCTGGATGCGGGACAGGCTGGCCCGTACGCCCTCGGGAAGGTCGCCGTCGATCAAGGCGAGGCCGATGGCCGCGTTCGCCTCGTTGCAGTCGGCGTAGGCCGCCAGGCGTGGGTCGGTCTTGGAGGTCCGTGAGAAGTCGCCGAGGGACGTCGTCCCATCGTCGCCGGTCTTCGTGTACACACGCGAGATCGTCACCATGCTCCCGATCGTACGACCGCTGGGCGAGCAGACCTGCCCTGTGAGCATCTTCACGACCGAATGCAGACCCAGGGGCCCGCCGGCTGGTTACCGTCCTGACATGGGTGAACGCAGCAAGCCGTGGGTCATGCGCACGTACGCGGGGCACAGCAGCGCGAAGGCGAGCAACGAGCTCTACCGGCGCAACCTCTCCAAGGGGCAGACCGGCCTGTCGGTGGCTTTCGACCTGCCGACCCAGACCGGCTACGACCCTGATCACGTGCTCGCGCGCGGCGAGGTCGGCAAGGTGGGTGTGCCGATCAGCCACATCGGCGACATGGCGGCGCTGTTCGATTCGATCCCGCTCGCGCAGATGAACACGTCGATGACGATCAACGCGACGGCGGCGTGGCTGCTGAGCATGTACGAGGTGGCGGCGCGCGAGCAGGCGGCGGCCAGCGGCGGTGACCTCACCCCCGACGCGGCGGTGCGGATGCTCTCCGGGACGACGCAGAACGACATCATCAAGGAGTACCTGTCGCGCGGCACGCACGTGTTCCCACCCGGACCGTCCCTGCGCCTGACCTGCGACACGATCGCCTATACGGTCAACCACATCCCCAAGTGGAACCCGGTCAACATCTGCAGCTACCACCTGCAGGAGGCGGGCGCGACGCCGGTGCAGGAGGTCGCGTTCGCGATGGCCACCGCGATCGAGGTGCTCGACCGGGTGCGCGACCGCGGCGAGGTACCGGAAGAGAAGTTCGGGGATGTGGTCGCGCGGATCAGTTTCTTCGTCAACGCGGGCGTGCGCTTCGTCGAGGAGATGTGCAAGATGCGCGCCTTCGTCCAGATGTGGGACGAGATCACCGCGGAACGATACGGGGTGGCCGACCCTGTCCAGCGTCGGTTCCGCTACGGCGTGCAGGTCAACTCCCTAGGCCTCACCGAGGTGCAGCCGGAAAACAACATCCAGCGCATCGTGCTGGAGATGCTCGCGGTCACGCTGAGCAAGAATGCCCGCGCTCGCGCCGTGCAGCTGCCCGCGTGGAACGAGGCGCTCGGCCTGCCGCGGCCCTGGGACCAGCAGTGGAGCCTGCGCATGCAGCAGGTGCTCGCCTTCGAGTCCGACCTGCTGGAGTACGACGACATCTTCGATGGTTCCCCGGTCATCGAGGCGAAGGTCCACGAGATCATCGAGGGCGCCCGCGCGGAGATGGACAAGATCGCCGAGATGGGCGGGGCGGTGTCCGCCGTGGAGTCCGGCTACATGAAGCAGGCTTTGGTCGCCTCGCACTCCGCGCGTCGCCAGCGCATCGAGTCCGGCGAAGACATCGTGGTGGGCCTCAACAAGTTCCAGACTACCGAGCCGAGCCCGCTGACCGCCGACCTGGACACCGCGATCCAAACCGTGGACCCCACCGTGGAGAAGGCCGCGGCGCAGGCTGTGCGGGAGTGGCGCGAGCACCGCGACTCCGACCCGGGCCGCAAGGCCGAGGCGGAGTCGGCCATCGCTCAGCTGAAGGCCGACGCGTCCGACGAAGAGCTCAACCTCATGCCCGCGTCGCTGCGCTGCGCCCGCGCCGGGATCACGACGGGGGAGTGGGCCCACGCGTTGCGTGAGGTCTTCGGGGAGTACCGGGCGCCCACTGGCGTCACGGGCACTGTCGGCGTCGGCGAGGCACCGTCTGGGAGCCGCCTGGCGCAGGTGCGCGATCTCGTGCGCGCGACCAACGACGAGCTGGGCCACCGGCTCCGCTTCCTCGTCGCCAAGCCGGGTCTTGACGGGCACAGCAACGGCGCGGAGCAGCTCGCCGTGAGGGCCCGCGACATCGGCCTGGAGGTCGTCTACCAGGGCATCCGGCTCACTCCCGATCAGATCATCAACGCGGCAGTGGCAGAGGATGTCCATGCCCTGGGAATTTCGATCCTGTCCGGTTCGCACATGGTGCTGGTCCCGGAGATCCTCGCGGGCCTGAAGGCGCAGGGCGCCGGTGACGTCCCGGTGTTCGTCGGTGGGATCATCCCCGAGTCTGACGCCGCTAAGTTGAAGGCGATGGGGGTGGCGGAGGTCTTCACCCCCAAGGACCACGACCTGACGGAGTCGATGGGGCACATCGTCGAGGCGATCCGCACCAAGAACGGCCTGACTCCGCAGCCTGCCTGAGCGGATCTGTCCAGGCTGCGGATGCCGAGCCTTTCGGACGGCTCGGCCGCCGCCCTACGACCGGCGCCGCGCCCGGTTGCGCGTGGCCCGGGCCACCTGACGGCCGATGCGCCTCGCTGGCTGTGTGGTCCAGGCGCCGCGTGGGACGTCGCGCACGAGGCGGAGCGCGTCGCCCGGAGCCCCCGCCTGAGCGAACGCGTCCAGGATCACTGTCTGCGAGCGCAGGACGGAGGCCGTCGGCATTGCGGCGTACGGGCGGGTGGACGCTTTAGCTGATGCCGACGGCAGCGGCGCGGCGCGGATCGGCCGCCGCGTCGAGCCGGCCGTCAGGGTGTAGCAGCGTCGCGCCCACGCCGCCGAACCACATCGTGACCGGCTCGTGGGCGAGGCTACGCAGGCCGCTGTCCTCCACCGCCTGGGGCAACGACCCGGCCCGCTCGAAGCGGACCGTGGGCGCCGCGTCCGCGTCCAGCTCGACGTGCAGGCGCGGCGCGTCGATGGCCTCCTGGAGCGGCAGATGGTGCAGGCACAGGATGTCGAGCACCTGGAACACCGACGTCGTGATGCGGTCCGCGCCGGGCGAGCCGATCGCGAGCATCGCGCCGTCGTCGCGCCGCCCTGTGGTCGGCGCCATGTTGGAGGGCAGCCGGCGCCCGGGTGGCAGCGCGTGCAGCCCGCGGGTGTTCAGTTCCGGCTCGCCGAGGGCGTTGTTGAGCATGAGGCCGGTGCCCGGCACGGTCACGCCGGAACCGTATCCGGCCGACGTCGTGATCGCGCAGGCCAGCCCGTCGCTGTCGACCGCCGACACGTGGACCGTCTCCGGGGAGGTGGCGAGCGCGGCCAGTCCCTCCGCGCCCTGGTCGTCGACGACGCTGAGCAGCTCGGCGCCCGCCTGCTCCAGGGCCTCCGCGCCGTCAAGCCGGGCACGCCGGTAGGCGAGCACGAGCCGTTGGATGTCGATGACGTCGTGCGCGTCCGTCGTGCCGACCCGCTGGTGCCGGATCTGCAGCAGGCGCACCATGGCGGCCAGCGCAGGACCGCCGATCGACGGTGGGGGATTGACGCCGAGGGCCCAGTCACCGAGCCGGCACCGCACAGCCTGGCGTGTCACGACCTGGTAGGCCGCGAGGTCTTCCGCCGACACCAAGCCGCCACGAGCGTCCATGTCCGTGGCGAGGGCGTGGCCCAGTTCCCCGGTGTAAAGGTCGGCGGCGCCCTCCCGCCCGATGCGGTCCAGGGTTGCCGCCAGGTCGGGGGCGCGCAGCAGCGCCCCGGCGGTCGGAGCCACCCCGCACTGACGCAGGAACGTGACGGTCTCGGGATCCTGCCCGAACAGCTCCGGGCGGCTGTACGTCAGGTAGTAGGCGGCCGCCGTTCCGAGGGGAAAGCCGGTCCGCAGGACGTGCGCGGCTGGGACCAACAGCTCCAGCCAGGGCAGGCGTCCCCAGCGCGTCGATGCCTCCGACAGGGCGGCGAGCATGCCTGGCACCGCTACCGAGCCTGGACCGCCGAAGACGCGGGTGCCTCCGCCGTACTCCATGTACACGTCCCACACGCCGCCGCCGAACCGCTCGGGTTCGCGTCCACGACCGGGCATCTCGACGTTGCCGTCCACGACGTAGGGGCCTTCACCGGGCGCCCAGACATTCACGTACGCCCCGCCCATCGGGCTGACGATCCCAGGCTCCGTGCAGGAGGCGACGACGATGGCGGCTATCGCCGCGTCGACCGCGTTACCTCCCGCTCGCGCGACGGCTATGCCGGCATCGACGGCCGAGGGACCGGGGGCGGCGAGGGCGACGCGGCGCTTCATTGGTCCAGCCTTCCACGCCGCGCGGGGGTTGCCGACATCGACGGGTCTGCCACGTGAGCGCCTCCATCCCCGTCCTCTTCGTCGTGGGCCTGCCCCTCGCGATCACGCCCACGTCGCAGGCCGCTAGAACAGACGCGTTGAGACATCGTCGATTCCGCGCAGGGCATCGTAGTCGAGCGTGACGCAGCGGATCCCCCGGTCCGTCGCGAGCGTGCGCGCCTGCGGTTTGATTTCCTGCGCCGCGAAGATCCCCAGGACAGGTCCGGCGACCACCAGGTGGGAGTCGCGGTTGAGGAGGTCGAGGTAGCGTGTCAGCTGCTCCACGCCGTCGATCTCGCCGCGACGCTTGACCTCCACGGCGACGCATTGTCCGCGGGGATCGCGACAGAGCAGGTCGACCGGGCCGATAGCGGTCATGAACTCCCTGCGGATCAGCGTGAACCCTTCGCCGAGCGTGGCCACGTGCTCGGCGAGCAGGACCTGCAGGTGTGCCTCCACGCCGCTCTTGACCAGGCCGGGATCGACGCCCAGTTCGTGGCTCGAGTCGTGCCGGATCTCGTACAGGCGGATCCGCAGGCTGTCCCCGCTCTTGGCGTGGCGCACCACCCAGACCGCAGCGACCCCCGCGTCGGCCTCCGAAGGGGTGGGATCGAGCTCGGCGAAGGCGCAGGGCGGGGCCATCCAGTTCAACGGCTTGTACGAGCCGCCGTCGCTGTGCACCAGCACGGAGCCATCCGCCTTGACGAGCAGCAGACGCGTGGCACGGGCCAAGTGCGCCTCCAGGCGGCCCTCGTAGTCGACGCTGCAGTTCGCGATCACCAGACGCACGGGCGCCAATCTGCCATGCGGTGGCACCGGGCGTCGAGGCGCCCCGATAGTACGTGGTGATGTCATGTGATGATGCGGCGTGTCGTTTGACGTGACGATGTGAGGTCTGTCGCCCCTTCTAACCGTTCCTGACCGGCCCGTTCTTTGGCAGAGTGACGGCATGAGTCGAGAGATCAAGAAGGTCGGGGTCATCGGCCTCGGCACGATGGGCGGCGGGATGATCGAGGTGTTCGCGCGCGCGGGCATCGAGACCGTCGGGGTGGAGATCGATGAAGCGGCGCTGCGCAAGGCGCAACGCTTCGTGGAGAGCTCCACGGCGAAGGCCGTGGAACGCGAGAAGATGACTCAGGATGAGCGGGACGCGCTGCTCGGTCGGATTACCTTCACCCTTGAGCTCGCAGACGTCGCGGGATCCGACATTGTCGTCGAGGCGGTGCCGGAGGACATCGAACTGAAGCGCGAGATCTTCGGCAAGCTCGACGACATCGTCGGCCCCGAGGCGATCCTGTGCACCAACTCCTCGGCCCTCTCGATCACCGACATGGCCATGTCCACCGCGAATCCGCAGCGAGTGATGGGCATGCACTTCTTCAACCCGGTGCCCGTGCAGCAACTGGTCGAGGTCATCGACACGGTCGTCACGGACCCGGACATCGTCGCCGACGTGCGCGCCCTCGCCGAGCGTCTCGGCAAGGAGCCGGTCCACGCCGGCGACCGGGCGGGCTTCATCGCGAACGCGCTGCTCATGGGCTACGTGAACCACGCGGTCACGATGTTCGAGAACAAGTACGCCACCCGCGAGGACATCGACGCGGCCATGAAGCTCGGCTGCGGCTACCCGATGGGCCCGCTGGCCCTCGCGGATCTCGTCGGCCTCGACACGTGCTACGCGATCCTCGACACGATGTACGCGCAAAGCGGTGACCGCCTGCACGCCCCAACGCCGATCTTCAAGCAGATGATGGCTGCCGACATGCTCGGGCGGAAGTCCGGGCGGGGGTTCTACACGTACGAGAAGGAAGGCTCCGGCAAGGTCGTCGCCGACAAGCTGTCGCCCGCCCCCCGAGGCGAGGGCGCCGAAGGCCTCCGGCCGATCTCCAAGGTCGGCGTGATAGGCAACGGGACGATGGCGATGGGCATCGTCGAGGTGTTCGTCAAGGCCGGCTACGACGTCACGTTCGTGGCGCGCTCCCTGGACAAAGCCGACAAGGGCCTCGCCGGTCTGACCAAAAGCCTCGACCGGGCCCTGTCCCGGGGCCGCCTCAGCCAGGAGAAACGCGACGCGGCCCTAGCCCTGGCGCACCCCTCCGACACGGTCGATTCCCTCGGCGACGTCGACATCGTCGTCGAGGCCATCGCGGAGGAGCTGCCGATCAAGATCGACATGTTCCAGCGCCTGGACACGGTGTGCAAGCCGGGCTGCATCCTCGCCACGACCACGTCATCGCTGCCGGTCATCGAGATCGCCGCCGCCACCTCGCGTCCGGCCGACGTGATCGGCATGCACTTCTTCAACCCGGCAGCTGTCATGAAGCTGGTGGAGATCGTCACCACCGTACGGACCGGGGACGACGTCCACGACACTGTCGCCGACCTGTGCGTCAAGATCGGCAAGCGCTCCGTCGACTGCGGCGACCGCGCCGGCTTCATCGTCAACGCGCTGCTGTTCCCGTACCTCAACGACGCGATCAACATGCTCGAGGCGCACTACGCGAGCGCCGACGACATCGACACGGCGATGAAACTCGGGTGCAGCCTGCCGATGGGTCCGTTCGAGCTGCTGGACGTGGTGGGGCTCGACGTGTCCTTGGCCATCCAGCGGGAACTGTACGTCGAGTTCCGCGAGCCCGGCTTCAAGCCGGCTTCCCTGCTGGTGCATCTGGTCAAGGGCGGCTACCTCGGCCGCAAGACGGTCCACGGGTTCCGTTCCTACCGTTGAGCACCGCGCCTCGTCGGTCGGCGCTCGGCTCACCCCTGCTGCGTACCCGGGAGCGGTACGCGGGCGAGGTGGGCCGCGTCGCGTCGGTGCCGCGGGGAACCACCGGGCGGATTCCCGGCCCTGACTGACATGATGGAGTGCGTGTCTCGCGCCAACCGGCGCCGCCCGGAGCGGCGAGCCCCCGACCTGGAGCGTGCGCTTGGCGGTCTGACCCGCCGGGAGCGGCACGCCGACGGCGAGTGGTTCGTGCGCGTGCTGGCCGGTCGGGAGCCGGGTCGTCGCTATCGCTGTCCCGGCTGCCAGCAAGAGTTCGTCGGCACGGTCTCGCACGTGGTCGCCTGGCCCGCCGACGGCGTCGGCGGGGTTGATAACCGTAGGCACTGGCACACGCCCTGTTGGCGCAACCGCGCCCACCGACACCCGAGAGGCTCCTTCCGATGAGCGTCCCGCCACCCGCCCCCCCGCGTTCCCCGTCGTCGGGTCCGGGGTCCGCCGCTGCCCGCCGGACCCCGCCCGAGGCCATCGGTTGGCACACGATTCGGGCGAGCACGGTCCTGCCGGCACGCCGGGAGGACATCGAGCTGCACACCGCCGACGGGCTGACGCTCGTGGGGGAACTGGCGCTGCCGCCGCGGCACGATCCCGTCGCGACGCTGATCACGCTCCACCCGCTGCCGACGCACGGCGGCTTCATGGACAGCCACGTCTTTCGCAAGGCGTCGTATCGGCTGCCGGCGATCGCGGATCTGGCGGTCCTGCGCTTCAACACCCGCGGCACCACGTCACCGCGCGGCACGTCGGAAGGCGCGTTCGACTTCGCGGAGGCAGAGAAGTACGACGTGGCCGCCGCGATCGAATATGCGGAGTTCTGTGAGCTGCCGCACATCTGGCTGGTGGGCTGGTCGTTCGGCTCCGACCTGGCGCTGATGCACGGCTGCGATCCGTCCGTCGACGGGGTCATCTTGCTCTCCCCACCGCTACGGTTCACCCGGCCTGAGCACCTGCGCACCTGGGCTCGCAGCGGTAAGCCGGTGCACGCGATCGTGCCGGAACTCGACGACTACCTGCGCCCGCCGGAGGCGCGTCGGTCGTTCCTGCCGGTGCCGCGCGCGACCGTGACGGCCATCGAGGGCGGCAAGCACCTATGGATCGGGGAGGGCCAGGTCAGGCGCGTGCTGCAGGAGATCGTCGACATCGTGCGACCTGGTTTCGGTTCCTTGCCGACGCTGTTCCCTGGCCGCGTGAGCGATTCTGGCGTGGTCGACACCGAGCGCCCTGGCCCGCAGCCGGATCTCGACGACCCGCGCGCGCCGGGTCCCAGGGTCGTGTCCCGATAGTTCCGGGCGGGGTGGATGCCCCGATCACCGCCGTACCCCCCGCCCGGCCGCCTGTGAGCAGCGCCGGACGAGGGGTACGGATCTTCTGGGAAGGGACTACTTGCTGCGGAAGCGGTTGATCGGCTTGACGAAACGGGCGCGCTTCTCCTCGTCGGTGACGCCCAACCCCTCCTGCGGGGCGAGGCACAGCACGCCGACCTTGCCCTGGTGGGCGTTGCGGTGCACGTCGAGGGCGGCCTGGCCGACGTCTTCCAGGGCGTAGGCCTTGCTCAGCGTCGGGTGGGTGAGGCCGCGGTCGATGAGACTGTTGGCCTCCCACGCCTCGCGGTAGTTGGCAAAGTGGCTCGAGAGGATCTTCTTGAGGTTCATCCACAGGTAGCGGTTGTCGTACTCGTGCATGAAGCCAGACGTCGAGGCGCAGGTGACGATCGTGCCACCCTTGCGGGTGACGAACACGGACGCGCCGAACGTCTCGCGGCCCGGGTGTTCGTAGACGATGTCCACGTCGTGACCGCCGGTCAACTCCCGGATGTCGGCCCCGAACCGGCGCCACTCCTTGGGGTTCTGCTTGGTGTTTTCCTCGTTCCAGAACTGGTAGCCCTTCTCGCGGCGGTCGATGACCAGCTCGGCACCCATCGCCCGGCAGATGTCGGCCTTCTCGGGGGAGGACACCACGCACACCGGGGTCGCGCCGCCCGCGAGGGCCATCTGCGTCGCGTACGAGCCGAGGCCGCCGCTCGCGCCCCAGATCAGCACGCGGTCGCCGAGTTTCATGGCGGCGCCGTTCTTGCTGATGAGCTGCCGGTAGGCCGTCGAGTTGACCAGCCCGGGGCAGGCCGCCTCCTCCCAGGTGAGGTGTGCGGGCTTCGGCATGAGCTGGTTCGCCTTGACGATCGCCACCTCGGCGAGCCCGCCGAAGTTGGTCTCGAAGCCCCAGATCCGCTGCTCCGGGTCCATCATCGTGTCGTTGTGCCCGTCGTGGTGCTCCAGTTCGACCGACAGGCAGTGCGCGACGCACTCCTGGCCCGGCTTCCACAGGTGCACTCCGGGGCCGGTCTTGAGCACGACGCCGGACAGGTCGGAGCCCACGATGTGGTAGGGCAGGTCGTGCCGCTTCGCGGCGGGGGAGATCTTGCCGTAGCGCTCCAGGAACCCGAAGGTCGGCACCGGCTCGAAGATCGAGGTCCACACCGTGTTGTAGTTGACCGCGCTCGCCATGACCGCGACCAGAGCCTCACCCGGCGCCAACTCCGGCAGCGGCACCTCATCGATGTGCAGGGACTTGCGCGGGTCCTTGTCGCGGGACTCGAGCCCGGCGAACATGTCGACCTCGTCCTTGTGGACCGTCACCGCCCGGAACGCCTCGGGCGCGCTGAACGCCCGGAACGTGGCTTCGCTGCGGTCGCCCGCCATGATGGCGTCGAGGATCTCCTGCGTCGTGGTCATCGTCGCTCCTGTCAGTTCGTGCGGCGGTCGGGCGTGGCGGTGGGGAGTCGGGGCAGGTACGCGTGTGCGCTGCCGAGTCGTGCGGCCCTTCCGATCTGGCCTCGGACACACTTGTTACCGGCCAGAATTGCTGGTTCGCGCGTATGCGCGGAAGGACCCGACCCGTGACGTTGGTCACGAGTCGGATCAGGCGGCGCCGAGTGGGCGGGGGATGAGCCCGGAGTCAGTGCGCGGCGCCAGGCTGGACGAGTTCCACCAAGATGCCGCCGGCGTCCTTGGGGTGGATGAAGTTGATCCGACTCCCGGCCGTGCCCCGCTTCGGCTCCGGGTACAGCAGCCGCAGACCCCGCTCGCGCAGCTGCTCGCAGGCAGCGTCGATGTCCTCGACCCGATAGGCCATCTGCTGGATGCCGGGGCCGCCCTTATCCAGGAACTTGGCGATCGTGGAACTCTCGGTGAGCGGTGCGAGCAGCTGGATGCAGGAGGTCGAGTCGCCGACCGCCATCATGGCTTCGGAGACTCCCTGCTCCTCGTTGGTCTCACGGTGGGCCATCGTCATCCCGTACTTCTCCTCGTAGAACGCGATGGCCGCGTCGAGGTCCGGCACCGCGATGCCGACGTGGTCGATATGTGTGAACAGTCCGGTCATGGATCCCACCCTAGGGCGACGGCCAGCCCCGTAGGGCGCCCGTGGGGATGCCCGTCGTACCCATTCGCGCCGGGCTCCTCGCTAGAGTGGACGCGCGGAGCGCCCAGTCGGCGGGCGCCGTTACGCGGCCTCCGCCGGGCATGACGCGCGCAGCGCGCAGCCCGCGGCGCCCCACCGACCGGAAGGCCGCAGCATGTCCCGCCGTACCGCCGACGTCACCACCCTGGTCGAGCAGGCGCGCGCGGGGGCACCCCGCGCCGTGGCCCGGCTGATCTCCCTGGTCGAGGACGCCTCGCCGGTGTTGCGGGAGGTGATGGCGGCGCTCGCGCCGCATACCGGGCACGCGCACGTCATCGGGCTGACCGGCAGCCCCGGCGTCGGGAAGTCCACCTCGACCAACGCGCTGGTCGCCGCGTTCCGGCGCCGCGGCAAGCGGATCGGCGTGCTCGCGGTGGACCCGAGTTCGCCGTTCTCGGGTGGGGCGCTGCTCGGCGACCGTGTCCGGATGCAGGACCATGCGCTGGACCCGGAGGTCTACATCCGGTCGATGGCCAGCCGAGGACACCTCGGCGGGCTGTCGTGGGCGACACCGCAGGCGATCCGGGTGCTTGACGCGGCCGGCTGCGAGGTGATCCTTGTCGAGACCGTCGGGGTCGGCCAGTCTGAGGTGGAGGTCGTCGGCCTCGCCGACACCACCATCGTGCTGCTCGCCCCCGGGATGGGCGATGGCATCCAGGCCGCCAAGGCGGGCATCTTGGAGATCGGCGACCTGTTCGTGGTCAACAAGGCCGACCGCGACGGTGCCGACGCGACGGTCCGCGACATCCGGCACATGATCAGCCTCGGCGACCGTTCGGACGGTCAGGACCTGTGGCGCCCGCCCGTGCTCAAGACCGTCGCCTCCAAGATGGAGGGCATCGAGGAGGTCGCGGAGTCCATCGAGGCGCACTTGGCGTGGATGAGCGGGCGCGGCGAACTCCACCGCCGCCGCACGCGTCGCGCGGCCGACGAGATCGAGTCCATCGCCCTGACGACCCTGCGTGCCCGGATGGGGGACCTGCGCTCAGGCAGCGGAATCGACGCGTTCGCCGGTGAGGTCGTGGCTGGCAGATCCGACCCGTACGCTGCCGCCGAGCGCATCGTCGACGACATCACCTGATCCGCGCTCAACGCACTTCCGGGTCCGGGGGCTCGCTACTCTCGGGGGGTGCCTTCCCGGGGACCGCTGACCTTCGACCCGATCCGTCGGGCCTCCGAGCTGTGGGAGCGACGGTGGGGCGCGGAGTGCGTGCCGCAGTCCATGGCGGCCGCGACGAGCGTGATGCGGGTGCAGCAGCTGCTGCTGGCCCGCTACGACTCGCTGCTCGCTCCGCACGATCTGACGTTCCCCCGGTTCGAGGCGTTGACGTTGCTGGAGTTCTCGAGAGACGGCCGGCTGGCCATGACGAAGCTCAGCGACCGCCTGATGGTGCACCCGACGAGCGTGACGCACATCGTGAAGAAGCTGGCTGAGCAGGGGTTCGTGGATCGTCTGCCGAACCCGGAGGACGGGCGGGGGACGCTGGCGGCGATCACGCCGCAGGGTCGTCAGGTGGTGGAGGCCGCGACGGCGGCGCTGGTGGCGGACGGGTTCGCGCTGAATGGCCTCTCGGGTGCGGAGCGCGACCAGCTGTACGGGTTGTTGGAGAAGGTCCGGCGCGGCAACGCGGACTTCGACGATCGAGCGAGCGCTAGCGAGCGTTGAGGAGAAGTCT
>JBDTWM010000019.1:0-30275 GCA_040006675.1 Dermatophilaceae bacterium | reverse complement strand
GCTCGACCAACTTGCTCGAGTCCGCGATCACCACGAACCGTTGAGCGGCGGCCGCGATCGCCTTCTCGCGAGTGTGTGCCGCACCGCCGCCTTTCACCAGCCAGCCTTCGGGGCTGATCTGGTCGGCGCCGTCGATGGCGATGTCCAGCCGGGCGAACGTGAACGGCTCCACCGCCAGCCCGGCCGCCGTGGCCGCCCGTTCGGTGCGCGGTGAGGTCGCCACGCAGCGCAGCGACAGCCCACGGGACGCCAGCGCCGGCAACAGGTACGCCACCGTGGTGCCGGTGCCTAGCCCGACCGTCATCCCGCCTTCCACGAGGCACGCGGCGGCGAGGGCCGCCCGTCGCTTCTCCGCTTCCACGTCCGCCACCATCACCCGCAATCACCCGCAATCGCTCGGCTGAATCCGCCTGACGCGCCTGTTCCCGCAGCCGGCCAACCGGCTCTGTCGGGGAGTCCTGTCCGCCGCGACGCCACACGGGACCGACCCTTACCGGTCTGCTCCACTCGCTTCGATCATCGCCGTCCCAGGCAATCGGCGCGCCGTCGGGGCAATTGGCGCGCTCAACAACCACCGCATCGCCGCCCCGACCGGGGATCGCGCGCCCGGAACCAGCACGAACCACGCGCGATCCCAGCCACCGAGGGCGAGCCGCCCCCGCGCGAACGCCTCGCGGCTGGGCAGCACCACGGCGCCGCTCGACGGCTCGTACACCAGGACCGCCCCGCTCGCCGAGTCCCGGAACATCAGGCAGACGTGCCTCGGCGCCAACTCGTTGCCCACGTAGAGCAGCGCCGGCGACCCGGGCCGGAGCCGGGCCACAACGTTGTCGAACAACTGGCCCAAAGCGGTCGCATCCAAGTGCCGGGCCACCAGCATCTCGTATCGGGAGCTATCGACCGCCCCGTGCCGCTCCAGCTCGGCGAGCGCTCCCCACGGGGATGTGCCGAGCGCTCGCGGCCACGGCGGTTGGACGCGCCCCGGATAGCTCAGCATGCTGTTCGTACGGCGCTGGATGTGCCGCTCCAACCGGGCGAACCGCTCGGCCGGACCCTCTCCCGCGCGCGTCGGACGCCGTCGCGCGCCGTCGACGCCGTCGAGCACCCACCTCGACACCATCGGGTCGCAGAGCATCCGAGCCACCGCGAGGCAGGCCGCGCCGCAGCTGAGCGAACTCTGTTGCGCGGGTCCGACCTGTCCGGCCACTAGCCGGTAGCGACGCTCCACGTTCCCATCGTGCCCGCTGTCGGGACGAGACACCAGGGCCTGATCGCCCTTCTCAACCCCGGGTCAGGCGGATTCCTTGCGCTCGGCGCGCTTTCGCGATCGGATCGCCGGCTCGCGCCGCACGATCGTCGGGTTCACGTTGTCGAGGACCACTTCCCGAGTGACGACGACGCGCGCCACGTCGTCCTCGCTGGGCACGTCGAACATGACCGGCAAGAGGACCTCTTCGAGGATCGCGCGCAGGCCGCGCGCGCCGGTGCCACGCAGCAGCGCCTGCTCCGCGACGGCTTCGAGCGCGTCATCCGTGAACTCGAGCCCGACGCCGTCGATCGAGAACATCTTTTGGTACTGCTTCACCAAGGCGTTCTTCGGCTCGCTCAGGATCCGAGTCAGCGCCTCACGGTCTAGGGGCGTCACGGTCGTGATGACTGGTAGGCGGCCGATGAACTCCGGGATGAGCCCGAACTTCATCAGGTCCTCAGGCATGACGTCCGCGAAGTACTCGTCAGCGGCTTTGGCGGTGTGCAGTCGCGCGCCGAAGCCCAGCCCGGATTTGCCGGCTCGGGACTCGACGATCTTCTCCAGCCCCGCGAACGCTCCACCCACGATGAACAGCACGTTCGTCGTGTCGATCTGGATAAACTCCTGATGTGGGTGCTTGCGCCCACCCTGCGGGGGCACGGAGGCAGTCGTGCCCTCCAGGATCTTCAACAGCGCTTGCTGCACGCCCTCGCCTGACACGTCGCGAGTGATCGACGGGTTCTCGGACTTTCGGGCGATCTTATCGACCTCATCGATATAGATGATTCCGGTCTCGGCCTTCTTGACGTCGTAGTCGGCCGCCTGGATCAGCTTGAGCAGGATGTTCTCGACGTCCTCCCCGACGTAGCCCGCCTCGGTCAGCGCGGTGGCGTCCGCGATCGCGAACGGCACGTTGAGCAGCCGGGCCAGGGTCTGCGCGAGGTACGTCTTGCCGCAGCCCGTCGGACCGATCAGCAGGATGTTGGACTTCGAGATGTCGACCTGCTCTTCACCCTTGCGAGGGTTCTCGTCGGCCTGGATGCGCTTGTAGTGGTTGTACACCGCGACGGCCAGAGCGCGTTTCGCGTCGTCTTGCCCGATCACGAACTGCTCCAGAAACCCGAAGATCTCCCGTGGCTTCGGCAGCTCTTCCAGCCCGAGTTCACCGCCCTCGGCGAGCTCCTCCTCGATGATCTCGTTGCACAGGTCGATGCACTCGTCGCAGATGTACACACCCGGCCCGGCGATCAGCTTCTTGACCTGCTTCTGGCTCTTGCCGCAGAACGAGCACTTCAGCAAGTCGGCGCCGTCTCCCACGCGTGCCACAGGAGCATCCCTTCGCATCGACTCGAAGCAGCCACGGGTGCGGCCCTTCCCTGACCATCCTCCCCGTTCTTCGGCCGGGACGCGAGCAATCGACGCACTGTCCGCTGAGAGCGAAACCAGGACGCTCGTCCTGTTCAGGGTCCTGTCGCGTGCTCCCCCGGGGCACCGACGAATCCTCCGGGAGCACGCGGCGGGCCCCCCGGATGGACATCCGAGGGGCCGCCGCGTTAGCTGATGGTCGTCAGTCGGCTCTTCTTCAGACCGCTCACTCCTTCTGCAGAGACGCCTTGCGGCTCGCGAGCACGTCGTCGATGATGCCGTACTCCTTGCCCTCCTGCGCAGAGAGGATCTTGTCGCGCTCGATGTCCTCGTTGACCTGCTCCGGGGTGCGCCCGGTGTGCATGGCCAGGGTTTCCTCCAGCCACGTGCGCATCCGGAACACCTCGTTGGCTTGGATCTCGATGTCCGAGGCCTGCCCGTAATCCCCGCCCGCCAGCGCCGGCTGATGGATCAGGATGCGGCTGTTCGGCAGGGCGTACCGCTTGCCCTGCGCGCCCGCGGCGAGCAGAACCGCCGCGGCCGACGCCGCCTGCCCGACCACGAAAGTCTGGATGTCCGGCCGGACGAACTGCATGGTGTCGTAGATCGCTGTCATCGCGGTGAAGGAGCCGCCGGGGCTGTTGATGTACATCATGATGTCCCGCTCCGGGTCCTGGGCCTCCAGGACGAAGAGCTGTGCCATCACGTCGTCGGCGCTCGCGTCGTCGACCTGCACTCCGAGGAAGATGATGCGGTCCTCGAACATCTTCGTGTACGGATCGGTGCGCTTCATCCCGTACGAGGTGCGTTCCTCGAATTGGGGGAGGATGTAGCGGCTCGCCGGGCCGGGAAGGCCGGGCATCGCGCCTGGGCGGCGACTGTTCGGGGTGAGGATCATGTCATGGCCTTTCGCGTCGCCGAGGTCACTTCTGGGTCCCGCCGACGCCGGGCGTCTGGCCGGCGTGCTCGTACACGTGATCCACGAAGCCGTACTCTTTGGCCTCCTGGGCGCTGAACCACCGGTCGCGGTCAGAGTCCTTGGTGATCTGCTCAATACTCTGGCCGGTGTGCTGAGCGATCAGCTCGGCCATCTGGTTCTTGATGAACAGCATCTGCTCGGCCTGGATCTTGATGTCCGTGGCGGTGCCGCCGATGCCGCCGAGCGGCTGGTGCATGAGGATGCGCGCATGGGGGGTCGCGTACCGCTTGCCGTTCGTGCCCGCGGACAGCAGGAACTGCCCCATCGAAGCGGCCATCCCCATCGCGACGGTCGCGACGTCGCACGGGATCCAGTTCATCGTGTCGTAGATCGCCATCCCCGCCGAGATCGAGCCGCCGGGGCTGTTGATGTAGAGCCAGATGTCCTTGCCCGGGTCCTCCGCGGCGAGCAGCAGCATCTGGGCGCAGATCGCGTTGGCGTTGTCATCACGCACGTCCGAGCCGAGGAAGATGATGCGTTCCTTCAGGAGACGCTGGTAGATATGGTCATCGAGCCCGGTCTGCCCGTTCGGTCCCGCAGCGCGGATCTCGCTCATGGTGCGTGGTGTCCTCTCTCGTCGGTCGTGCCCGCCGAGTACCGTCGTGCCCGTGTGTCACGGGTCACGGGAGCGGGAACATCGCTTTTCGAGGCTAACGCGCGTTGTCGGGTGAGCATTTCCGCCACCGGCCGTGTTCGCCGTCAGCGCACAATCCTCAGATGCACAACCCCCAGATGGCCCCGGACGGCGACGTCTTCGAGGCTCAGTCCTTGGCGTCGCCGGACGTCGCGTTGTCGGTCGTCGCCTCGTCGGTGGTCGCCTCGTCTGAGGTCGCCTCGTCGGTGATGACCTCGTCGGTGATGACCTCGTCGGAGTCGTCGGCGACGACGTCCACCTCGGCGATCAAGACCTCGGTCTCAACCGTCTCGTAGGCCTCGATTTCAACCGTCACCTCGGTCTCGTCGTCCTCGTCATCGCCCTCCGCGTCGTCCTCGTCATCACCCTCGATGACCTCGTTGAGGTCGATCACTGTGCCGTTGGTGTCCTTGACCTGGATCTTCTCGAGGATTCCGGCGAGGGCCTTGCGACGGGTCACCTCCGCGACCATGGCGGGCACCCGTTCCTCGCCCATGGTCTGAGCGAGCTGGCTCGGGTCCATACCCATCTGTTGCGCGCTGAGGATCAGGTATTCGATCAGCTCGGCCTGCTCGACCTGAATCTCGCCGTCCTCGGCGATCTGGTCGAGAAGCAGCTGGGCCCGCAGGGATGTGCGCGCGTTGCCGGTGACCTCGGCGCGGTGCTCGTCGTCGTCGAGACGGCCCTCGTTCTCCAGGTGGCTGTGCACCTCGGCGTTCACCAAGGACTCAGGCACCTCGATGTCGACCGTCTCCAGCAGCAGGTCAAGCAGCCGGTCTCGGGCCTGCACGCCCTGCTCGAAGAGCTTCGCCTGGCGAGCCTGTGTCGCGATGTCTGCCTGCAGCTCTTCCAGCGTGTCGAACTCGGAAGCCTCCTGAGCAAAGTCATCGTCGAGCTCGGGCAGTTCCCGCTCCTTGACCGACTGCACGGTGACCGTGACCTCGGCGTCCGTGCCAGCGTGGTCGCCGCCCGCGAGGGGAGCGGCAAAAGTCTTGGTCTCTTCGGCCTGCATGCCCGTGAGGTTCTCATCCATGCCGGGGAGCATGTTGCCGGAACCGATCTCGTACGAGACCCCCTTCACCGAGTCGATCTCTTCACCGCCGACCTGCGCGGACAGGTCGATGCTGACGAAGTCGCCGTCGGCGGCGGCCCGGTCGACGGACACGAGTGCGCCGAAGCGCTGCCGCAGCAGGTTCATCCGCGCGTCGGCCTCTTCGGCCACGGCCGCGTCGTCGAGCGGGTCGACCTCGACGATCAGGTCCTCGAAGCTCGGCAGGGTGATCTCGGGACGGACGTCGAGCTCAGCGGTGAAGCTGAACCGGTCACCGTCCTTCTCGGGCATGTCGACGATGTCGACCTCCGGAGGCCCGAGCGGGTGCAACTTCTCCGCCTCCACCGCCTGGCCGTAGAAGTCGGGCAGCGCGCTCTGCACGGCCTCGGCGATGATGGCGCCCTTGCCGATGCGCTGCTCGACCAGGCGGGTCGGGACCTTGCCCGGGCGGAAGCCCGGCAGGTTGATCTGGCGTGTCAGGTCCTTGAGGGCTGCGTCAAGGCTGGGCTTGAGCTCCTCGTAGGGGACCTCAATGGTCAGCTTGACCCGGGTCGGGTTGAGGGTCTCGACAGCACTCTTCACGGTGCGCACTCCAGCCGTTCGCTCGCAGGTGGACAACAACGTTGGACCACAGTGTTGGACCAGATGGTGCGACCCGCGCTCGGCGGGACGCCATGCCCGCGTGCGGCGGACGTTCACGTCATGCTATCGGCTCGCCTGCGAACCTTCGAACCTCGGTCTACCGCGGGCCCTCCGCGCTCAGCACGGACGATGGCTCAGCGGGTGCGGCCTTCAGCCGCAGCCACGGCAGGGAGCCGACGAGCAACGCGATCAGGCATCCGATGAGCGTGTCCACGAGGCGCTCGATGAGCAACGCGGTGGTGGGGTGGCCCTCGGTGTGGCTGAGTACGACGATCAGCGGTGTCATCACCAGGGCGTAACTCGTGTAGTTCGCGCTCTTCAGGTACAGCCGGCTGGCCCCGATCGCCGTGACCAGGCCCACCAGCACCACCGGAGGCATGGGGCCGAGCATCCACCATCCCACCAGCACGCCGAGCGAGGTGCCCACGGCACGCTCGGTGGTGCGCAGCAGCGTCGCGGAGTGGTCCCGCTGCACCACCAGAACGACGGTGAGCAAGATCCAGTACGAATGCCGACCGGGGACCAGGTGCGCGAACAGGCCGGCGACCACCATGCACGACGCCAATCTCACGGTGTAGTGCCATCCATCCCGCCTGGACATGCGCACGGCCCAGGCATCGAGGTCCGCGCGCCAGGATTGCGGCGGGACCAGCGGGCCGGGGCTGCGTTTGAAGAGGTGCACTTCGACCCCGTAGGTCAGCAGCCCCATGAGCCCGCCCAGCAGCACACCGGAGGCAAAGATCGCCACCACGTCTGGCGTCGGGGTCGAGCCGACGGACAGCGCGGCACCGATGATCAAGAAGATCGTGGCTTGGCTGCCCGCCTTGGCGACCCTTGGGCGGATGGTGCCGATGGCGGCCACCAGTACGGCAAGTGCCAGGATCGCGATATCGCCCGCTACCCGTCCTCCCGATAGCAGCAGGCCCGCGCCGATGGCAGCGGTACCCACCAACGCCGTGGCACCCAGGTCTACGGCCCTGGCCTTGAGGTTGCCGTCGTGGCCGCTGCCGGCGACCAGCAACGCACCCAGGGCCGCGAGCACCCCGGCGGTCGGCTGACCCAGCGGCACGGAAACGATCACGGGCAGCGCCATCGACAGGCCTGCGGACAGCATCTTCAGGACGTTGACTTCGGTCCGATTCCAGCTGAGCGCGCCGGAAACAACCTCGCGTCCCGCGGCGGATGCACGTGCGACGTGAGGCGAGTACCGGCCCCTGACCTTCGAAGCTTTGCCCACTCTTCCCAGTGTCTCACCGGATGTATCGTCGGCGTGGCAGTGAGCGTTTCGGCGCCCTCTGGCCCGGGTAGTCATCCAGTCAGCCTCTGGCCCCGACGACTGAGGACGGAACCCATGACCCTGACGATGACCGACGATCTCGGGAGGCCGAGGGGTCGATGTGGGAGGCGCTGGACAAAGCCGCCCACTCCGGACCGCGGCACGGTCCTCTCTCACGGAAGGTCCTCATGATTCTCTCGATCGACCCCAGCCTCCGCCGCACATCCCGCGACCGCCCGCGGGTGGTCGTCGTCGGAGGTGGCTTCGCCGGCCTCGCGGCCGTCAGACGCTTGCGCCGCGAGAACGTCGACGTCACCCTCATCGACCAGCACGCCTACAACACGTTTCAACCTTTGCTGTATCAGGTCGCCACGGCCACGCTCAATCCGGGTGACGTGACGTGGGCGCTGCGCTCGGTCCACAGCCGGCGCTTTCGTGCCAGGTTCGTCTTTGGCAGGGTCGCCGGCATCGACCATGAGCGGCGCCAGCTCACCTTGGAGGACGACCGTCTCATCCCGTACGACTACCTCATCATCAGTACCGGCGTGGTGGTGAACTATTTCGGCATCGAGGGCGCACGCGAGCACAGCTTCCCGCTCTATACGAGGGCGCACGCCCTCGCCCTGCGCGACGAACTCCAGCGCGTCCTCGAGCTCGCCTCACGGCACGGCCAACCCGATGAGCTGCGCGTGGTCATCGTGGGGGCCGGCGCCACCGGCGTCGAGACCACCGGCGCGTTGGCCGAGATGCGAGAACGCGACCTGCCGGTGCTCTTCCCCGAACTGGACTGCGCCCGGATCCACATCACGCTCGTGGAGAGAGCTCCCTACGTCCTCGGGCCGTTCCAGCGGGAGAGTCGCGAGTACGCCGCAGATGCGCTGCGTGAGCGTGGAGCGGAGCTGCGGATGGACACCTCCGTCGAGACGGTGACCGAGGACGGCGTCACGATCTCCACCAACGGCGGACCGGCAGAATTCTTGCCCGCTCAGATCGTGGTGTGGGCCAGCGGCATCGTGGCTCCCGAGCAGGTGGGTCAGTGGGGTCTTCGGCAAGGCAAAGGCGGGCGCCTCCTCGTCGACGACCGCCTGCGCGTCCTCGGGCATCCTCGGGTGTTTGCCGCGGGCGACATCGCGGTGACGGAGGACGACCCGCTGCCGCAACAGGCGCAGCCGGCCATCCAGACCGGGAACCACGCCGCCGGGGTGATCGCCAACGACATCGAAGGTCGACCGACCAGCAGCTTCGAGTACCGGGACCTCGGCAGTCTCGCGACCATCGGCCGACGCGACGCCGTCGCGGAGGCCACACACCTGCCGCGTCTGACCGGCCTGCCGGCCTGGGTGGCCTGGAACGTGGTGCACATCCGTGCCCTGTTGGGCGGTCGCAACCGGTTGGCGGCCATGGTGAATTTGGGGTCCAAGTACCTCCTGTGGCCCCGTGACCACAACCTGATCGTGGGCGATCCCATGATCACGGACGCAACGGACAGCGAGACGGCTGACCGGTGACCGTCGTCCCGGTGGCGCGCGTGCCTCGTCAGCCGTCCGGGCCTCGATCACACGACGCAAGGCGGGGTCGCCCCGCACGGGGGTCACCGCGCGCGGGGCGACCGGCCTTGTCGACTACGGTGCCGGCGGGATCGAGCGGGCTAGTTCCCGACGGGAGCGAAACCGGCGGCGCGGCTGCCGACCTTGCGAGCCACCGCGAGATGTCCGCCAAGATATCCAGCGCCACCCGCCGCCGCCGCTCCCGCAAGACCGGCGGCCATCCCCCCCCCATGACACCCTCGACGGCGCATCGCCAAGGAGACTCCGTAAAGCAGGGTCGCGCATCCGTTGAGAGCGGCATGCAAGGAGCCCACGCGACCTTCGGAAGGGGAGGTCGCGCGCCATTCGACGAGGCCGGTCGCCACCGCCGGCACGGCGCTGACCAGGCCCGCCGCGACGAGCACCTCGGCCGCGCGACGGCTGGGTCGTCCTCCGCACAGGTCGAGCAGAAGCGCGGACGTCCAAAAGCCGATTGGCAGGTCGGTCAAGGCCGGGTGAAGGGCGTGCCCCGCCCATTGGCCCCGCAGGACAGCACTCACCCTCTCCCCAGACAGCGGTCGGGAGAGGAGTTCCACCGCGTCGCCGAGGCCGTCCAGCGCGGGACTCTCCTCAAGTCCCCGCATCATCCGCACCACGGCCGGCGCGGCCGCAGACCGGTACGCGCCGTCATCGGTGGAAGGCGTCATATCGTTATTGCCCATAGCCTCGTTCAACCCCGTTCGTGTGGGTGGTGGCAGGTAGCGGTGGGTTGCCGGCGTTGATCATCCGGTGATGCCTTGGGCGGGAAAGCGGTCCCAGGCTCGGTGGGTGCCGAGGTCGGCCACCAGGGCTGCGACGGCTTCGCTGGCGTTGGTGGCCAGGGTGATGCCCGGTGCGGGGCCCTGGATGCCGGCTGCTGCCAGGGTTGTTTGGCCGGCGGGCAGGGCTGCGATCGCTTTGCAGTGCCGGTACACCTCCCCCAGCAGGAGCGTCAGTCGCGGGTCGATGGCGGTCTTGGGCGACGTGGTGGGATTTCCCGCCTTGGCGTCGAACCCTGGGTCGGCATCCGCGGCGGGAACCACCGGCCCGGCCACCAGCAGCGCGTCGTACTCGATGGAGCGGGTGGTGAGAAGAGTGCGCTGGACGGGAATGCCAGCCCCCTTGAGCCCATCAGGGTCACCCAAGTGACCGCCGTGCGGGCCGACTACGAACGCGGTCATCCCGGCCGCTCGGATCGCGCTCACCGCGGCGTTCACCTGGTCGAGGTCGCTGTCGTCGTCGGCGACGACGCCGACCACCCGGCCGCTCACCGGGTAGGTCTGCTCGGGGCGAACCTGCGCCAGCGCCGGGCTGGGTTCGAGCTGAGGGACGTCCGAACGACTCGGTGCCGGCACCGGCAAGCCCAGGCCCTGGGCCACCCGGGCGGCCAGGGTCGCGTCAATGGTCGCCAGGTGGGTGAGCTGACGTTCCCGGACCACCTGCTCATAGCACTTGCCGAGCTCGAAGGTGTACGCCGCCACGACGTGGTCCTGCTCCGTCGGCGTCAGGCTGTACAGGAACATGCGCGCCTGGCTGAAATGGTCGTCAAACGAGGCCGGGCTGCGCCGCTCCTTCACGCCCTGCACCGGGGTGGGCACCTCGATGAACGCGCCATCCTCCACCCGCGCCTGGCAGGGGTTGCCTCCGTCCAAGGAGTTAGGACGGTAGGGCGCGACCCCGGTGGGGACGGCGTGCTGATGAAAGCCGTCCCGCAGCATGTCGTTGACCGGGCACTGCGCCCGGTTGATCGGGATCTGGTTGAAGTTCGGGCCGCCGAGACGAGTCAACTGGGTGTCGACGTAACTGAACAGGCGGGCTTGGATGAGCGGGTCGTCCGTCACGTCGATACCGGCCACGAGCTGCCCCGGGTGGAAGGCGACCTGCTCGGTTTCGGCGAAATAGTTCGTCGGGTTGGCCGTCAGGGTCATCTGGCCCAAGGGTTGCACCGGGCACAATTCCTCCGGAACCAGCTTGGTCGGGTCCAGCAGGTCGATCCCCTCGAAGGCCTCCTCGGGGGTGTCGGGCATGACCTGCACCCCCAGCTCCCAACTCGGGTAAGCGCCCGCCTCGATCGCGTCGGCCAGGTCTCGGCGGTGGAAGTCGGGGTCGGCGCCCTGCGTCAGCTGGGCTTCCTCCCACACCATCGAGTGCACGCCGGCGGTCGGCTTCCAGTGGAATTTCACCAGACACGTCTCACCCTCGGCGTTGGTGAGCCGGAAGGTGTGGATCCCGAAACCCTCCATCATCCGTAGCGAGGCCGGGATGGCGCGGTCCGACATGCTCCAGATGGTGTGGTGCTGGGCCTCGGTGTGCAGGCTCACGAAATCCCAGAACGTGTCGTGGGCGGACTGCGCCTGCGGGATCTCCCGGTCCGGCTGCGGCTTGACCGCGTGCACGATATCGGGGAACTTGATCCCGTCCTGGATAAAGAACACCGGCATGTTGTTGCCGACCAGGTCGACGTTGCCCTCGTCCGTGTAGAACTTCACCGCGAAACCGCGCGTGTCACGCACCGTGTCCGCCGAACCCCGTGAGCCGGCCACCGTCGAAAACCGCACGAACACCGGTGTCTCGACGTCCGCGGCCAAGAACCCAGCACACGTGATGCCCGCACCGGTCCCATAGGAGCGGAACACCCCGTGCGCGCCCGCTCCGCGAGCGTGCACCACCCGCTCCGGGATGCGCTCGTGGTCGAAGTGGGTGATCTTCTCCCGCAGATGATGATCCTGCAGCAGCGTCGGTCCTCGCGGCCCGGCCTTCAACGAGTGGTCGGTGTCGTGCAGGCGGGTGCCGGTGGAGGTCGTGAGATACGTGCCGGACTGAGCCCGCACCGTGGCCGGCGCGCCCGTGGGCGAGCCAGTCGCCGAGACGCCTTCGGGCGCTCGCTGGTCCGGCTTGGGGGGCGGTGGCTGGGTGCCGGTCGTCGGCGGATCGAATTCGGGCGACGAGGGAGTGCGTTCAGTCATGGCGGTCCTTTCCGATGTTCATTCGTCACCGCTCTATGCCCCGTCACCTACAGACCATTCGTCTGAAAACGTGGCCGCAGGCGCGACCGAACCGAAGATCCCCGCATCACGATGCAGGGATTGGCCGGACCTCTTCCTTGAACCAGGGGCTGACCGCACGTCCTATCACTGCCCAAACGTTTTCCACCCGTGAGGCAACGGCATTCTCAGGCGACTGCGTCACACTCAGATTAGGGCTCTGAACTGCGGCTTCTCTGTCGGGCTGACAGGATTTGAACCTGCGACATCGTGCTCCCAAAGCACGCGCGCTACCAAACTGCGCCACAGCCCGTACGTCCCCCACGGCCCTGTGACCAGCGGATGACGTTCACAGCGTAGCGGACCCGGGCGCACGGCCGCTGACCCCTGATCGCCGGTCGGGGAGCCTCGTGGGGTGGGCGTGCAGTGCCGGATTCCGCGTGCGGCGAGGCCGCACGTGCCGGCGCGTGCGACCTCGTGACCGCAGGTCCGGGCGTCGGGACCCGCGCCGACCCAGACCGATCATCGTCATCTATCCACAGGGAGTCCGGCCTGGATCCAGGCCATGGTCCCGCCATCCACGGAGAGGGCCTGATAGCCGCGGGAATTCAGGAAGTCGGCGGATTCCTCACTGCGGTGACCGGAGCGGCAGATCACGTAGACGAGTTCGTCCCTGGGCATCTCATCGAGCCTGTCCGGCACCTGGCCCAGGGGAATGAGCCGGGCGCCCGGGACGTGACCTTCGTCGTATTCCTGCTTCTCGCGAACGTCGATGACGGTGGCGCCCCCCTCCCATGCTGCGCGCAGGGTCGCGATGTCGGTCGTGCTGGTGTTCGTCGGCGCGTCCTCCTGACGTGCGGCGGCCCGCGTGCGCAGGTCGTCCATGTCGAGGTCGGACACGGCCGTGATCACGCGTTCCAGATCGGCCGCGGACAACGCACCGGGCTGCGAGAACACCAGCATTCCCTCCCTGAACGCCATCAGGGTCGGGATGGAGGAGATCCCCGCCGCGCTCGCCAGGCCAGACTCAGCTTCGGTGTCCACCTTCCCGAAGACCATCTCAGGGTGGCCGGTCGAGACCTGTTCGTAGACGGGCGCGAACATCCTGCATGGACCGCACCACGAAGCCCACCAGTCGACCAAGACCATGTCGTACGTCGTGACGGTTTCCTCAAAGTCTTTGGCCGACAGAGCGGTTGTCGCCATCTTCTCTCACCCTCCATTGCCAGTGCGCATGATTCGCGCCGACGGTTGCGACCCGAGTTCTTGCAGGACTTCCTGGAGGTCCTTGGTCACGGCACGGTTCCACGGTGCCAGCGACAAGGCCTTGCCCAGGGCGCAGGTATTCGTGAGCGCAGCCGTCACGAGCCCTGCGCCGATGGCGCCCGCGAACCACTTCGCCCCCGAATAGCGCTGGCTCACAAGAACGGCGGAAGCCACCACGCCACCTGCCAGGAGACGTACCTGACGTTCGAGATCCCACGCACCTTGGCCACGGTTCACCGGAAGGCCGGCCGCCTCCCAGGACTGCACTCCCCCATCGAGGACGTGCACCCGGTCCAGGCCCGCAGCACCGAGCAACTGTTCCGCTTGGCCGGCTCGCATCCCGGACCGGCAAATCAGCACGATCTGCTCGTCCAAAGGGTCGCGGAGCTCGTCCCGGTGCTCCTGCAGCAGGTTCAACGGCACGTTGTACGCGGTGGGGATATGTACTCCGCGGAACTCGGGCGGGGTCCGGACGTCAATGATCCTGGGCCGATCGGGCCGGGTGAGCCACTCACGGAGCTCATCTGCCTGCAGGAGGGTTGGCCGTGGCACGGTGGTGTCAGGGCGGTGTTCGGGACGGACCTCGATGGTCATGCAGTTCCTTTCGCGTGTTCAGTAGAGCGAGACGATGGACAGTCCCGATGATCTCCGGCATGTGTGCATCCTTATTTCCTGGTCCTTCTTTTGAACTTTTTACCCCTAGGGGTATGCCTGAAACAGCTCGGGAATGTTTTCAAACGCAACAAATCCGGCGACAAGCACGAGCATCACGACGAACGCAATGGACAGCCGACGTTGCCCGACGGCCTTCCCGACGCGGCTTCCGAACAGGCCGCCCAATACCGCGAATGCGGCGAAGGTCAGGGTCATCGTCCAGTCGATGTCGAGGCCGACGCTCGCCCGGAACGCCAACGACGAGAGCGCATTGACCGCGATGACCACCAAGGAGGTCCCTACCGCGACGGCCATCGGGAAGCCCAGCACCAGCATGAGCACGGGGACCACGACGAAGCCACCGCCAACGCCGAGCAGCCCAGTCAACAGGCCGACACCCGTCGCTGCCACGATCCGGACCGCCCACGACCGTGACTGCCCGTGGCCGGCGCCCTCATCCTTGCGGCGCAGCTTGCGGATCATGAGGCCGGCGACCGCGAGCAACAGGATCGCGAAGATCGTCATCAGGACGTGTCCGGGCACCGACGTCGAGGCCAGGGAACCGGCGAGTGAGCCCAACACGCCCAACACGCCGAACACAATTCCGTCGACGAACCTCACGTGACCGGCGCGAGCATGCGGAATGACTCCGACCAATGCGGACAACCCGACGACCACCAGCGATCCCGCCGTCGCCTGAGCCGGGGTCTGTCCCAGGATGTACACGAAGACCGGGACAGCCAGAACCGCGCCACCCCCGCCCAAGGCGCCCAAGACGAGGCCCACGAGCACCCCGATGGGAGCGATCCACCACGCCATCGTTACCTCTCCAGTAGACGGCTATTCCGGCGCGCTCACGCCGAGATTCTCCACGACACCAAATACCCCGAGGGGTACCTTGCCTCCGTCGCGTGAGCACGGCGACCGAGGTGACATCACGACGCTGCGGGCGGCTCAGGATGCGAGCGGGTGCGCGCGGTCCCAGGCGCCATAGCCGCCCAGGATGTCCGACACATCTTTGAAGCCCTTGGCGCGCAGCAGGCTGGCGCCGACGCTGCTGCGCCAGCCGCCAGCGCAGTAGAGCAGCACCGGCTGGTCCGCATCGAGCTCGTTGGCCCGGTTGGCCAGCTCGGCCAGCGGGATGTGACGCGCAGCCGGGATCGTGCCGCCGGCGACCTCCCCGGCATTACGGATGTCGACGAGCTGCACGCCTGCGGCCACGGCCGCATCGTCGGCCTCCGCGACGGTGAGCCGACTGGCCCGCTCGACGTCGGCCTCGTGACTGAGGAAGTATGCCTCCGAGTCGGGGAGGTAGCCGAGGACGTGGTCGTAGCCGATCCGCGCGAACCGGGTCGCGACCTCCTGCTCGGTGCCTTCCGGCGCGATCACCACGACCCGCTGGTCGGGGGAGAACACCATGCCCACGGTCTCGGCCATCCGACCATCGGCCGGGACGTTGATTGAGCCGCGTAGGTGCGCGGCAGCGAACTCCTGCACGTCCCGCGCGTCGTGTAGGGAGGCACCTGCGGCCAGAGCCTCCTCGACCTGGGCGTCGGTCAGAGCCGGGACGGTCGCGTCGGTGTCACGGATATCGCGGTCCTGCTTGTTGAGTGTGGCGTTATAGATGAAGTAGCCGGGCGCGGCCGGCTGGCCCTCCGTCACGACCGCGAGGAACTCGTCCTCGGTCATGGGCTGACAGGCGTAGTTGGAGGCCCGCTGGTTCCCAATCGTCGACTGCCGCTCGGTCGACAGGTTTTTTCCGCACGCTGATCCGGCGCCGTGCGCCGGGAAGACCCGAACCGCGTCGGGCAGCCCCATCAGCTTGTGCTGCACCGAGTCATAGAGCATCCGACCCAGCTCGTCGGCCGTGACCCCGACCGACGCGAGCAGGTCGGGCCGCCCCACGTCGCCGATGAAGAGCGCGTCACCGGTGAGCACTCCGTACGCCACGTCGTCGCCCGGGTGCTCGAAGACCAGGATGCTGATCGACTCCGGGGTGTGACCCGGGGTGGCCATGACCTGGAGGGTCACTTCCCCGAGGCTGATCCGCTCCCCCTCGGCCAGGCGCCGGATGGGGAAGTCGGCTGAGGCAGCGGCGCCGAAGCCGATCCAGGCGCCCGTCTCTCGAGCCAACTCGAGGTGCCCGGAGACGAAGTCGGCGTGGAAGTGTGTGTTGATCACTCCGACGATCGTCAGGCCCTTGGCCTTGGCGTCGTCGAGATACTCCCCGATGTCCCGGCGTGGGTCCACGACAACGGCCTGACCGGTTGACTCGTCGCCAATCAGGTAGGACGCCTGCGACAGGCAGTCGAGGTAGTACTGGGTGAAGAGCATCGGAACCTCCAGGGGTGATCGTTCTCGAAAGTATACCCTGGGGGGTATTCTACACACAGACCTCCGGAGCTCCTTCCGAGACACCACGCCCAGGAAAGCCTCATCAACGACCGCAGATCCAGCCGTGAGCAGGACCGTGACGTTGTGGTCAGCGGGTCTCGCCATCCGGAGACGCAAGCAGGTCCAAGAGCACGGCCGCTTCGCTGATCTCGGGCTTCTTGACGGCGGTGAGCAACGTGAGCGGGCCGTCCGCGGCCAGCCGACGCAGGTGGGCGAGCGCCTGGCTCGGTTCACGGTCGGTCAGCTCGTGGCGATACCGCGTCGCGAACTCTTCGAAGCGGTCCGGCGCGTGCCCGTACCAGCGTCTCAGCTCGGGTGAGGGGGCCACCGCCTTCAGCCACTCGTCGAGCGCGGCCCGCTCCTTGCTCAAGCCGCGCGGCCAGAGGCGGTCGACGAGCACGCGGCAGCCATCCTCGGCTCCCGGTTCCTCGTACACTCGTTTGACCCGGACCTGCGGGGTCGTCGCCATCGGTCAGCCCTCCCGGGTCGGGCGCGAACTGCGAGTCTCAGCCGCAGGACGCCGCCGGACGACTTCCCTCGACAGCCTACGTCCGGGCTTCGATGGACGGTAGGCGGAACGGCCAGGCTCGACCTGCGAGGGTCTGGCCTCAGCCCGGGTACACTGTCGGCGGGCCCGCAGGGTCCGCGCGGGTGTAGCTCAATGGTAGAGCCCCAGCCTTCCAAGCTGACCACGCGAGTTCGATTCTCGTCACCCGCTCCAGGACTGCACGAACTCCGACACGATGGCCGCGTCAATCCGTCCAGAGGAGCACCACGCCGCGGTCGTCCTGTTCTCCGCTGGCGGCCTGTCCGCACAGCCGCGTGGCGACTCCGGTGAACCCGCCTGCCGAAAGAGCGCGCAGCCCGGTGATCATTCGCCCGATGCCCAGATCCAGGTCGCCGCCGCGGTCCTCGATGAGGCCGTCGGTGTAGAGCATCAGCGCATCTCCCGGCAGCAACCGGCCCTCGAAGGCCTCGTACCGCGCGCTCGACGTCAGGCCGAGCACCGGCCCGCACAGGCCGTCGATGATCCGCCACTCGTGCTCAGCCTTGCGGTACCAGACCACCGGCGGGTGGCCCGCGCGACCGACGCTGAAATCGCCTGTGTGCAGATCGAGGGTGAGGTAGACGGCCGTCGCGAACCCGTCCGACCAGTCCTGGCGGAGCACGTAGTTGTTCGCGGCCGAGAGAAGTTCGCAGGGCGACACGATTCCGATCAGCGCGTCGAGTCCACCCGACAGGAGCAGGGAGCGGGCGCCCGCGTCCATCCCCTTACCGGCGATGTCGACGAGCATCACCTCCAAGAGATGCTCGCGCGTTCGTCGGGAGACCACAAAGTCGCCGGAGAAGCGGTGCCCGAAAGCGGGCTGCACGCACAACTCGCCGCTCCACGGCGCCGGGAGGCGCGGCATGCGCCCCTGTCGGATCAGGCGTCGACGAAGATCGGCGAGCATCGACTCACCCCTGGTGCCCTGCACTCCCACCCGCGCTCTGGCCATGCTGCGCCACAACGTGATCGACCCGACGGCGCACACGGCGATCATCGGGCCGAGCACGTCCACCGTCGCGCCATGGACGCGCGGTGACGTGATGACCAAGGCCGCGAGGGCGGCGCCAAGGATCCCCGCGTGCCATCGTGGGGAGTGAAACGTCCCGCTCAACACGACGAACGGGAGAAGAAACGCCCAGGACACCACGACGGGAAAGGACACGTGCAGGATCGAGACCGCGACGATGCCGACGAGCACGACGAGCGCGCTGCTCACCTGGGAGCATTCGATCCGATCGCGCACCCGTCGAGAAAGACGGCCACGGGCACTTTGCCAGGTGGAGGGCGGCCGGGGGGCGGCTATGGATCGCGAGCCCACACCCCGAACAGACGCGACCCGAAAAGGCCGCGTCGGTGGGGAAATCGGCGGGCTACCCATAACATGACCTTATAACGGCGATAGTAGGGACTTCCACCATATTTCCTATAGGAAACCCGGACATTCCGAGGGTCGGGCCGAGCGGTCCACTTCACCGGTCGAAAGGCGCGGCGGCCTCGGCTGGCGGCTCGAGGCCCAGGTTTAACGGCCGATCACCCGGGCGCGCTGCTCTCAAAGAGTGAGCCTCGCGCCACCTTTGGGACGGCCTTCGTTGACATCGCGATCCATCGCACGACCGAGAGGCGGAAACGAGCGCCGGGCGGCCCGCTCCACGACCCCGGATCGCTCAGTCCTCCAGGATCGGACCGACGGTCCGTGACCTCTTCAACTCGAAAAAGCCGGACGTCCCGGCGACCAGCAGGCAACCGTCCCACAGGAGCCCGGCGCCCTCGCCCTTCGGGGCCGGTGACACGATCGGACCGAAGAACGCGACGTCGCCGAAAGCGATGACCGGCGTGCCCACGTCGTCACCGACGAGTGCGATCGCCTCAGCGTGCCGTGCGCGCAGGTCGGCGTCGACCTCGTCGGAACGCGCCACCTCGATCAGCTCCGCTGGAAGACCGACCTCGGCCAGCCCAATGACGATGGCCTGCTGCAGGTCCCCTACCTTGCGCCGGTGGATCGCTCCGCCGATCGCGTCGTACAGGCGCGGTACGACCTCCTCGCCGTACCGTTGCGCGGCGGCGACGATCACCCGGACCGGGCCCCAAGCCTGGTCCATCGAGGCGCGGTATTCCTCGGACAGGTCGCGCCCCTCGTTGAGGACCGCCAAGCTCATCACCCGGAAGTCGACGGTCACGTCCCGGACCCTCTCGACCTCCTTGAGCCAACGCGAGGTCATCCATGCCCACGGGCACATCGGATCGAACCACATCCGTGCCGTTTGCGTCGTCATGAGACACATCCTGACAGGCCGAACCCCATGCGCGCAGTCGGGCGCGGCCCGCGAGGGAGACCGACCGAGACCTGGATCGCACGACAGGTACCGCCGGGAATGACAGGATGGGCGCGCCCATCCCACGGGGCGACATTCCACAGGAGGAACGGTGCCCGGAACGAACCTGACCCGTCAGGAGGCGGCCGAACGCGCTGGCCTGCTCGACGTCGATCGGTACGAGGTCACCATCGACCTCACGACCAGCGACACCACGTTCGCCACCACCGCCACCATCGCGTTCCGGTGCACCCGCCCAGGAGCCGACAGCTTCATCGATTTCATCGGCCCGAGCGTTCGCTCGGTCGTCCTGAACGGTGCTGTCCTGGACGTGGACCAGGTCTACGCGGACGGTCGCATCGCGCTGCCCAAACTCGCGGCCGAGAACACCCTGACCATCAACGCGACCGGCCGCTATATGCACACAGGCGAGGGGCTGCACCGTTTCGTTGACCCCGTCGATGAAGAGGTCTACCTCTATACGCAGTTCGAGACCGCGGATTGCCGACGCGTGTTCCCGGTCTTCGAGCAACCGGATCTCAAAGCGACGTTCGCGTTCACGGTCACCGCGCCGGAGCGGTGGAGGATCGTCTCCTGCCAGCCGACGCCGACACCGACCTCCCTGGGGGAGCGAGAGGTCCCGCAGCTCGGCCGGGTGCCGGTCGCACGCTGGGAGTTCGAGCCGACGCCGCCCCTGCCCAGTTATGTGACGGCGCTGATCGCGGGCCCGTACGACGTGGTCACCGACTCGGTACGCGCCGGCGAACGCGACGTGCCGCTCGGGATCTACTGCCGCCGGTCCCTCACGCCCTACCTGGACGCCGACGAGGTGTTCGACTGCACCAAGCGGGGCTTCGCGTTCTTTGCGGATTTGTTCCACCTCCCGTACCCGTTCGCCAAGTACGACCAGATCTTCACCCCGGAGTACAACGCGGGAGCGATGGAGAACGTCGGTGCGGTCACCTTCAACGAGATCTACGTCTTCCGCGCCAAGGTCACCGAAGCGATGGTGGAGCGGCGGGCCCTCACGATCCTGCACGAGCTGGCGCACATGTGGTTTGGCAATCTTGTGACGATGCGCTGGTGGGACGACCTGTGGCTCAACGAGTCGTTCGCGGAATGGGCCTCGATGACCTGCCAGGCGGAGGCGACGCGCTGGACCGGAGCGTGGGCCACGTTCGCGAGCGTCGGCAAGTCGTGGGCGTTGCGGCAAGACCAGCTGTCATCGACGCACCCGATCGCCGCCGACATCCGCCACCTGCAAGACGTCGAGGTGAACTTCGACGGCATCACGTACGCCAAGGGTGCGGCGGTGCTCAAGCAGCTCGTCGCCTACGTGGGCCGCGAGCCTTTCGTCGCCGGGCTGCGCGGCTACATCCGCGAGTTCGCCTATGGCAACTCCACGTTGGTGGATCTGCTGCGGCATTTGGAGGCCACCTCCGGCCGCGATCTCACGGACTGGGCCCGCCGCTGGCTACAAACCGCGGGCCCGAGCACCCTGCGCGCGGACCTGCAGGTCGCGCCTGACAGCGACGTCATCTCCTCGGCCACGATCCTGCAGGAGGCCCCCTCGTCGCACCCCACCCTGCGTCCCCACCGCCTCGGGATCGGGCTGTACGACCGTGAGGGGGGGCTCCTGGTCCGGCGAGAACACATCGAGCTCGACGTGGACGGCGCCAGCTCCCCCGTGCCCGCTCTCGCCGGACGACCACTCCCGGACCTGCTGCTGGTCAACGACGAAGACCTCACGTACGCCAAGATCCGCCTCGACGGCCGCTCGCTGGCCACGTTGCTGGCCGACCCACGCGCCCTGGGTGACCCGCTCCCCCGCGCGCTCGTGCTCGGAGCAGCCTGGGACATGACGCGCGACGCCGAGATGGCGGCTCGCGATTTCGCCGGGCTCGTCCTGAGCGTGCTGGGCGGCGAGGACAACTCGGCGCTGCTGCGCATGCTGCTCGGCCAGCTCGCCAACGCCACATCCCAGTTCACCGCCCCGGAGGCCCGCGCCGGCACCCGGACGACCACGAGCGAGGCTCTCGTGGAGCTGGCCCGTCAGGCGCCGTCGGGCTCCGACGCCCAGCTCCAGCTGGTTAGCTCGGCAGCGATGTTCGCCCACACACCGGGGCCGCTGGCCTGGGTCCGGGCGCTTCTGGACGAAACCGAGAAGCCACCCGGCCTGGCGGTGGATACCGAGATGCGCTGGACCCTGCTGACCTCGCTGACAGCCGGCGGCGCGGCGGGATCCGACGAGATCGCCGTCGAGGCCACCCGCGACGCCACCGCGACCGGTCGGGAACGCGCCGCCCGCGCCGAGGCGGCGCTGCCCACCCCCGAGGCCAAGGCGCGCGCGTGGGCCCGCGTCTTCGACGACGACACCCTCTCCAACCAGATGGTCGACGCCCTCTGCCAGGGCTGGGCGATGGCGCACGAGCCGAAGCTACTCGCCCCGTTCGTGGAGCCCTACCATCAGCGGATCCGCGGTCTGTGGGAGCAGCGGACCCACGCCATTGCGGAGTCCGTCGCGGTCGCCGCTTACCCGACGTCACTCTCTTCCGCCGCGCTACACGAGACCACGCAGGCGTGGCTGGACGCGAACGCCGACGCCCCGGACGGACTGCGGCGCATCGTCGCCGAACACCGCGACGCCGTAGCGCGGGCCGTCCGCGCGCAGCAGCGCGACGCGGCGGCCCGTTGACACGCCCGGTCACACTGGGGTCATGACACCGGACGGCGCACCGGACTGCGCACCGAACGGCGCACCGGACGGGACAGTGGATGGCCCGGGCACCATCTTGGCGTCGTCGCGGCCACCCGAGCGGCTGCTGACGCGCGAGTCGCTGGCGTGGATGTGGTACGACCTCGGCACGACGGGCTTCAACTCAGTAGTCGTCACCTTCGTGTTCTCGGTCTACCTGACCAGCTCCCCGTTCGGCGGCAAGGACGAGACAAGTACCTCGCTCGGGGCCGGACTGTCCATCGCTGCGGTGATCGTGGCGTTGTTGGCCCCGGTGCTGGGCCGCCGGGCCGACCGTTCCGGCCGACCTGTCGGCGCACTCGGGTTCGCCAGCACCGCGGTCCTCGTGATCATCGGCGGCCTGTTCTTCATCCGGCCCGACCCTGCCTACTTGTGGCCCGGCATCGTCGCACTCGCCGTGGCGACCGTGTTCTCAGAGTTCGCCGGCGTACATTACAACGCGCTGCTCAAACGGGTGTCGACACCCAAGACCGTGGGACGCATCTCTGGGTTCGGCTGGGGCTCGGGTTACCTCGGGAGCATCGCCCTGCTGCTCATCCTGCTGTTCGGCTTCATCCAGCCTGACGTCGGGTTGTTCGGCGTGACCAATGTTGACGCCCTCGATATCCGCGCATCCATGCTTGTGACGGCAGCCTGGTACGCCGTCGGCATGGTGCCCATCCTGATCGTGCTGCGGGACAGGCGCGCCGGCAAGAAGGTCGACACCCGCCAGGGCACGTCACCCGGGCGGCGGGGCCGCGAGAGCCTCCTCGGCGCGTACCGCGCGCTGTGGCACACCATCCGTCGGTTGGCCCGCACCGCCCCCGAGACCCTGAAGTTCCTCATCGCGTCGGCGATCTTCCGGGATGGTCTCGTGGGCGTCTTCGCGTTCGGCGGCGTCATCGCGGCGGGCACGTTCGGGTTCAGCCCGGCGCAGGTCGTCGTGTTCGCGATAATCGCCAACCTCATCGCCGGGATCGCCACCGTCAGCCTGGGCGTGCTGGACGACCTCCTCGGCCCGCGCCGTGTCATCATCGCCTCTCTCGCCCTCATGATCGCGGCCGGCGTCGGAATCTTCGCCCTGCACGACCGCGGGCCAACGGTGTTCTGGGTGTTGGGTCTTGCCCTGTGCATCTTCGTGGGACCGGCGCAGTCCGCGTCGCGAAGCCTGCTCGCCCGCCAGATCCCCCCGGGTCTCGACGGAGAGGTCTTCGGGCTCTACGCGACCAGCGGGCGTGCCCTGAGCTTCATGGCCCCGGCGGCGTTCACCTTCGCGATCGCTGTGGGACGCGCTCTGCGACCCGACGCGGACAGCACCCAATACTGGGGAATCCTGGGCATCATGGCCGTCCTTCTCGTGGGCCTGATCGCCCTGCTCTTCGTCCGACCTCAGTCGTCGAGGGCCGTGGACCCCACGTGGACGTGACGCTCGGACGAGCCGGCGGCGCCGTTCAACCGCGCTGGAGTGATCGCGCGATACGCCGAACGGAGCGCGACGCCATCAGATCCTCCAACAGCACCGGACGACGGTCCGGACCGGCCACCGGGACGCGCCAGTTCGGATACTCGTTGTGCGTGCCCGGCTGGTTGATCGTGCGAAGATCCCCCACGAGGTCCGGCACACTCAACCCGATCAGCAGCGACGGGGTCCAGGACAAGTAGCGGTGCAACGCCTCCACCACCCTGGCGATGCTTTGGTCCTCGTCGATCAGGCCCCGCTCCCGCAGGATGTCCAGCATCCGCGCCCGGTCCGCCTCGTCCTCCGCGCGCTCGATCTCCACGGGTCGGGTGAACAGATCCAGCCGCGCCCGCACGTCGATGTGCTCTCCCGTGAGGTAGCCGGCGGTCGGAGGCAGGTCGTGCGTGGTCACCGACGCGAGGCAGAGCCGCCGGTAGTCCTCCGGGGCCTTCGGCGCGCCATCCTCCTCACGCTCGAACCACAGGATGCTCGTGCCGAGGATGCCCCGCTCCGCGAGGACATCGCGAACCCACGGCTCCACCGTGCCCAGGTCCTCCCCGACCACGACAGCCCCGGCGCGATGCGCCTCCAACACGAGGATCCCGATGAGCGCCTCGTGGTCGTACCGGACATACGTGCCATAGGTCGGCCCGAGACCGTCCGGCACCCACCAGAGCCGGAACAGGCCGATGATGTGGTCGATCCGTAGGGCGCCGGAGTGGCGCAGCGCGGCCCGGATCATGGCGCGAAACGGGGCGTAGCCCAGATCCGCCAGCCGGTCGGGGCGCCACGGCGGTTGGCTCCAGTCCTGGCCGCGCTGATTGTACGGATCCGGCGGCGCGCCCACCGTCACGCCACGCGCCAGCGCGTCGCCGAGACCCCACCGGTCCGCGCCCTCGGGGTGGACCCCCACCGCGAGGTCCTGCATCACGCCGATGGACATGCCCGCCCTGCGGGCCTGGCGCTGCACGTCCGATAATTGGTCGTCCACCACCCACTGCAACCACATGTGGAAGCGGACGTTGTCCGCGAGGCGTTCACGCTCGCCTTCGACGGCCTTGCCCTGGGCATCATCCAGGCCTGCCGGCCACTCGTCGGGGTCGACTCCGTACTCCTCCACAAACGCGCACCAGGTCGCGAAGTCGACCAGCCCTTGGCCCTCACGCTCGCAGAACGTCTCGAAGGCAAGCTGGCGCCGGGGGGCACGCCGCGCCCCGTACACGATCCGCAGAGCGCGACACTTCAGGTCCCAGCACGCGTCCCGGTCGATCGTGTCCACCTGCGTCAGCGCGCGTGCCTGCTCCGCGTACTCCTCGATCACCGCACGTTGCCCAGGGGGTAGGTAGGCGACCTCGGCGACGTCCTCCACCCGAATGTAGAGGGGGTTGACGAAGCGTCGCGTCGTCGGCAGGTACGGGGAGGGCTCCATCGGAGCCACGGGCTCGGCGGCGTGCACCGGGTTGATCAGGACGAAGTTGGCCCCGAGGTCGTGCGCCCCCCAGACGGTCAGATCGGCGAGGTCGCCCAGGTCGCCGACTCCCCAGCTGGCCCGGGAACGCAACGCGTACATCTGGGTCATCAGCCCGAACGCGCCGTGCGCCTCCACGTCGGAAGGCAGCTCGAGCCGTTCCGGCACGATCACGAGCGGCACCTGCACGGGGACGTCGGCACCGACCTGCGCATGCAGGACATGCCACCCGAGCGGGAACCCCGGGGGGATCTCGAACATCGCCTCACCCGTGAGGATTCCGTCCACATCACGCGGCGGCATGTTGTGCTCGACCTGGGTCACCGAGCGACGCCCGGCCCGGCTCTCCATGTCCACCCACAGCACGACGGCGCTGCCGTGCGGCACGTGGACCGGGATGCGGGTCGAGCGGTCCTGCCGGCCAAGGACGCAGCTCGGCAGAGTGCGTCGCCACGGCGCGAGGTCCGCGTCGCGCAAGCCGCGCTCGACGGCCTCGGGGGTGTCCGCCCGCACACCGAGCGCCGCGAGAACGGCGATGATCGTCTCCGCGCTGACCACGACGTGCGCACCCTGCCAGTCCCAGTACTCCGTCGCGACGCCCAGGACGCGGGCGAGTTCGGCGAGCGGCCCGCTCGGCGGGGTGGTGGCCACGGCTGGCTCGTTGGTGTCGATGCTGGTCACGTCGAGCCTTTCGGGAGAAGGGTTTTACGATCCTAGTCGGGTGGGCGGGTCGCGGTATGCGCGCGAGCGGTCCGATGAGCAGCGGTCACGCGGCCGACCGCCCGCAGGTTGACGGGCGACGTGACGCACGGTGACGACCACACGCACGGGGCCCCGAGCCGGGAAAACGCTGACGCCCTCCATCTTCATCCACGCCGGCCGTGATCCGCCTGGGCTCCGGGCCTGCTACGCGCGGGGCGGCAGATCGCGAGGTATGTCGGTGACCCGGTCGAGAATGGGGCCATGGCCTCACCCGTAGCAGCTGCCAGCGTGCGCGACCTGTCCTGGGCGACGATGGTCGACTGGCTGGTCAGCACGGGCCTGATCATCGTCGCGATCGTGGTGCTGGCGGTCCTGCTGCGCTGGCTGGCGCACCGACTCGTCGACCGGATGGTCCGCGCCCTGCTCGGCGGGACACCTCGGTCGCGGACATCGCCCCGCCCGTGGCGACGGTCACCGCCCACCGCGGAACCACCGGAGGCTCGACAGGCCACGCCCACCGAGCGGATCCATACCGGCGAGCTGCCCGTCGTGCGCCGGCACGCCCGGCTGGCGGCGCGGGCGCTGGAGGAGCAATTCGCCAACCCGGAACGGCAGAGCCAACGCGTGGTAACGCTGGGTTCGGTCCTGCGCAGCATCGCGACCGTCGTCATCTCGATGGTCGCGATCCTGATGGTCGGTGACCAGCTGGGCCTGAACATGGCACCGGTGCTCGCCTCGGCCGGGGTCGGCGGCGTGGCGCTGGGGTTCGGGGCACAAAGCCTGGTCAAGGACTTCCTCTCGGGCATGTTCATGCTGGCCGAGGACCAGTACGGCGTGGGCGACACGATCGACACGGGCGAGGCCATCGGCGTGGTCGAGGACGTGACGTTGCGGGTCACTCGGTTGCGCGACGCGAGCGGTGTGATCTGGTATGTCCGCAACGGCGAGATCGTCCGAGTCGCGAACCGGTCGCAAGGCTGGTCAACTGCGAGCGTCGACATCCCGGTGGCTTACGATGAGTCTCCCGAACGGGTCATCAGTGTGCTGCGCGAGGCCATGGATTCCCTCGACGCGGATCCGCACTGGGATGACACACTCCTCGAAGCACCCAAGGTCGTCGGGGTTGAATCCGTGACGGGAGGCACCATGACGATCCGCATCTTCGCCAAGTGCGCCCCAAACCAACACTGGGGCGTCCAGCGCGAGATCCGAGAGCGAGGGCTCACGGCGTGCGCTGCGGCCGGCATCCGCGGCCCCGTCATGGCGCCCGCCTTCCGCCCGGGGGAGCAGCCGTGACCAGCAGGTACGAGCGCATGGGCGGAGCAGCCGCCTTCGAGAAGCTGACGGCCGCGTTCTACCGCGGTGTCGCGGAGGACCCGGTACTGCGCCCGCTCTATCCCGAGGCCGACCTCGCACCAGCGCAGCGGCGGCTGCGGATGTTCCTGGAGCAGTACTGGGGCGGTCCGACCACCTATTCGGAGGAGCGCGGCCATCCACGGCTGCGGATGCGGCACGTGCCCTTCGCGGTCACGCCGCTCGCTCGCGACCGCTGGTTGCATCACATGAACGCCGCGATCGACACCGTCGATCTGGCGCCAGAGGACGGGGCCGCCCTGCGCTCCTACATGGAGACGGCCGCCCAGTCGCTCGTCAACCGGAGGGAGTGACCCCGCGTGACGCGTCCATCCGGGCCCTCGCCCGGGCTGCGCCACCAGTCGTTGCACGTGGCCGTCGCGTCGAACGCGTGGTGGCGGCACGCGGTGATCTACCAGGTCTATCCGCGCAGCTGGTCCGACGCCGACGGCGACGGGCACGGTGACCTGCCGGGCATCATCGCGCGACTGCCCTACCTCACCGATCTCGGCGTCGACGCGCTGTGGCTGTCGCCTTTCTACGTGTCTCCGCAGCACGATGCCGGCTACGACGTGGCGGACTACCGCGACGTCGACCCGCTGTTCGGCACGCTCGCCGACGCGGACGCGTTGATGGCCCGGGCGCACGAACTCGGTTTGCGGGTGATCATCGACCTGGTGCCGAACCACACGAGCAGCGAGCATGCGTGGTTCCGCGAGGCACTGGGCACGTCACCCGGCTCGGAGGCACGGGCCCGCTACCTGTTCCGCGACGGGCGTGGACCGGACGGGGCGCTACCGCCCAACAACTGGCGGTCCGTCTTCGGCGGAAGGGCGTGGAGCCGACTCGACGACGGGCAGTGGTACCTGCACCTCTTCGACGCGACCCAACCCGACTTGGATTGGACGAACCCGCAGGTCCGAGTCGAGTTCGAAGACATCCTGCGGTTCTGGCTGGACCGAGGGGTCGACGGCTTCCGTGTCGATGTGGCGCACGGCCTGGTCAAGGCGCCGGGTCTGCCGGACTGGGGCGCCGAGCAGGAAATGCTTTCCCCGGCCGGGGAAGGCGTCGAGGCCACCCATCCCCCGATGTGGGATCAGGAGGGAGTCCACGACATCTACCGGTCGTGGCGTCGGATCACGGGTGACTACGACCCCGACACGATCGCCGACGCGTCCGGCGCGGAGCGGATCCTGGTCGCCGAGGCCTGGGTGGACCCGGTGGAGCGAGCAGCACGTTACGTACGACCCGGCGAGATGCACCAGGCTTTCAACTTCGCCTTCCTGACGGCCGCGTGGACCGCCCCCGCCCTGCGCGCGGTGATCGAGGAGTCGCTGCGAGCGAACGACGCGGTCGGCGCTCCCACCACATGGGTGCTGTCCAACCACGACGTCGTGCGGCACGCGACCCGGCTCGGCCTGCCCGGGGCGGGCGAGGGAGGCCGCAACCCGCACGGCGTCGGGGTGAACGACCCGCAGCCGGACACCACGCTCGGGCTGAGCCGGGCCCGGGCGGCGACCGCGTTGATGCTGGCCTTGCCCGGCGCCGCGTACGTTTACCAGGGCGAGGAGCTCGGACTGCCCGAGCACACCACCCTGCCCGACGACATGCGACAGGACCCCACGTACGTCCGGTCGGCTCACGCCGAGCTTGGACGCGACGGCTGCCGCATCCCGATCCCCTGGGAGTCGACCGGGCCGGCGCTCGGGTTCAACAGGACCGGTCGGCTGTGGCTGCCGCAGCCGGCGTCGTACGCCGCGCTCGCCGTCGACGCCCAGCACGGCGTCGCGGGGTCGACGCTTGAGCTCTATCGCAGGCTGCTGCGGGTGCGGCGCGACCTCGCGCTGGGGCGGGCGTCGCTCGCCTGGCTGGAAGGGTATGGGCCGGACGTGGTCGCCCTGCGGTCCGGGTCGGCCCGCGGCCCGGTGGCCATCCTGGCCAATCTCGGCGCGCAGCCCGTGGGTCTGCCCGAGGGCGAGCTGCTGGCGGCGAGTGGCCCCCTCGAGGCTAACCGGCCCGCAGGCCCGCTGCTGCCGGCCGACACGACCGCCTGGGTGGCTCTGCCGACGTGACGATCAGGCCCCGACGGCCGAGGACAGCGGGCCCCTACGGTGGAGCGGTGAGCACGCACGCGGGCAACGGCAGGCTGCTCGGTCCGCGGTACGGCGCCGCCACCGTGTCGATCGTCGGGCTGGTCACCATCATCGCGTTCGAGGCTCTGGCCGTGTCCACCGCGATGCCCGAGGTGACACGGGTCCTGGACGCGGGGTCGATGTACGGGCTGGCCTTCTCGCTGCTGTTCACAGGGCAGCTTTTCGGGATCGTCGCCGCCGGCACCTGGGCGCAACGCAGCGGGCCGATGCCCCCCGTGTTCTGCGGCGAACTCCTGTTCGCCACCGGGTCCGCGTTGGCCGGGCTGGCGGGATCGTTCCCGATCCTGTTGGTGGGGCGCCTGATCGCGGGCCTCGGCGCGGGGCTCGCCATGGTGTCGCTTTACGTCATCGTGGGCGCCGCGTATCCGTTGGCGTTGCGGCCCAAGGTGTTCGGCTGGATTTCGGCGGCGTGGGTCCTGCCGTCGGTGATCGGTCCGGTCGTCGCCGCCTGGCTGACCGACGTGGTGTCCTGGCGGGCCGTGTTCCTCGTCATCGTGCCGCTGGCGGCGGCCGCCGCTCTCGGCCTGCGGCGGGCGGCGACGTTGCTGCGCGAGAGCCCCGGACCCGAGTACGCCCCCCTCGAGGGCCTTGCGCAGACGCGCTCGCCGCGCGTGGCGACCCGTTCCACGCGGACCGTCCTGCTGCTCGGCGGCGCGCTCACGGTGAGCGCTTCGGCGTTTGAGATCGGGGCCTCGCGTCCCGGGTGGACCACCGCCGTGGAGGTCGCGCTGGCGGCCATGGGGCTGGTCGGGCTCGCCGTGTGCGTGCCTCGGGTCCTGCCGGTCGGCGCGCTCCGGCTACGACGGGGGCAACCCTGCGTGACGGTGGCGCGTCTGATGCTGATGGCCGCGTTCTCCGGGACCATCTCGTTCGTACCGCTGCTGTTGCACGGGCCCCTCGGGCTCGACCTGCTGCCCACCGGCGCTCTGCTGGCCGTCGCCTCGGTCGGGTGGGCGGGCGGCTCCTTGGTGCAGAGCCGACAGCGGCTCGCCGACCACGGACCGGAGCTCGTCGTGTTTGGCACCATCGTGTTGGCGACAGCGGGACTGGGCTTGACGGCTGTGGACGCGCTGTCCGCTCCGGTTGCCAGCATGGCTTTTGTGCTGGCGTTGCTGGGGCTCGGGATGGGCCTGGCGGTGACGTCGACGTCGGTGCTCGCTCTGGCGCTGTCGCCGCCCGGCGGTCACGCGGAGGCGTCCTCCTCGCTGCAAGTCGCGGACGTCCTGGGCAGCGTGCTCGGGGTGGCCAGCGCGGGCGCGGTGTTCGCGGCGGGGACACGCCTGGGCTGGGCGCAAGAGACCATCTTTCCGACGATCTGGCTGACGATGTGCGCGATCGCCGCGCTCGGAATCCCCGCGGCCCGCCGCATCCGCGTGTGACGCCGCATCACGACGTCCGGTGGCCGCCACGCGCTCACGCGGTTCGCTCAGGCGGTTCGCTCAGGCGGTTCGCTCAGGCGAGTGCCTTCAGGCATGGAGCTACATC
>JBDTWM010000018.1:0-32495 GCA_040006675.1 Dermatophilaceae bacterium | reverse complement strand
GTCACCCACCACGGCCACGTCACCCACGCTGAACCCGGCCGCCAGGGCGGGTGAACGGTTCCGGTTGAACCGAGCCGGGGTCCTCAACGTGTGGCAGTACGACGAACAGGTCTTCCGCTTCGCGGACGGCCGACTGCTCTTGCGTGGCGCCAACGGCGCAGGGAAGTCGAAGACGTTGGAGATCCTGCTGCCGTTCGCGCTCGACGGCGACAAGGCCCGGATCACCGCCTCGGCCAAGCACCACACGAGTTTGTTGTGGCTGATGACCGACGGTATCGACGGCGGCAACCGGGTGGGCTACGTATGGGTGGAGTTCCGGCGAGTCACGCTCGAGGGAACCGAGGAGTTCTACACGTGCGGGGTCGGCATTCGGGCCTCCGCGTCGGCACGCTCCGCGACGGCCTGGCATTTCGCCACCGAAGGGCGGATCGGAACCGATGTTTTCCTGGAGGACCAGGCCGGGCCGCTGTCGCTGCCCCGACTGAAGGAGGCGTTGGGCCCCGAGAACGTCTTCGAGAGGGCGACGGACTACAAGGCTCATGTCGGGCGCACCTTGTTCGGCCTCGATCCGCCGCAGTACGACGAGGTGTTGCGGCTGCTCTACTGGCTACGCCAACCTCAGGTCGGCGAGGACATCGAGCCGGTCAAGCTCGCCCAGCAACTGTCCCAGGCGTTGCCGCAGCTCGACGAGTACGCGGTCCGCGTCGCCGGTGACACCTTCGATGAGTTGACCGCGTTCGGCGAGCAGATCGACCGGCGGACCTCCGCGGCCGACGCGCTCCTGACGCTTTCCGACTGCTACGCCGACTACGCGCGAGCCGTCGTGGCCCAGCGTGCCCGGTCGGTCTCAGAGGCGTTGCGCCAGGAGCGGAAGCTGCTCGCCATCGTGCGCAGGGCCCGCTCGGCGTCGGAAGAGCTTCGGGTCGCCCAGGCCGCGTCGTACGCACAGCGTGACGAGGCGAACGCCGGTGTCGCCCGAGACGATGCACGGCTGCGAAGCCTGGAGGACAGCCCGGAGTTCCGCGACCAACGCCGGCTGGACGAGCTGGAGGCGATCGCGAGCCACGACGCCGCTGTCGCGACGGACGCCTCTGCACGCTGCGCGCGCCAGCAGGCGGCGGTCGACCGGCTGGAACGCAGCCTGAGCGATCGAGACGACGCCGCGCGCCGGGGCGTCTCCCACTATGTGACACGGCTGCGCGGACTCGACGACCGGCAGCGCCGGTCGGTGCCGGGGTCGAGTGTGCCGATCCCCGCGGCGACCGACAGCCTGGCCGCGGAAGGCGCCGATAAGGTCCCCGCGATCGTGCACGCGCTTGACCAGATCCTCACCTCCCTGAAACAGGCGGGGTCGGCGGTGAGCCGACGGCGGGCCGGAGTCGGTCTGCTGCGGGACGCCCTGCGCGAGGTCGGGCGGGCCGCGGCCCGCCAGCGCGGGGCGGAGCGCGACGCCGAGCGCGCGGAGACTCGCTGGGAGCAGGCCCGGGACGCCCGGCTCGAGGCCCAGCGGAGCGCCGATGCCGAGGTCGAGCTGCTCGTCGGCGCCTTGGGCGTCTGGGCAGCGACCCCCGACGCACCTGAGGTGATGCTGCCCGAGGAGATCACCGAGGACGTCGTCGGCGCACTGCCCGCCCTGGCCCGAGAGGCCGCCCGCCCACGACTCGAGGAGCTGCGCGAGCACCGCACGCGTTGGCGCACACGACTCGACAACGCCCGGGAAGAGCTCGGCCGGCTCACCGAAGAACGGGCCGCGGTGGAGGCCGAGCGTGACCCGGCCCCGCCACCACCGTGGTTGCCGCGCACCGAGAGGACCGATGGTCACGCGTTGTGGCAGGTCGTCGACTTCGCCCCCGACCTGCGGGCGAAGGACCGGGCAGGTCTGGAATCAGCGCTCCAGGCGGCCGGGCTCCTGGACGCGTGGGTGCGTCCCGGGGGACAGCTGCTGGCGCGAGAACATCTCGATGTCGTCCTGGCCGGATCCGACGAGCTCGACCTGCCGGCCACCCTCAGCGCGGTGCTGGTCAGCGCCCTCCCCCCGGACAGCGCGTTGACGGACACCGACGTGGACAGGGTGCTGGCGGGGATCGGCCTCGGTGAACACGCGGCCGGTCCGGCCTGGGTCTCGACCGACGGCGGGTGGCGTCTCGGGCCGGCCTACGGCCGGGCCGCAAAGGAGCAGGCGCAGTTCATCGGGGCCAGGGCCCGCGCGGAGGAGCGCGCCAGGCGGCTGGCTCAGCTCGACGCAGCCATCGTCGAACGGCAGAGGGCCGCTGAGCTGGCGGAGCGCGAGTACGCGGGGCTTGGCGCCGCGGTCGACGCCCTGGACTCCTGGGTGGCCAATGTGCCCTCCGGGCAGGCGCTGGCTCGCCTCTGGACGCTGGTCGACGAGCGGCACCGGTCCGAGGACCGAGATGAGCGGGATAACCGCGAGGCTCAGGCGAGCGCCTATGCGGCGCGTACGGCGACGGCGGAAGCCAACGATGCGCTACATCACCTGGCGGACGAGCAGCAGCTGCCCGCCGAGGGCGCGCGACTCGATGCCGTCGAGCAGGAGCTACGCACCCTCGACGATCAACTCCGGGACGCCGAGCGAAGCGACCCGCAGCTCCGGCTTCTCCTCACCCAGTGGCAGGAGACGACGGCCGACTTCGACACCGCGCATGAAGGACTACGGGTGGAGATCAGGGTTGCCGCAGACGCGGCCGACCAGGCCGCGGTCGCCAGGGCCGGGGTCGAGGCGCTACGAGCATCGGTGGGCGATTCCGTGGAGCAGCTGCGGCGCCGCATCGCCGACGTGAGGCAGTCGCGCATCGCGCACACCGATGCGCAGCGGGCGGCCTCGCAACTCCTCGAGCACCTGATCCACGAGGCGGGCCAAGCCCAAAGCGCGGTGGTTTACGCCGAGCAGCGGCTGGGCGAGCACCAGCAGGGGCAGGAGGCGACCATCGCGGCACTGGTCGTCACGTGCTCGGTGCCGGGCTTGTTCGAGGCCGCGGGCGTCGACACCGAGAGCTCACGCGCCGTGCAGGGGCTTGTCGGCCATCCGTCCGGCGAACCGGTTCCGCGACCGGTCGTCGTTGCGGCAGACGTCCTCGCAGCCCTGAGCGATGACGAGGTAGGCACCACCACCACCCGGCTGTGGCGGTCTCACAACGACGCGGTCAGCGGACCGGCCGCCGACCACCAGCCCACCGTGGCCGAACACGGTGATCTTCTCGCCGTGTCCGGCCGTGACGACGCCGGTGAGGCGGTGGTGGTCGTGTTGGCCCGGCGGGTGCGCGCCGGGGTGGACCGCGACCGGGAGTTGCTCACCGAACGCGAGAAGCGACAGTTCGAACAGCACATCCTGGGTGCGCTCGGGGACGCGATCCGCCAACGCCGCCGGGATGCCGAAGAGCTCGTCGTGGCGATGAACGACCAGCTCGGTCAGGTCACCACATCCCAGGGGATCCGGGTCAGGCTGGACTGGAAACTGCGCGATGACGTGCCGCAGGAGGCTCGGGAAGCCGTGAAGCTGCTGGCGCAACCCGTCGGCGCGTTGATCCCCGAGGAGCGGGTGACGCTGCGCGATGTCCTGCACCGGCTCATCGAGGCCTCGCGGGCGGAGCAGCCCGAACTTTCCTACGGCGAGCACCTCGCGGCGGCCCTGGACTATCGCACCTGGTCCGCATTCTCGATCCGCTACACGCGACCCGAGAAGGCCGGCCAATGGGAGCGGTTGCACCGCCGCTCGGCGCTGTCCCAGGGTGAACAGAAGGTGCTGTGCTATCTGCCCCTCTTCGCGGCCGCGGCCGCCCACTTCACCTCGTTGGCGGGGGCAGCCCCGCACGCCCCGCGACTGGTGTTGCTCGACGACGCGTTCCCGAAGATCGATGTTCGAACCCACCCGTTGCTTTTCGGTCTGCTCGTCCAACTCGACCTGGACTTCCTGATCACCAGCGAGCGCCTCTGGGGTGACCACTCGACGGTGCCCTCGCTCGCCATCTACGAGGCCCTGCGCGACCCCAACCAGCGCGGTATCGCTCAGTACGAATACCGCTGGGATGGCCAGACCCTCGAGAGTGTCGGATGAGGGATCTGCCGGCCTGGATCACGGACCCGGAGCTGGCGCCTGCGTGGGAGCGGATCCGGTTGCGGTTCGAGAACGCCGGCCTCGTGGCCCAAGGGGCGGTTATCGTGCCGCTCGCCTCGAGGGATGAGCGCCAGGCCATCGGGGCGTTGCTGGGGCGTACCCTCACCAGCGATCGGATCCGGGTCGACCTCGCCGACCTCGACACCCGGCTGCGAGAGCGGTCGGGAGTCGGAGGCGTCGAGGCGGTGCTCACCCGGCTCGCAGGTCGGGCGCCGCAGAACCGCCCGGCCCTCCGCGCGGCTCGAGACGACGCGCGCGAGCGTCCGTTGGCGGTGGCGTCGGAGTTGGTGGATGCGGCCTGGGCGAGGGACTGGATCGTGGGGCTGCGCCGGACCGGTTTGCTGACCAATCGGGACCAGGCCGAGCGCATCGTGCGTGACGCCGCGAGGGTGCTCATCGATCTGACCGATCCCGACAGGGCTCCTCGCGCCCAGTCGCGCGTCGAGCTGGGGGCGCGGCTTCTGGGGGACGCCCACGCACTGGATCGGGACCGGCTCGTGCACCAGGTCGTGTTGCGTGGCCTCGCGGCAGCCGCGGGCGTCCCGGTGCCGGATGAGTCGGGTCAGCGCGGGGAGCTGTGGGCGTCTTTCGGCGTCGAACCCGACCTGCTGTCCCGTACCTGCCTGGTGTGGGGTCTGCGGATTGACGGGGACAATCCTGTGGGGAAGCGGTTGAGCGTCGCCGCGGACGCGGGAGACCCGGTGCACGTCACCGAATGGGACCTGCGGCGCGTCGCCGACTTCCGACCCGTCTCGGGCGCGCAGGTGCTGGTCTGTGAGAACCCCCGCGTGGTCGAGGCGATGGCTGAGGAAAGGCTGTCGGGGTGGTCCGGTGTCTGTACGTCCGGAATGCCGAACCTGGTGGTCGACCGCATCCTGACCGCGCTGGACACCGGCGGTGCCACGCTCTTCTACCATGGTGACTTCGATTGGCCGGGACTCGCGATCGCCAACCGGGCCATCGCGAACTACGCCGTCCGACCGTGGCGGATGACGGCGCAGGACTACCTCGCAGCGGTGCGCGCCGACGGTCCGGAACTCGTGGGTCGCCCCGTCGAGCCCGCCTGGGATGTCGAGCTGGGAGAGGCCATGCGCAGGCACGGTCGGGCCGTACACGAGGAGTCCGTGCTCACCGGGCTGCTCGACGCCCTCTCCGACCCGACCGACCATGCCATCTCGTAGCAGTGGTGAACCCACCGTCCAGCTGAGGCCGAGGGGGCCTGAGCACGGCGCCCGGCTCAGCGCGAAAAGGGCTCGCGATAGCCCGGTGCCGCGTTGGTGACGTGTCGGCAACCGATCGCGGTGTCCTCCTGCTGGAGGCGCGCCGCGCGGGTGGCCCGTGCGCACCGCACCAGGTAGAGAGGTGACGGCGGGGTCCAGCCGAGCTGCAGCGCTTGGCCTTGGTCGTCGCGGTTGGCCCAGTGTTCGACGATGAGTCCGTCCACCACCCGCAGCCAGTGGGTGTGGGTGACGGTGAACGTGCGTCCTGTGGGGGTGAAGACGCGCTCGACGCTGCCGTCGACGCCGTAGAGGACGAAGGGGCCCGTATGCCGGCCAGACATCGTCCCGTGGGTCACGAGCAGGTCACCGTCGCTGAGAGCTTCATCGACGGCGAAGCGGATGTCGGTGAAGGCAGCGCGCAGCCACGAGCCGGTGGCCGCGAATCCTGCCGGCCCCGGAACGCGGGCGGCGGGTGGTTCGTGGACGCTTTCCCGGTTCACGGCCCCGGGGTGGACGATCCCGGCGACGTCCTCCAGCGAGCCGAGAACCGTCAGCGTCAGCAACCCTTCTGCGGTGCGGCGACGCGCGGCTCCTGGAGTGGGTAGGTAGTCCATCCGCATCTCCTGTCAGTTCGCTGTGGTGAATACAGTAGACTGTATCTAAAGAGGAGGCAAGGGTTTCACGTCATCAGGAGGACGCGTGGTCAGCAGGACGGAACGCGCTCGGGCCACGCGGCGTCGGGTGGTGGCCGCGGCACAAGGATCGTTCCTGCTCAAGGGGTACGGGCCGACGACCATCCGTGGCGTCGCCGAGGACGCGCAGGTGTCCCAAGAGACCATTTACAAGTCGTTCGGCACCAAGGCCGCACTTCTCAAGGCGGTGTACGACGTCGTCCTGGCCGGTGACGAGGCGCCGGTGCCGCTCGCCGACCGGCCGGAGATTCAGCGAGTTCGAGCTCAGTCCACAGCGGTGGGCGCGGCGCGGGCGTACGCCGAACTGGCATTGAAGATCGACGCCAGGGTGGGGGCTTTGGTCCTCATCGCGAGCCGGTCCCAAGGCACCGACGCTGAACTGAGCCAGTTCGTGTCGACGATTGAGCAGGAACGGGCAGCCGGCACCCTCGGGCTGACCCGCCATTGGGGTGCGGCTGGATTCCTCCGTGACGACGTGACCGTCGAACGAGCCAGAGACATCGTGTGGATGCTGGTCTCCCCGGAAATACTGGCGATGCGCCGCCGTCAGGGCTGGTCGGACGAGGAGTACGTCCAATGGATCGTCGACACGCTCGCCGCGACGGCGCTGCGCCCTGAGGCGCCGTAGACCCTGACCGGCGGGTTACGAGCCCATCGGGGCCTGCGTCACCGTCCCTCGGTCCAACCACGGGGCGGACGGCCAGGGGCAGCGCAGTCCTCGAGGTTCTCGACCACGGCCAGGCGGCTGCCGGTCCGGGTCATGATGCGACCACGCGGCGTGCGGCGTCAGCGATGTGTCGGGCCGAGATGCCGGCCTCGTTCAGCAACTCTGCGGGCGTTCCGGAGCCGGGCAGGTCGGTTACGGCCAGGTGAGCCACATGCAGCGCGGGGACGGACGCGTCGGCGAGAACCTCGAGGACTGCGCTGCCCAACCCGCCCTCGGGGTAGTGGTCCTCCACCACGACCAGGCGGCTGCCGGTCACCTGGGCTGCCTCCAGTAGCGCGTCCCGGTCGATGGGCTTGATCGAGTAGGCGTCGATGACCCGTGCCCTAATGCCGGTCTTGGCCAGTTCGTCGGCCGCGGCCAGGCATTCGTGCAGCGTCACGCCGGCCCCGATCAACGCGAGCTGGTCGCCCGGGCCGGCCCCGTGGGTCTTGGACCCGCCGACGGGAAACGCCTCTCCCCGCGGGTAGAGCACCGGGTAGGCGCCACGCGTGGTGCGCAGGTAGACGATCCCTTCCGTGTCGGCCATCTGGCCCACGAGCGCGACCGTGCTGGGTGCGTCGGCCGGGTAGAGCACCACCGAGCCGTGCACGGCCCGGATCGCCGCGATATCCTCCAGCGCCATCTGTGAGGGTCCGTCTTGGCCGATTTCGACGCCGGCGTGGGAGCCGACCAAGCGGATGTTCACCTGCGAGATGCCGGCCATCCTGATGAAGTCGTAGGCGCGGGAGAAGAACACCGCGAACGTCGCCGCGAACGGCACGTACCCGCGCACCGCGAACCCGACCGCGGTGGCCACGAGTTGGCATTCCGCGATGAACATCTCGAAGTAGCGCTCCGGGGCGACCTTGCCGAACTCCTCGGCGTGCGTGGAGTTGCCCACCTCGCCGTCCACGACGACGACCTCGGGCCGGGCGGCCAGGGCGGCGATGGCGGCGCCGAACGCGACGCGGGTCGCCACCTTGTCACCCAGCTCGTAGGTCGGCCACGTGATCGGGGCCGCGGGGTCGGGCGTGATGGCCGGCGTGCCTGGTTCGGGATGGTGCGTGCTGACGTGCAGGTCGCTCGGTCCGCCGAGAGCGGCTATCGCGCGTTCGGCCATCTCGGGGGGGAGAGCCTTGCCGTGCCAGCCGTTCTTGTTCTCGATCTCGGGCACGCCTTTGGCCTTGACGGTTCGGGCGAGCACCACGGTCGGCTGGTCCCCGCCCGCGCGAGCCTGGCGCAGGGCCTCGTCGATGGCGGCTGGGTCGTGCCCGTCGATGACCAGTGGACGGCACCCGAACGCTTCGACTCTCTGGGCATAACGCTGCAGGTCCCACTCCAGCTCGGTCGGTCCACGCTGGCCGAGACGGTTGACGTCGATGATCGCGGTGAGGTTCCCGAGCTGGTAGTAACTGGCCTTGTCCAGCGCCTCCCAGATCGAGCCTTCGGCGGTCTCGCTGTCCCCGCACAGCACCCATACGTGGTACGGCAGCTTGTCCAGGTATCGCCCAGCCAGAGCGACGCCGACCGCGTCAGGCAGCCCCTGCCCCAACGACCCGGTGGCGACGTCCACCCATGGCAGGACGGGGGTGGGGTGGCCTTCCAGGCGCGCCCCGAGCTGTCGGTAGGTCGTGACCAGCTCGTCCTCGGTCACTACTCCTGCAGCGCGGAACATCGAGTACAGCAGTGGTGAAGCGTGGCCCTTGGAGAAGATCAGGTGGTCGTTGCTGGGTAGGTCGGGTTGGTCCCAGGCGTAGTGCAAGTGACCGACCATCAGCACGGACATCAGGTCCGCGGCAGACAAGGATGAGGTGGGATGTCCGGAGCCGGCTTGGGTGCTGCAGCGGATGGAATCGACCCGCAACTGCGTAGCCAGGCTCCGGGCCAGGTCCAGCTGCCGCGTGCTCATCGGTGACGTCATGATCCTGTTCCTATCGTCGTTGCGGCGCGGATCGCGTCGAGCAGCGCGATCCGTGAACGGGTCGTGTGCTTGTGGCGCCGCCGCTCGTCGCTGCGCTCACGCGCGAAACGCCGATTAGCCGGCGATCTCGACTCGGGTCGGGCCGGGTCTCGGAGTCCGGTCATTGTCCGGGGAATGATTCGCTCAGGGATGCCATCACGTGATCCGCCTTGGCCTCGCGCAACGCGTCGACGTCGTAATGGCCGCTCGCCACACCGACCGCGACCACCCCGGCCGCGTGCGCCGCCTCAATGTCACGTGGCGTGTCACCAACGACGTATACCTGGGACCTATTCAACTCGTGCCCGTGCAGCCGGGCTGCCTTGGCAACACCGAGCTCGGTCAGCTCGTCACGGTCAGGGGAGTCCGAGCCGTAAGCGCCGAACGTGAAGTACCGGTTGAGCTTGCCCGGCTCCATCTTCATGTGCGCCGCCCCCTCCATCGCTCCGGAGACGACACCGATCATCACCCCGGCGTCGCCAAGGCGCTGCAGCAAAGGCTCCACGCCGTCGAGCACCCGGTAATCCGGCGACGCCCAGATGTCCTCGGCCAGGTGCCATAGGTACGTGGCGTACAAGCGGGCCATCTCATCGAAGCTGGGGTCGCGGCCCAGGACGGCGTGGAACGTCTTGCGACCGACCTGCGGGTCGGTCTCCCCCGCCGAACTGTGCGCCCCGATATCGGCGGGGATACCGTGCAGCTGATCGAAAGCCCACGCCCAGCTGCGGGCTCCGGCGCCGCCGGTGTGCACCAGCGTCTCGTCGATGTCGAACAACACCACGACTGGTCCTGTCATACCCCGCGTCCTTCCATCAGGGCCCAACGGCGAAGTGGGTGGGCGGGTCAGGCGGACGGCTTCTCGTCGTGTCCGCCGAACTGTTTGCGCATCGCTGACAGCGCCTTGTCCGCGAACTCGTCCAGGCCACGAGAGTCGAAACGGGAGTCCAACGCGGCGGTGAGTACCGGTGCCGGCACACCCTCCTCGATGGCGGCGATGGCCGTCCATCGGCCTTCCCCGGAGTCCGACACCCGTCCGGCGAAGTCGGCCAGATCGGGTGACTGCCGCAGCGCAGCGGCGCTCAGATCGATCAGCCACGACCCGATGACGCTGCCGCGTCGCCATACTTCGGCGATCTCGGCCAGGTCGAGGTCGTAGCGGTAATACTGTGGGTCGCCCAGGGGCGCGGTCTCGGCGTCGCTCGTCTCAGAGCTGGTGGCGCCGATGTTCGCCTTGTGCAGGATGTTGAGCCCTTCGGCGATGGCGGCCATCATGCCGTACTCGATGCCGTTGTGGACCATCTTGACGAAGTGCCCGGCGCCGCTGGGCCCGCAGTGCAGGTAGCCGTGCTCCGAGGCCGACGCTTCTCCCTCTCGACCCGGGGTGCGGCCGGCAGCTTCGACGCCGGGAGCTAGCGTCGCAAAGACGGGCTCGACCTGCGCGACCGCGTCCTTCTCGCCGCCGATCATCAGGCTGTAACCACGCTGCAATCCCCACACGCCGCCGCTGGTGCCGCAGTCCAGCAGCCGGATCCCGCGCGTCGAAAGCTGTTCAGCGCGCCGCAGGTCATCGCGATAGAACGAATTCCCGCCGTCGATGATGGTGTCAGCCGGTTCCAGCGTCTTGGCGAGCTCGTCGATGACGGAGTCGGTGATGCCGCCGGAGGGAACCATCACCCACACCGCGCGCGGCGCCGTGAGCTTGGCGACCAGGTCCTGCACCGAGTCGGCCCCGGTCGCGCCTTCCTCGGACAGCGCCTTGACGGCCGCGGCGTCCGCGTCAAAGACCACGCATTCGTGTGTGCCGTCGCGCAGTAGCCGACGCACGAGGTTAGAACCCATCCGCCCTAAGCCGATCATTCCCAACTGCATGATGCATCCTCCTTGCCCGATAGTGCCGTCGTCGTGTTCGCGGCTCAGCGCGCGTTTATCCCCGTGCGTCGAGCCAGGGCCGTTGCCAGCCTGAATGCCCGCGCACCAGCGCGTCGCCCGCGGCCGGTCCCCAGGAACCCGGGGGGTAGAGGTGGATATCCGGCGGCGCGTCGAGCAGCGGTTGCACGATGCGCCAGGTCTGCTCGACGCTGTCCTCGCGGGCGAACAGCGCAGGGTCGCCGACCAGGGCGGCATGCAGCAGCCGCTCGTAAGGCTCCAACGGTTCACCGAGTTCGTGGGCGAACAAGGTGTCCAGATGAACCACCCGCCACGAATCGTCGCCACGGGCCGCGATCTGCACCCGCAGGCCCGGGGCAGGGTCAATCCGCAACACGATCTGGTTCGCCTCAACCTGGGTCTGGGTGGGCAGGAACGCCAGCCGGGGCGTGCGGTGCAAGAGCAAGCGGACCTCGGTCACCCGTTCGGGCAACGCCTTGCCGGCGCGCAAGAAGATCGGGACACCGGCCCAGCGCCAATTGTCGATCTGCACGCGCAACGCGACGAAGGTCTCGGTGACCGAACCGGACGCAACTCCAGGAACGTCGGTGTAACCGGTGTACTGACCGCGCACACAATGCTGTGGGTCGGCGGCCGGCATCGCCTTGAACACGTCGACCTTCTTGTTCCGCAGCTCCTGGGCGGAGGCCCCAGCGGGCGGTTCCATCGCGACCAGCGCCAAGACCTGCAACAGATGGTTCTGGACCACGTCGCGCAGCGTGCCCACCGAATCGTAGAATGCGCCGCGATCGACTACTCCGAAGTTCTCGGCCATCGTGATCTGGATGCAGGACACGCTCTTGCGGTCCCAGATCTCGGCGAGCGCCAGGTTAGCGAAACGCAAGTATTCCAGCTCTATGACCGGTTCCTTGCCCAGAAAGTGATCCACTCGCAGGATCTGATCCTCGCGCAGGACCCGGTGCAGCCGGGCATCAAGTTCGCGGGCCGAGGCCAGGTCGCGACCGAACGGTTTCTCGACGGCGACCTGCCCGTCGTTGAGTAGTCCTACCGCGCCGAGATGCTCGACAATGGTGGCGAACAGCGACGGGGGCATCTCCAGATAGAACAGTGGCCGGCGAGATTGCCCGACCCTGGTCGCCAACTGCTCATATAACGCGTCCTCGCTGACATCTCCGTGCAGGTAGGATAAACGGGCGGCGAGCCGTTCGAAAACCGTCTCGTCGAGTCTGCCCTCGGCGGCGCTGATCGCCTGACGCGCCCGGGCACGAACCTCATCGGTGGACAGCTCATCGTGGGCGACGCCGATGATCGGGCAATGAAGTAGCCCGCGGCGCTCGAGCCGGTACAGGGCGCGGAACGTCATCTTGCGGGCCAAGTCGCCGGTGATACCGAAAATCACGATCAGGTCCGCGCCGTGGCTGATTCTGGTAGGTGCGATCTGCGCGTCCGGTTCACTCCTGGTGCCATGCGGCTTGGCCGTCCCGGTGTTCTTCGGCGCTGCGGGACCGTCGGAGATGGCAGGCATGGTTCATCCGTCCCGGTGTCGTATCGAGGTCATCGTGACGTCTCCAGACGAGGAACTCTCCGACGCACCCAGCCTTGAGCGACTGCTCCCACCCGCCTGTGGACCAGGAGGATTCGATCCGGGTGGCTGTGGTCCCAGCCCTGGCCATGTTGCCACCGTCGCAACGCCTTGTCGATGGCCCTCGCCCTGGGTGGCCGGGGTTCTCCCACGTGACGCGGGTGCAGCAGCGCAGCCCTGACACCGCGACGTGGTCTCGGCTTCCCTTGCCTGTTGTGTGTCGCAGGGGTCACACTCGTCGCATGCAACGGATCTCTCTGGAGGCAATGGCCCGGCAACAACTCGAGGCGGCCCGCGGGGCCGGTGGCGGACACGCCGCCGACACCGTGTACGGCGGGAGCGAGAGAGTGCTGCGGCAGACGGTCATCGGCATGATCGAAGGGTCGTCACTGGCTGAGCACGAGAACCCGGGGGAATCCACCGTCCAGGTGCTGTTCGGGCGGGTCCGGATGTTTAAAGGTGAGCAGTCCTGGGAGGCGCGCTCGGGCGACATGCTCTTCGTGCCTGAGGCGCGGCACAGCCTCGCGGCGTTGGAGGACTCAGCGCTCCTGCTCACCGTCGCGAAGCTGCCCTAGTCTCGCGCACGTGGCCAAGCCTCCCCCTGACGGACACGCGTAGGGACTGCCGCACGGAGACGCGGCACCTGGTCCGTGCTGCCGTGGCGTGTGCCACGCAAAGTGGATGGGCACGAGTGCCTCCCTCGTCCCCAAGGAGTGTCGTCACGACGTCGTGAACCACGCCCGCCGCCGAGCGGACAGGAGACCCCCATGACGTACGTGCTGGACCTCGCGGAGGACCCGGCCGATGCCGTAGCCCTCGTCGGCGGCAAGGCCGTCAACCTTGGGGTGATGTTACGGGCCGGGCTGCCCGTTCCCGCGGGGTTCAGCGTCGTGACGGATGCCTACCGTCAGGCCGCCCAGGCCGCCGTCGCGCCGTTCATGTCCGACCTGAGGAACGTCGACATCCGCGACGTCGCGCCCGTGGCTTCGGCGGTCCGCGACAGCGTCAGCAGAGTCGTCGTCCCCGTCGCGATCGCGTCGGAGGTGACTGCTGCCCACCGGCGCCTCGGCGCAGATCGCCCAGTGGCGGTGCGCTCCTCCGCGACCGCCGAAGACCTGCCTCACGCGAGTTTCGCAGGCCAGCAAGACACCTATCTCAACGTGATAGGAGCCGAGGCTCTCATTGCGGCGGTTCGCCGGTGCTGGTCGTCGTTATGGACTGAGCGCGCCATCGTGTACCGCCGCGCCCACGGCATCGACCCATCCGACGTGGCGTTGGCCGTCGTGGTGCAAGACATCGTCGACGCGACAGCTGCGGGAGTGATGTTCACCGCCAACCCGGTGACCGGGTCGCGTTCGCAGACGGTGATCGACGCCAACCACGGCCTCGGCGAGTCCGTCGTGTCGGGTGGGGTTAACCCCGACCGGTTCGTGGTCACGACGGCGTCGGGCGAGATCGTCGAGCGCACCATGGGCGACAAGCGGCTGGTGATCCGCGCGTCTCCTGGGGGCGGAGTGGTTACGCAGCGGCGCGACGCGGCGACCGATCAGTGGGCGCTCACCGACCGGCAGGTGCGCGAGCTGGTCGCTCTCGGCGCCCGGGTGACGGCGCTGTACGGCGAGCCGCAGGACACCGAATGGGCTCTGGATCGGGACGGTGGTTGGTGGCTGACCCAGGCGCGGCCCATCACCACGCTGTTCCCGCTGCCTGTCCCCCACCGTCCGGGGCACCACGTGTACTTGTGCGCCTCGCTCGCCCAGGGCCTCACGCGGCCGATCACCCCGCTGGGACGTGGCGCCGTACGCCTGCTCAGCGCCGGTGTCTCCCGGGGCCTCGGCATCGAGGTGCCCGACGCCCGTGTGGGCGCCAGCGCCTACGCGGAAGCGGGCGGCCGGATTTTCCTGGACCTGACCGCCGCTCTGCGCCACCCCGTCGGACGGCGGCTCAGCTACTTCGTCCTTGACTACATGGAGGCCCGCACCGCGGCCGCGCTGCGCGCCGTCGCCGCCCAGGATGGGATCCAGCTCGACTCGGCGCGACCATGGCGTAACCTCCATCGTCTCGGACTTCTCATCGCGCGAGCTGGGATTCCGCGGCGCATCGCACGAAGTCTGATCGACCCAGACTGGGCGGTGACGACGACCCATCGGATCATCTCCGAGGCGCGCCGCAGCATTGACCTCCCCTCCGATGCCCGTTCACTGGAGCGTCTGGACGCCGTGGAGCATGCCCTCAGCTCCCGTTTCCTTGCGGTCATGCCGGGGGCGCTGGGATGCGCTGCGGGCGGCTTCATCAGCCTCGCCCTCGCTCGACGGCTGCTGGGCAAGCACGCCGGCCCAGGTGATCTGCAGACCGTGATGCGCGGCCTGCCCCATAACGTGACGATCGACATGGACTTGGAACTGTGGGGACTGTCCCGCCGCGTCGCCCACGATGCGTCGAGCCGCGTCTGCCTGCGTACCCTGTCGGGCGCCGCGTTGACCGCGCGGTACGTGGCGGGCGCGCTGCCTGCCGTGCTTCAGCGAGGGCTCGCCGACTTTCTCGATACGTGGGGCGACCGGGCCGTTGCCGAGATGGACCTTGGGATGCCGAGATGGTCGACTGATCCGACGCAACTGTTCTCCGCGTTGGCCAACTACGCCCAGGTGGATGACCAAGATCAAGGCGCCCTAGCCCAATTCGCCAAGAGCGCCCGTGACGCCGAGGAGATGGTCAACACCCTCGTAGCGCGGGAACCGAACCCGCTGCGCAGCCTGGTGATCGGCTGGTGTCTCGACAGGACGCGTCGACTCGCCGGCCTGCGCGAGAGCCCCAAGTTCGGGCTGATCTCGCTGCTCGGCGCCGCCTGGCGTCAGCTTGAGCAGATCGGCGCCGACCTGGTCGACGATGGGCTGATCGACAGCCTGGACGACCTTGCGTTCCTGGACTTTGTCGACATCCGGCGAGCCGTGCACGGTCAGGACGTCCGCACGGTGGCGATCTCGAATCGAGCGGCGTATGACGTCGAACGCGGTCGGCGCCACATCCCCAGGTTGCTCCTCGGCGACGGGACCGAACTCGAGGCACAGCGCCCAACGGGTGCCCGTCCCGACGACGCGCTTATGGGCACGCCCGCCTCGGCGGGCTCCGTCACCGGGCGGGCCCGGATCATCCTCGATCCGGTGGGCGCTCAGCTGGAACCCGGCGACATCCTGGTCGTCCCGTCGACAGACCCGGGATGGACGCCACTGTTCCTCACGGCAGGCGGGCTGGTGATGGAGATGGGCGGTTCCAACTCACACGGCGCCGTTGTCGCCCGTGAGTATGGGATCCCGGCCGTTGTCGGAGTGCCCAACGCCGCTCGGGTCATCAGCACCGGACAGGTCATCACTGTCGACGGAAGCGCCGGACTCGTCCACGCGGCCGAGTCCGGCGACGAACTGATCGGCGTCATGACCCCCGTGCCGAATCCGGCCTGAACCCCGTCGCGCGGCTCAACCGCCCCAGCAGGTGGGGACGCGACCCCCTTCGCACGCGAAGCAACTCAGCCGCCGTAGACGGCATACCCCGCGTAGGAGGTGTCCACCTTTCGCCAAGTGGTGGAGCTGTCGCTCGCGCGCGATCCCAGATACGCGGTGCCGTTGCCGTCGACGGCGAGCAGGTTGTTCTTTTTGTCGCCGTACGCGTTCGCGACACCGGTCAACGTGGTGTACGAGCTCCAGCTGCCGCTCTGGCTGAACTGGGTGGTGAACCCACCCTTCCCGTCGCCGAGGTAGACAACGCCAAGCCCCGAGAAGGTCACAGCGGCCACGTCCAGCTTGCCGTCACCGTTCCAGTCTCCGATGGCCGCGATGGACTTGATGCCGCTCCAACCGTGGCCGATCTTGCGTCCGTCTGCGGCGAACCCGCCCTTGCCGTTGCCGGCGTAGAAGTACATGTCGCCAGTCCCCCGGGTCGTGCCGATGACATCCGGGATGCCATCGCCGTTCCAGTCGCCGGGGGCGACGATCGCTTGCATGCCGTTCCAGTTGACGCCGATCCGGACGGCCGAGCCGAGCTTGCCGGAGGAGTTGCTGGGGTAATGGAACAGCTCGCCGGTCGTCACTTTGCGGGCGATGACATCCGGTCGGCCGTCGCCGGTCCAGTCCCCGCCGATCGTGACCGCGTCGAAGGCGCCCCAGCCGCTACCGCCGTACCCTTCCATCTGCGTCATCTGGCCCTTGCCGGTGGGGCTCGCGAGCGTGAGTTGCCCGCTGCCGTCGCGTCCGAGGATGTCGGAGTCGTTCATGCCGTCGACGTCGCGATCGAGCAGCTTGTACGGGGCGTTCGAGCCGGTCGAGCCGGAGACGCTGTTGCCTCCCGCCGTCATGAGCCTGGAGACGTTAGTGCGCATGGACGGGATCGTCGGGTAGACGTTCGCGCCAGGGCAGGCTGTCGAGTAGGTGTCGCGGTGCCCGTTGATCGCGGGCATCGTCTCGTACCGGTTCGTTTTGTTGTTGAACATCTGCGTCGTGCCCAGCGGGTTCACCTTGAACAGCTGCGCTTCCCAGGCGATCAGGCGCTCCAAGGAGCCTTTGGCGGCGCTGGAGAACGGCTCAGTTTCGTAGTTCCCGAGCAAGGAGATGCCCATCGTGCGGTCGTTGTTGCCGAGGGTGGCCGCGGGCCAGACAGGCTGGTCCGGGTAGAGCCACGCTCGACCCTGCCAGATGCGCCCCCACCGGTCGATGATGAAGTTGTACGCGATGTCGTCCCAGCCCAGGGTCTGTGTCGCGTAGCGGTACATGCCGCGCATCATGGCCGGCACCTGGTCAGAGGTGTAGTTGTTGGAGTCTGCGGTGTGATGGATGACGATGCCCTGGACCTTGTTCGACTCCGGAGCGCCCTTGCGCCACGATTCGTCGGCGCCCCACTGCGCGCGGGTCAGGATCTGAGGTCGTGGTACCGCCGCCTGCGCGGAGCCGGCCGGGGTGGATCCTGGCGCGGCGTCCGCGTCGGAGCGACCGGGGTCGATGACCGTCACCTTCGGGTTGGCCGGCACCTGCCCGGGACCGCCGAGGACACGCGCCTGCACTTTGGTGGCGCCGGTGATCAAGATGAGGTCGCTGCCCTCCCGGGTGACGTCGGGGACCTTGGACGGGTCGGGGCCGACCGATGGGTGGAACTCGGCGTTGTTCCAGCCCCCCCAGCGGCCGTCTTCGTATACTCGATACTGAGATTGGGCGCCCTCCGAGGTGCCTTTGTCCCACGTGATGCCGACGGCAGCGAGTGCCGGGTTGACATCTTGGGGCGTGGTCGCCTTCTGCACCTTGACGTCGCGGTCGGGCAGCGTCTTGGCGCCCAGGTTGTCGCGGGCCTGGTCGTTCGCGGCGTCGCGGATCTCTTCCTCGGGAGCGTGGGCCGCGTCGGCCACCTCCACGCTGGCAGAGTCGACCATGTCGGCCGTGGACTCAGTGCCGGATACCGGCGTCGGCGCAGGTGCCGCTGAGCTGAAGTCCAGCGGGAAGATCACGAAACTCGGGACGAGCATGGCCCCCCCGAGGAGGGATGACAGGCGTCGTACCCGCACGATGTCTCTCCTTGCATAGCGGTTGTGGAGACGCCGAGGCGCCGCAGGATCACTCCACGTACCGGTGCAGATCGGACAGATCCGTCGTTCGTGAAGGTGACTCACGGGAGACGATCGGCGCGTCAGGGATGAACCTGAGCACTCTGGACCGAGCCCCGCTGCAGTTGAGAACAATTCATGAGTGAGACGGTCGCTCCTTGGAGGTGGTCGGCCGACGCACGCGCTGGTCGCGCGGTCATATGCCGCGGGTGCAGGGAACCGGACCAGGGCATGACGAAGGGCCCGGCTCTCTGATGAGATCCGGGCCCTTCGGGTAGGGACGTCGAGGACTGTGCCGCGCCGTGGCGCCTACTGGCCGCCGGGGTGCTGGCGCTCGGGCCAGCCCTGGCCGATGTCCGCCAGCAGGTCCACGTACCACTGGCGGCGATAGTCGAACGCCTTGTGGCCGGCGATCCGGGAGAATTCGATCGGCCGCAGCTCGTCGCCGCGGTCCTCATCGTTGCCGATCACGCCCGAGTTGCCCGCGAGCGCGCTGTCGACCGCGAGTTCGGTCATCGAGCGGATGAGGTCGAGGTCGAACTGGTTCGCAGGCGCCGACCGCGAGAAGTATCCGGACTTCTGCACGTTCGTCTTCTGCGCGCCAAGAAGCTCAGCGAACTGCTTGCCGAACCACGCGCCCGGATTGATCTCGTTGATACGCACGTGCCCGAAGGCGTCTCGCGGCACGTCCTCGCCGCGCTTCTCCATCAGGTCGACGATGTCGGAGACGCCGGCACCCTCGGAGATGAAGAGGTTGACGCAGCCGACCTCGTCCATCACCTTCGTCAGGCGCTCGGCCTCCATCTCGATGTTGATCTCGACCTCGGGGACGTAGACGCCGTGGATGTCCCAGCCGCGTCGGTCCAGCCCGATCTCGGGGAGCCACTGGCGCGTGTCGAGCCACTCGCGGTACTTGCGGGCGGTCGCTGCGGTCAACCAACCGCAGTTGCGGCCCATCACCTCATGGATCATCAGCATGCGCGAGCCGGAATTGTGCTCGGCCATGAAGTTGGACGCGAAGCGCGCGCCCTGCTCGGCGGCCGTGTCCGCGCCGAGGGATTGCCGGATCGGGATGATGTCGTTGTCGATCGTCTTGGGCAGGCCGACGACGACCAGGTGGTGGCCGGCCTCCTCCAGGTGGGCCGCCAAGTCGGCGGCTGTCGTGTTGGTGTCGTCGCCGCCGATCGTGTGCAGCACGTCGATGCCGTCGTCGGTGAGCCGCTCGGCCGCGAATGCCAGCGGGTCGACGCCGTCCGGCACCAGGCCGCGCTTGACAAGGTCCTGCGCGTTGGTCAGCTTGACCCGGGAGTTGCCGATCGGCGACCCGCCGTACTGGTGCAGCAGCGCTGCCCGCTCGCGGATGGTCGGGGTGATCGCGATCGAGTCGCCGCTCAGCAAGCCCTGGTAACCGTGCTGATAGGCGATGATCTCGAGGTCGGGCGCGACCTGCGTGTACCGCTCGATGAGACCTCCGACGGCGGAGGACAAGCAGGGGGCGAACCCACCCGCGGTGAGCAGGGCCACTCGGCGTACGGTCACGGTGCATCAGCTCCCACCAGATCGACGAATCCTGGGCCAAGCCTAGTGGCTCGCCGATGCGGTGAGGCCTGCCTGCGCATGCCGGGAATGCGGTGCTTCGCTGCCGGTCAGGAGCGGGAGCGCGGCAGCTGCCACGTGTGGACCGGTTCATTGCTCTCGACGTGGTCCAGATAGACGGCGAGCATCTGCCGCAGCGCCTCGGCGCGGCCCAAGCCACGGTCCTCGTAGCGGCGTACCGCATCGATCTGCCACGAAGCCCCGTTCTGCCGACGCAGGCAACGGCCCTCGATGACACCCAGGTAGTGGTCGACCGCCCGCGCCGACACGCCCCGGGCGTCCAGACCCTGATGGGCGATCGGCAGAAGGTGGCGCAGCGTCAACTCCTCCACGGTGACGGTCGCGTACCCCGGCCAGTACATGCGAGCGGATATGCCCTCACGAGCGCCGGCGCGAAAGTTGGATTCCGCGGCCGAAAAGCTCATCTGGCTCCACACCGGTCGGCGTTCCTCGGCGAGCATGGCCACCAGACCGTAGTAGAAGGCGGCGTTGGCGACCATGTCGACGGGAGTCGGCCCGCTGGGCAACACCCGATTCTCGACTCGCAGGTGGGGCACTCCTCCCGCCGTGTCGTAGATCGGCCTGTTCCAGCGGTAGATCGTCCCGTTGTGCAGCATCAGCTCCGACAGCTGAGGGGCTGCGCCGGTTTCCAGCACTGCCACCGGATCCTCATCGGTGGTCTCCGGTAACAGCGCCGGGTAGTAGCTGACGTTGTCCTCGAACAGGTCGAAGATCGACGTGATCCACCGGTCCCCGAAGTAGACGCGCGGGCGGACGCCCTGATTCGCCAACTCGATCGAGCGGGTGTCGGTCGCCTGCTTGAACAGCTCGACCCTCGTTTCGTGCCACAGGGAACGTCCGCAGAAGAACGGTCCGTTCGCCGCGAGGGCGACCTGCGGTCCCGCGATCGCCTGAGCCGCGTTCCACGCGCGCGCGAACCGGCGCGGCGCCACCTGCAGGTGCAGCTGCAGGGACGTGCAGGCCGCCTCCGGGGCGATCGTGTCGCTGTAGAGTTCCAGCCGCTCCCCGCTCGGCCCCTCGATGTCGATGAGGATGTCCTCCCCCCGGGCCCGCATGATCGCGTCGTTGAGAGCTTGGTATCGGGTGGACTGGCTCATCCAGCCGGGCGCGAAATCCTCCGAGGTGAGCGTCGGCACGATGCCGATGGGCGCGGGGCGGGCCTGCACCGGTTGGCCGGCGGCGCGCACCTGGTCGAGGCGGTCGCTCAGCGTCCGTTCGAGCGCGAATGCCTCGTCGCCGGCAAAGACCTGCGGGTCGACGTTGACCTCGATGTTGAAGGTTCCCAGTTCAGGGACGTACGCGGTGTCGTCGAGGTTCGCCAGGACGGCGGCGTTCGTGCGGCTGGGTCTCATGCCGGCATCGACCAGCGTGATCTCCATCTCCAACCCGGTCGTCGGGAGCTCTGCGTCGAAACTGTGCGTGGCGAGCATCTGCTCGAACACGTCGAGGTCGGTGCGCACCTTCTCCCGGTATCGCAGACGTTCCTGGTTGCTCCACGTCGCCTCGTGAATCTCGGCACCCAATGGTTCTTCACCACCCCTGCTCGGGCCATTCGCTCGGGCCGGTTGTCTGTGACGGAGGAAGCAAACCACATTTCGCGCGTCGATCGGCACCGTCCGCGGTCGCAACCTCCTCGTCGGTCAGCCAGGGCACGAGCAGACGAGGTGACGATCGCCGTACGCGGCGTCGATCCGTCCGACCGGCGGCCAGTACTTGGCGCCGGGATCCACCCCGGGGGGGTACACGGCACGGGTTCGGTCGTAGGCGCGGTCCCACTCCTGGACAAGGCAGTGCGCGGGGTGGGGCGCCTGGCGCAGAGGTGACTCGGCCAGCGTGATGAGCCCGCCCGCCACCTGGTCGATCTCGGCGCGGATGGCGAGCATCGCGTCGCAGAAGCGGTCGAGTTCGGCCTTGTCCTCACTCTCGGTGGGCTCGACCATCAGGGTCCCGGGGACGGGGAAACCCGTGGTGGGGGCGTGGAAGCCGTAGTCGATGAGGCGTTTGGCGACGTCCTCGACGCCGACGCCCGTGGCCTTCGTGAGGTCGCGTAGGTCGAGGATGCACTCGTGGGCCACGAGACCGTCCGGTCCGCAGTAGAGCACCGGGTAGTGCCCCTGGAGGCGGCGGGCGACGTAGTTGGCGTTCAGGACGGCGACCCGGGTGGCCTGGGCGAGGCCGGCCGACCCCATGAGGCGGATGTAGGCCCAGGAGATCGGGAGGACGCCCACCGAGCCGAACGGGGATGCCGTCAGGGGGCCGCAGCCGGTCGCGGGACCTGCGGTCGGGTCAAGTGGATGGTTCGGCAGGTATGGGGCGAGGTGGGCACGCACCGCTAAGGGCCCCACCCCGGGACCGCCTCCGCCATGCGGGATGCTAAACGTCTTGTGGAGGTTCAGGTGGCTAGCGTCTCCGCCGAAGGCTCCCGGCCTCGCGAGCCCCACCAGAGCATTCATGTTGGCGCCGTCGATGTATACCTGTCCGCCCACCCCGTGGACCGCCTCGCAGAGCTCCTTCACCGTGTCCTCGTACACGCCGTGGGTCGACGGATAGGTGATCATCGCGGCGGCGATCCGCGCCCCGTGCCCTGCCAGCTTGGCGCGCAGGTCGGCCATGTCGATCCCGCCGTTCTCGGCAGTCCCCACGACCACAACCCGCAGGCCGGCGAGCACGGCGCTGGCGGCATTGGTGCCGTGGGCGCTCGCCGGGATGAGGCAGATGTCCCGTTCTCCCTCGCCCCGGTCGCGGTGGTAGCAGCGGATGGCGAGCAGTCCCGCGAGCTCGCCCGAGGAGCCCGCGTTGGGCTGGACACTGACCGCGTCATAGCCGGTCAGATCCGCGAGCCAGGCCTGCAGATCCGCGACGATCCTGCGGCTCCCACGGGTCTGCTCGGCCGGCGCGAAGGGGTGCACGTCGGCGAACGCCGGCCAGGTGACTGCCTGCATCTCTACTGCAGCGTTAAGTTTCATCGTGCAGCTGCCCAACGGGATCATGCCCCGGTCGAGCGCATAGTCACGATCGGCCAACCGTCGCAGGTAACGCATCAGCTGGGTCTCCGAGCGGTGCGTGTGGAAGTCCGCCGCCGTCAGATAGCGACTCGTGCGGCGCAGCGCCTCCGGCCACCCCGGCTCGGTCGCGACGTCCATGCAGGCTGAGCGGCCCTCCCGCGCACCGTCCGCGCCGAAGGCCGCCACCACCGCCGCGACGTCGGCACGCGTCGTCGTCTCGTCGACGCTGAACGCCACCGTGTCCTGATCGACGCGCCACAAGTTGTATCCCGCGTCGAGCGCGCTCGCGAGCACCGCATCTGCCTGCCCGGGCACGTAAACGCAGAGTCGGTCGAAGAAGACCTCGCCCGCCAGCTGAAGCCCCGCAGCCCGCAAGGCCCGCGCGGCGGCGCACGCGTGGCCGTGGACGCGCATGGCGATCCGGCGCAGGCCCTCGGGTCCGTGATACACCGCGTACATCGCCGCCATGACGGCCAAGAGCACCTGCGCAGTGCAGATGTTGCTGGTCGCCTTCTCGCGACGGATGTGCTGCTCACGGGTCTGAACCGCGAGCCGGTACGCCGGCGCGCCGAATGCGTCGACGCTCACCCCGACGAGGCGACCCGGCATCGCCCGGACCAGCGGCTTTCGCACGGCGAGGTAGGCCGCGTGCGGTCCACCGCACATCATCGGCACCCCGAAGCGCTGAGTCGTCCCGATGGCGAGATCGGCGCCCCACTCCCCCGGAGGCGTCAGGAGCGTGAGCGCGAGCAAGTCCGCGGCCGCAGTCACCAAGCCGCCGCCGGCATGCACGGCCTCCGCGAGGTTGCTCCAGTCGCGCAGCGTCCCATCCGCGCCCGGGACCTGCACGATCGCCCCGAACACGGGTCGGCCGGCCGTGCGCTTCGAGAGGTCGGTGGCGGAAGACACCCCGGCGAGATCAGCCGTGACCACGTCGATCCCGAGGGGCTTCGCGCGGGCGGCGAGCACCGCGAGAGTCTGCGGCAGTAGTTGGACGTCGACCACCAGGACGGCGTCTTGCGGCGCCTGGGTCGCCCTGCGCATGAGGGTCATCGCTTCTGCCGCAGCGCTCGACTCATCGAGCAGCGAGGCATTGGCGAGGTCGAGGCCCGTCAGGTCGGCCACCATCGTCTGGAAGACCAGAAGGGCCTCCAGTCGGCCTTGGGAGATCTCGGGCTGGTACGGCGTGTATGCCGTATACCAGGCGGGGTTCTCCAGGACGCACCGCCGGATCACCGCGGGCGTGATGGTGCCGTGGAAGCCTAACCCGATCAGAGACGTGACCTGGGTGTTGTCCGACGCGATGGCCCGCAGCTCGTCCAGGACGGCGCGCTCGCCGACGGCTGGGGGGACCTGGTATCCCGCGTCGTGCCGAATGCCTTCGGGCAGGGCTCTGTCGACCAGCGAGTCGAGGTCTGCGTAGCCCACCTGCGCGAGCATGGCGTCGATGTCGGCAGCTCGCGGTCCGATGTGGCGGCAGGCGAATTCGGGCGGATCGTACGAGGAGGTCAGCCTGTCGGTCGGCATACGCCGAGTGTGTCATCCGGACGGCGCAGCAGCCTCACCCGGTCCGGCGGGCGCGGCGCCGCGCAGCGAGCTGGTCGCCGCCGTGCTCCAGGGGCTCGCTCTCGTCGGTGACGCGCTCCGTGGGCAGTTGCGCCAGGTCTCCTTCGACCTCACGCCAGACGCGCCCGACGGCGATCCCGAAGACCCCTTGGCCGCCCTGGACCAGATCGATGACCTCGTCGGTCGACATGCATTCATAGACGGACGCGCCATCGCTCATCAACGTGATCTGGGCGAGATCCTCCACTCCCCGCTCGCGAAGGTGCTCGACGGCGGCGCGGATCTGGTGCAGCGACACGCCGGTATCGAGCAGCCGTTTCACGATCTTGAGGACGAGCACGTCACGGAAGCTGTATAGACGCTGCGTCCCCGAGCCCGTGGCGCTGCGCACCGACGGCTCCACCAGCCCCGTGCGCGCCCAGTAATCGAGCTGCCGGTACGTGATACCCGCCGCACGCTGAGCGATCGGGCCGCGATACCCGGCGGACGCGTCCAGCTGCGGGAGGTCGTCATCGAACAGGACCCCTTGCGCCCCGGTCGATCGGCCGGCCTGCGCTTCATTCGCCTCGCCCACGGCTTCTCCTTCGTTCCGTGCCCGCCACTTGTGGCGACACACTGACGCTACGGGTCACACTCACGCGGGTCAACGACCACGCACGCGACACGCTGCGGCGCATATACGCTGCCGTACAGCCTAACCTTAAAGTTAAGGCTGATACTTTAGTATCCTCTGCGGTGACCCCTCGCGCCTGTCTTTATCCCGCCGAACCTGGGGTGTCTGTCAGTCCGGGGCCCTGCCCCGTCTCAAAGTCCTCGGCCGAGACCTGGTCGAGGAAGTGCCGAAAGCGTTCGACCTCGTCGTCCTCGTCCTCCGCGACCGCGATCCCGGCCTCGTCCATGAGATCCTCGACCGCCCGGATCGGGGCCTCCATACGCAGGGCCAGCGCGATGCCGTCCGAGGTGCGCGAACTCACCCGAACGCCGTTGTCGAACACCAGCTCAGCGTGGAACACCCCGTCGCGCAACTCCACGATCCGGACCTCCGCGAGCGAGCGGCCCAGCGCCACGATGACGCTCGCCATCAGATCGTGAGTGAGGGGCCGAGGGGGAGTCACGCCCTGCTGGGCGTACGCGATCGCCGCCGCCTCGGCGGCCCCGACCCAGATGGGCAGATAACGGTCGCCCTCACGCTCCCGCAAGAGCACGATCGGCTGGTTTGTCGGCATCTCCACGCGCACACCGAGGACATCGAGATCCTTCACATCACTTACGATACGTCCGTTCCGGCTGTTCGCGCTCTCCCGCCCTCGCGCGTCCTCGCGCGGACGTCGGGATGCCCGTGGTGCTTCGGTCGGCCGGTGACGTTCAGCGCCCCGCCAACCCTGCCTTCACCAGCGCCGCATGCAGCGCCAAGCACTGGTGCAGCAAATCTGCCTGGATGGCGCCGGCCCGCTCGTCGCCACGGTGTCGCGCCGGGGCGAGCACTTGGTCCGCGAGGCCGATCTCACGTTCGGCAGCGGTTCGGAACGGGCGCAGGTGCCGGGCCTCGATGCCGTACGACCCCAGGGCGGCGGCGGCCGCGGCCACGGGCAGCGCGCTCGCCTCGTACAGGCCGTCAGGACGGGGGCGCAGCAGCCCGTACGTGATCAAGGCGTCCAGCGTGGACGCGTCGAGGCCGCTGCTGCGACAGATCTCCTCGCCGGTGAGCCGCATCGTGCCGAGATCCGCGGCGAAGTAGTCGGCGACGGGGACGTCGGGATCATCGGGGGGCGGCGGTACGTGGGCGCGGGAGGCGTCCGGCGGAGGCGCGTCCAGACCTCGGTCCATCGCGTCCAGCGCCTCCCGGATCACTTTGAGAGGCCAGAACCGCTCCGTCTGGGCCGTCAGGATGTAGCGAAGGCGTGAGACGTCATCTGGCCCGTACACCCGGTAGCCCGAAGGGGTCCGACCGGGAGCGAGTAAACCCTCGGCCTCCAGGAATCGAATCTTGGAGATGCTGATGTCGGGGAACTCGGGCGTCAGCTCCTTGAGCACCGCGCCGATCGTGACCTTGCCCGTGACGGGCGACGAAGCCGCCCGGGACTCCACCTCGGCCACGGCGCGACCACTCGCCCTTCAGCTGTCGGCCCGAGGCGAGGTGTAGAAGATCAGCCGGAACTTGCCGATCTGCACCTCGTCACCCGTGCGCAAGGAGATGTGGTCGACCAGTTCACGGTTCACGTACGTCCCGTTGAGCGAACCCACATCTCGGACCAGGAATGCGTCGCCGTCCTGCTCGAACAGCGCGTGCTTGCGCGACACCGTCACGTCGTCGAGGAAGATGTCGCTGTCGGGGTGACGGCCGACCGTGGTCAGGGGCGCATCGAGCAGGAATCGGGCGCCCGCGTTGGGGCCGCGGAGCACCAGCAGCAGCGCGGTGCCGGATCGGAGCGCGTCAATCGTGGTGTGGTCGTCCGTCGACAGGCTTCGGTCCAGCTCGACCTGAGCCTCAAGGTCCGCGATCCCCGCGAACCGCATCGTCGACGGGTCCGAGGGCCGCGTGGCACGAGGCGAGGTCTCCGCACGGGCGTCTTGAGCACTTTCGTCGCGACGATCCTGCGGCTGCCCCTCGCCCGGCTGGGATGGCTCGTTCACGGGAGTCACCTCCTTGTCCGGCTGACGTGTCGGCGAAAGCCCTGGTTCACGCGCGATCAGATGGTCAGCGCGGTGTTTCAGACTATCCCATGACAGAATCCGGCGGCGGCCACCCGTGCGCGCATGGGACCCAATATCAGCGCAGCACAGCGCGGTACGCCTCGACATCCAGGAGTCCGTCGACACTTGTCGGGTCGTCTGCGCGAAGCTCGTACATCCAGCCCGCTCCGTAGGGGTCGGAGTTGACGCGTTGCGGTGAGTCCGCGAGTGCCTCGTTGACCTTGCTCACCTCTCCCGAGACGGGGGCAACCAGGTCGCTGACCGACTTGGTGGACTCGACCTCGCCGCACGCCGCACCGGCCGCCACGGTGTCGCCGACCTCCGGCAAGCTCACGTAGACGACGTCACCGAGCGCGTCCTGCGCGAAGGCTGTGATGCCGACGCGGACGGTCCCGTCCGCCCCTGGTCGGGCCCACTCATGGTCGGCGGTGTAGCGCAGCTCAGCGGGGTAGTCGAGGTCGCTCATGCCGGTAGCGTACGGGCTTTGCTGGCCCAGGCTGGTCCGGCTGGTCCGCAATCGCGGCGGTGAGCATCGCGCGGGCTTGGACGGCGTACATGGCGAACGATTGCCAGTAGAGCGCAAGGCCCCACCACGCGAACGCCCAGGCCACCGGCAATACCCAGCGCGCCCAGTCGGGCTGCCAGGCCGCGAGGAGCAGTAGCGTGAACGCGTACAAGAGGTTGAACGTTGCCGCCTTGCCGAGGAAGTTCACGGGCACCCCCCGGTAACCGACCTTGCGTACCCGGCGCACCAGGATCGAGCCCGCGAGGTCGCGCGCCAAGAGCGCCGCGACGAACCACCATGGCAGGAGGCCGCGCACCAGCAGCCCCACCATGGTGGAGAGGATGAAAAGGCGGTCGGCGACGGGGTCCAACAGCTGCCCGAGCCGCGTGACCTGCCGAAGACGCCGCGCCAGGGCTCCGTCCACATAGTCGGTGATCCCTGAGACGGCGAGCACCAGCAGCGCCCAGCCGTCGCGTCCCGTGACGATGAGGGCGAGGAAGACGGGGACACCCAGCATCCGGAGCATCGTCAGGAGGTTGGGCACGGTCCAGATCCGGTCGTGCGGCATCCGGCCACCCGGCCAGTGCGCTTCGGGCACCCGGTCTTCCCGCATCCGGTCGCACGGCGCACCTGCGTCGTCTCGGCCGAGTTCCACGTCACAAGCCTAGAGTGCTTCTCGACGCAGCGGCCTTCCCGTCCGCCATCGCGCCGGGCGCGCGCGAGGAGATGAGGTTGCCGTCCACGTGGACCTGCTCGTCGGGGCCGTCCCGTGTCATGGGGCGAAGCGGGGGCAGAGAGGCGACAGGGTACTCCCCTCAGGCGCGACGAAGCCCTGGTGAGAACATGTTCTCACCAGGGCTTTTACGTCGGGATGACAGGATTTGAACCTGCGACCCCTTGACCCCCAGTCAAGTGCGCTACCAAGCTGCGCCACATCCCGTTGTGCAGTTGTCGGGCCGACCGATCACATCCTGCTGTCCAGGTGCTCGGCCCAGGCCGCGACCACCGGCCGCAGGCTTGGACGAGGCTACCGCAGGACGGCGCGCGGCCACCAATCCCGGACCCGCGTCAGCGGCCGCGACGGCGCTTCTCCCGGACCCGGACCGAGATCTCGATCGGCGTGCCGACGAAGCCGAACTCTTCGCGGACGCGCCGCTCCAGGAACCGGCGGTACGGGGCCTCGATGAACCCCGTGGCGAACACGACAAAACGGGGGGGCTGGGTGGCCGCCTGAGTGGCGAAGAGGATGCGCGACTGCTTGCCGCCCCGCACCGGGTGCGGGTGCGCGGCGACCACCTCGCCGAGGAAGGCGTTGAGCCGCCCGGTAGAAATCCGGGTGTCCCAGGACTCCAGCGCCACCTCGAGCGCCGGGGCGAGCTTGTCGGTGTGTCGGCCCGTGAGCGCGGAGATGTTGACGCGCGGCGCCCAGGCCACCTGGTCGAGGTCGCGGGCGATCTCCCTCTCCAGGTAGTAGCGGCGCTCCTCGTCGAGCAGATCCCACTTGTTGTACGCGATGACGAGAGCACGCCCGGCGTCGGTCACCTGCTGGATGACGCGGACGTCCTGCTCGGCGACGCGCTGCTCGGTGTCGATCAGCACCACGGCCACCTCGGCCCGCTCCAGCGCAGACTGCATGCGCAGTGCGGCGTAGAACTCCGCGCCCTTGCTGGTCCGCGACCGGCGCCGGATCCCAGCCGTGTCCACAAACCGCCACATCCTGCCGCCGACCAGCACGTCCTCGTCGACCGGATCGCGCGTCGTGCCGGCACTCGCGTCGACCACCACACGTTCGGAGCCGGCGAGCTTGTTGAGCAGGCTCGACTTGCCGACGTTGGGCCGACCGACGAGCGCCACCCGGCGTAGCCCGTCCTCGCGGCCCGGGCCGTGCTGCCGCTCGGCGGGCAGTACCGCCAAGATCGCGTCGAGCAGGTCGCCGGTCCCCCGCCCGTGCAGGGCGGACACCGGCCAGGGTTCGCCGATCCCGAGCCCCCACAGGGCGGCGGCGTCCGCCTCGCCGCGCGAGTCGTCGACCTTGTTGGCGGCCAGGATGACGGGACGGTGGGCGCGGCGCAACATCGCCACGACGCCCTCGTCGGTGTCGGTGGCCCCGACCGTCGCGTCCACCACGAAGAGCACCACGTCGGCCAGCTCGACAGCGATCTCGGCCTGTTCCGCGACCCGGACCTGGATGCCTTCCGGGTCCACCTCCCAGCCTCCGGTATCCACCAGGGTGAACCGGCGCCCCGACCACTCCGCGTCGTAGGACACCCGGTCGCGGGTGACGCCTGGCACGTCCTCGACGACGGCCTCGCGGCGGCCGAGGATCCGGTTGACCAGGGTCGACTTGCCGATATTGGGCCGCCCTACGACCGCGACGACCGGAGCGGGAGGCGCCGCCGGAGTTGCGAGGTCGGCTCCGTCCTCGCCGGCCGCGAGCAACGCGCGGTCTGAGTCGTCGAGCTCGAATTCGTCGAGGCCGACGATGAGCGCCCGCGTCACCTCCTCCGGCGTGGCGGTGCTCTCCTGGTTCTCGCTGCTCACGGTGTGCCCTTCGCGTCGTCGTCATGCCCCCGGGGGCTCGCTTATTGTCCCCCACCGGAAGCCAGGCCCGGGCCGCGGAGGCGGCGGGCCGACCTCAGGAGACCGGTACGAGGGACAGCACGGCGTTGACCGTCTGGTCGCGGGTCAGGTGAGAGTTGTCGAGGAGCACCACACCCTGCGCGGCCTGGGTGAACTCTGCGACGGTCGAGTCGTCGCGGTCGCGGCGCAGCACCTCGTCACGGGTCACGTCGATCAGCTTGTCCCCCGCCCGCCCGTGCAGCTGCCGCGCCCGTCGCCTTAGCCGTGCCTCCTCACTCGCCACGAGCAGGACTCGCACCTCCGCCTCCGGGGCTACCACGGTGGTCGTGTCGCGGCCTTCCAACACCATCCCGCCGCGGTCGCGCGCTTCCCTGACGAGCCGCCGTTGCCAGGCGACCAGCACCTCGCGCACCGCGAGGTTTGTGGCGACCTTGGAGACCACCGCGGAGATACGCGTGCGCCGCAGCGCGGCGTCGACGTCCTGACCGCTCATCAGCACCGCAGGCGCGGCGGGGTCGGTGACCATGCGCAGCGGCAGGTTCCGGGCCGCCTGGGCGACCGCGGCCGCCTCCCCCAGGTCGATGCGCTGCTGCAGGCACCACCACGTGAGCGCTCGGTACATTCCGCCCGTGTCGAGGTAGTCCACTCCGAGGGCTTTGGCCACCAGCTTGGACACGCTCGACTTGCCCGACCCCGAGGGTCCGTCGATCGCCACGGTCACGGGGGTGCGCCAGGTGCTCACGAGGCCACAGCCTAACCGCGAGGAGAGCCAAGCCCTCGACTCAGGCGTGCACCGTCCATCCGAGATCGGCAAGGGCGATCCGCAGCGGATCGACCGCTGCGGGGACCACCATGAGCTCGACCGATCCGATCGGGCGGCCGACCGCGTGCTCGAAGTGCAAGTCCTCCAGGTTCACGCCCAGGTCTCCCACCTCCGTGAGCAGCCTCGCGACCTGCCCGGGCGTGTCCGGGACGACCACGGTCACGACCCCGTACGCCGCCAGCGTCATGCCGTGTTTGCCGGGGATGCGCGCCCGTCCCGTCTGCCCGTCGGCGACCGCGCGCGCCAGCACCGCGCGCGCGCCTGGCGCGACCTCGGGGTCGGCGCTGAGATCCGCCAATGCAGCGATGACGTCGTCCAGGTCGGCCCTCATGGCGCGCAGCACTTCGGCCACGGCCGGGGCGTTGCCGGCCAAGATCTGGGTCCACAGCGCCGGGTCGCTTTCGGCGATGCGGGTGACGTCGCGCACGCCCTGGCCGGACAAGCCCACCGCGAGTGTGGGCAGGTCCCGCAGACGAGCTGCTACCAGGCTCGCGGCCACCTGCGGGGCGTGCGAGACCGCAGCGACCGCGGCGTCGTGCTCCTCAGCGCTCATCCGCACCACGGCCGCGCCGACGAGCGTGGCGAGCGCGGTGACCGCTGACACCGCCGCCGGCGCCGAGGACTCGTGCGGCGTGATGACCCACGGACGCCCTTCGAAGAGGTCGGGTTGGGCGGCGACGGCCCCGCTGCGCTCGCGGCCCGCCATGGGGTGAGAGCCGACGTACCGCGTCAAATGGCCGACCCCGGCGGGATCGTTCGCCAGCACATCGCGTACCTGATCCAGGATCCGCCCCTTGACCGAGGCGACGTCGGTGACCACCGCCCGCGGCCAGCGCTGCAACTCGGCCGCGACCACGCGCGCGGCGACATCGGGTGGGACGGCGACCACGACGATTCCCGGATCCAACTCGGGCGCTCGGGCCTGCGTCAGCCCCGCCCCGAGATCGCGGGCCAGGGCGGCGGCGGTCGGTGACGCGTCCTCCAGAGCCACCTGGACCCCGGCGGCTCGCAGCGCCATGCCGACGCTCGCACCGATGAGACCGGTGCCGACGATCCGGACCAGTCCAGGCGGGGTCGCGCGGGCGATCACAGCCCGGCCGCCTCGTACAACCCCGACACCTCCTGGGAGTTGAGGGGACGCAGACGGCCCGGTTTGAGGTCCCCGAGGCGGACGGGCCCGACCTGGATGCGGGACAGGGTCAGCACCGGGTACCCCACCGCGTCCAGCAGCCTGCGCACCACGTGCTTCTTGCCCTCATGAAGAACGACCTCGACGATCGCCTTGCCGGGCATCGAGTCGACGATGCGAAACGCGTCGGCCGCGACCACGCCGTCGGCGAGCTCCACGCCCGCCCTGAGGGTGCGTCCGACGTCGCGGCCGACCGGGCCGGCCACGGTCGCCACGTACGTCTTCGGGACCTCGTGCGAGGGGTGCTGCAGCCGGTTGGCTAGCTCACCGTCGTTGGTGAGCAGGAGCAGTCCGTCGGTGTCCGCGTCCAGACGCCCCACGTGGAACAGTCGATCGGCGCGTCCCTCCAGGAGGTCTCCCACGCACGGGCGCCCCAGCTCGTCGCGCATCGTCGACACGACGCCCAACGGCTTGTGCAGCGCGCAGTAGACCTTCGAAGCGTCCAGCTGCACGCGCAGACCGTCGACGTGGATCACTTGGCCCACCGGGTCGACCCGCACGCCGAGCTCGGTGACGACGTGTCCGTCGACCTGCACGCGACCAGCGGTGATGAGCAGCTCGCACGCGCGACGGCTGCCCAGGCCGGCCCCGGCGAGCAGCTTCTGCAGACGCACCCCTGACGGGTCGTGCACGTCAACAGGATCCTGCCGGGCGACTCGGGCTGGGCGCACAGGGCGAGCCGGACGCACGGGGCGAGCCGGGCGTGCAGGGCGCGACGTGCGCGGTGGCCCGCCGGACGTGCGCGGCGGCCCG
>JBDTWM010000017.1:0-34156 GCA_040006675.1 Dermatophilaceae bacterium | reverse complement strand
GCCTGCGCCAGCCGGGTCACGTCGTCCGGATTCGTCACGTCGCACCGTTGAGTCCGGCAGCCGATCTGCGCGGCCAGCTCATCGAGCCGCTCCTGGCGCCGGGCGGCCGCGATCACGACGTACCCGTCGGTCACCAGCCGACGAGCCACCGCCCGACCGATCCCGCTGCTCGCACCGGTCACGACCGCTATCCCGCGCCGCGTCACGTTCGTCATGACCCCATTGTTCACGGCGCGTCGACGACCGGGGCGTCCTGGGGGCGTCTCGGGCCGTCACACCCCGGAGTGAAACATCCGCTCCGCGCGGCCTCGGACGCCCCGCAGGGTCCCGGTGGTCATCACAGCGCTGACCACCCCCACGGACGCGACCATGGCCTCCGCCGCGCGCCCGTGCGGCAGGTAGCGTTCGCGCGCGATCAGGCGCACCCCGAGGCCGGAGGTCTCGGGACGCACGATGAAGGCCCAGGTCATGTCGAAACCGGAGAGCGACGTCTCCGAGTCCCAGGGGGATTCCAGCTCCTCCTCGGATGAGGGCAGCGACACCGCGGTCGGCTCTTGCGGCGAACGCACCACCAGGGCGCGTGGCGGGTCGACCTGCGCGACCTCCAGGGCCAGCTCGGGGTGCAGCCGGAAGGGGTCGCCGACCTCGGGGTCCTGCCACGCGGCGACGATCCGGTCCGCGTTCGTGATCTGGCAACCCACCAGGTTCTCCGCCCAGGTGTACGAGTAGAAGCCACCCTTGTCCTGACCGAGCTGCACCACCCACGGCCACACGTAGTCCACGGGCGCGTCGATGCTGATCGCCCGTGTCGCGATGACGGTCGCGTCCGGGAGCAGCTCGTCTCCCGGCAGGACGGCCTCCACCTCGTCGGGCCGGGCACCCAGCCGCTTATGGTGGCCGCTCGCGAGGTAGGCGGCCACTCCGGTGGCAGCCACGGCCCCGAGTCGCAGCGCCGTCCGGGCGGCGCCGGTCGTGGTCCGTACCGATCCTGGGGACATCGTGCGAGGCATGCCTCACCCTAAGCTGGTCGGGTGCCGCGCTGCCTGTCGAGCCTTCCCGTGCCCGGCGGACCGGACGCGCTGAGCATCCTGCCCGCGCTGGCGGCGGCGCTCGACGGGAGCGGCCCGGCTCTCGCGCCGTACGAGGCGGGCGGCGACACCCCGCGGCAGCCGCCCGCGCTCCCACCGCACGATCGCGACGACGTCCCTGACGACCTGGTCGTCGTGGTGGGCACGTCCGGTTCGACGGGCCGGCCCAAGCTCGCCATGCTGACGGCGTCCGCCCTGACCGCGAGCGCAGCGGCCACCGCGCAACGCCTGGGCGGCGAAGGAGACTGGCTGCTCGCTCTACCCGCGCACCACGTGGCCGGGTTGCAGGTCCTGCTGCGCGCCCTCGCGTGGGACACGACGATCGTCCCGCTCGCACCCGCGGGTCCCGGGTTCACGACCGCGGCGTTCGTGGCGGCCACCGAGCAGTTGCGTGTCGGCGGCGGCTCGCGCGCGTACGTCTCCCTCGTCCCCACCCAGCTCGCCAGACTGCTCGCCGATCACCCCGGTCGTCCCGCCGCCGTCGCGGCGCTGGCCCACTACGACGCGGTCCTGCTCGGCGGTGCCGCCGCGGATCCGCGGCTGGTGGCCGCCGCCCGCGACGCCGGTGCGCGGATCGTCACCACCTACGGCTCCAGCGAGACGTGCGGGGGCTGCGTGTACGACGGTGAGCCCCTGTCCGGCGTCTCCGTGGCCATCGGCGCGGATGGCCGCATCCTGCTCAGCGGCCCCATGCTCGCGGCGGGGTATTTGGGCGACCCCGCCCGCACCGCGCAGGCTTTCGTGTCCAGGGGCGGGCTGCGGCACTTCGTCACCGACGATCTCGGCCACGTCGAGGCCTCCACCGGCCTGCTCGTTGTCGACGGTCGGGTCGATGACGCGATCACTTCCGGCGGACTCACGGTGGATCCCGCGACGGTCGAGGCGGCTCTTCGTTCTGTCTTGCCCGCCGGTTGGGACGCCGCGGCGGTGGGACTGCCCGACCCCGTCTGGGGCGAGATCGTCGCCGCCGCCATCGCGCCACCACCGACCCCCCCGCCAGCACCGGGCCGATCAGCGGCACCAGCCGCGACGGGCGACGCGGTGCCGGGCGACGCCACCGCGCCCGACGCCGCGCCGGACGATGCCACCGCGCCCGACGTGGCCCGCCTGCGCGAGGCGTTGCGGGACCGCCTGCCGCCTTTCGCGATTCCCCGCATCCTGCGCGTCGTGCGGTCCTTGCCGACCCTGGCTGTCGGCAAGACCGACCGCACGGCGCTGGCGCGGGCACTGACCGGCGAGGAGTGACGCGAACCCCAACGGCGGGGTCTGGGAGAACCCTCAGGGAAACCTGACACAATGGACTCTAAGCCGAAAGGATCTCCCCGCAAGGAGGCTGAATCCGTTGCTTCGCGTTGTCGTAGCCCTGGCGGTGCTGGCGTTCACGGTCTACACGGTCGTGGACTGCATCCAGACGAAGGACGAACGCGTCCGAAACCTGCCCAAACTCGTCTGGGTCGTGCTGATCTTGCTGTTCACGCCCGCCGGTGGGATCGCGTGGCTGTTCGCCGGACGCCCGCTGGAGCGGGAGGGTGGACCCTTCGGGCGGCTGCCGTTCGGGCCCCAGGACAAGCTCGCCCCCCGCGGCCGATCCTCCTACGGCCCACCGATGGGCCCCGACGACGACCCCGAGTTCCTCAAGGGCCTCTAGCGGATGGCGACGCGTGGGCAGTGGGTGGAGGGCGCCCGGCCTCGGACGCTGCCCGCCGCCCTGTCGCCGGTGATCATCGGGACCGGCGCGGCGTACGCCATCGACGGGGGCTCCGCCGGGCTCGCCCTTCTCGCGCTGCTGGTCGCGCTGTCGCTCCAGGTCGGCGTCAACTACGCGAACGACTACTCCGACGGGATGCGCGGCACCGACACCAAGCGCAGCGGCCCGACCCGGCTGGTCGGCCAGGGTCTGGCGCGACCGGGGGACGTGAAGCTGGCCGCGTTCGGCGCGTTCGGGTTCGCTGCGTTGACCGGCCTCGCGCTGTGCGCGGTCGCGAACACGATGTGGCTGCTCTTCGTGGGCGCGGCGGCAATCGTCGCAGCCTGGCAGTACACGGGGGGCAAGAAGCCGTACGGCTATTCCGGTCTCGGTGAGGTGTTCGTCTTCGTGTTCTTCGGGCTGGTGGCCGTGCTGGGAACGACGTACACCCAGGCGCTGACGACGAGTCCCGCCGCCTGGCTCGGAGCGGTGGCGGTCGGATCGCTGAGCTGCGCCATCCTCATGATCAACAACATCCGCGACATCCCCGGCGACCGGGAGGCGGGCAAGCACACGCTCGCGGTGCGCCTTGGCGACACCAGGGCGCGACTCGCCTACGTCGGGTGGATCGCGCTCGCCTTCGTCTCCACGGTCGGCATGGCGCTCTTCCACGCCGGAGCGGCGGCTGGGCTGTTGGCGTTCGCCGTGGGGGTGTGGCCGATCGCCCGCACGCTCCAGGGTCTGGAGGGTTCCGACCTGGTGCCGGTGCTGGCCGCGACCGGACGGTTGACGCTCGCGTACGGGCTCCTCGCCGGCATCGGCATGGTCGTGGCTTCGCAACCCCTGTGGGAACGCTGACTCGGTGCCCCCTCGCGTCCTGGTGGCATGCGACAAGTTCAAGGGCTCTCTCACCGGCAGACAAGTGCTCACCGCCATCTCGGACGCCATGCGCTGCGCGGTGCCCGACCTGGAGATCCGCGGCGTGCTGATCGCGGACGGCGGCGACGGGACGCTGGACGCGGTGGAGGCGGCCGGCTTCACCCGGGTTCCGGTGCGGGCGGCGGGTCCGCTCGGGCAGGAACGTGACAGTTCGTACGCCGTGCGGGACGGGCGAGCCGTCGTCGAGATGGCCGACGTGTGCGGCCTGGCCCGTCTGCCCGGCGCACGGAAGGACCCCCTGGGCGCCACGAGCCGTGGCGTCGGGGATGTGCTGCGGGCCGTGCTCGACGCGGGCGTCCGCGAGATCGTGCTGGGGATCGGCGGGTCCGCGTCGACCGACGGCGGCGCGGGGATGCTGCAGTCGCTGGGAGCCCGGCTGCTGGACGATTCGCGGGCGGAGCTGGCTCCGGGCGGGGGCCCGCTCGCGGAGCTCGCGTCGCTCGATCTGTCCGGCCTGCATCCGGGGCTCGCCGATGCGGCGATCACGCTCGCCAGCGACGTCCACAACCCGCTGCTGGGCGAGCACGGGGCGGCGGCGGTGTTCGGTCCCCAGAAGGGCGCGAGCCCGTCGCAGGTGCAGGACCTGGACGGCGCGCTCGGCCGATTCGCGCAGTTCGTCACCGCGGCCACCGGTCGGGACGACACGCGGCGACCCGGCGCCGGCGCGGCGGGCGGGGTGGGGTACGCGGCGATCGCCGTGCTCGGCGCCCGGATGCAGCCGGGGATCGACGTGATCCTGGAACTCAACGACGTCGACGGCCTGCTCGCCGGAGCAGATCTGGTCGTGACCGGCGAGGGGACCCTGGATCTGCAGACCCTGCTCGGCAAGGCGCCCGCCGGAGTGGCCCGCGCGGCGCGGGAGGCGGGGGTGCCGGTGGTCGCCTTGTGCGCTCGGGCCACGCTCTGCCTGGAGGATCTGGCGCGCGCCGGGTTCCGGGCGATCTACCAGTTGGTCGACCTGGAGCCGGACCCGAACGTGTGCATGCGTGACGCCGACCGCCTGCTGCGTGAGCTAGCCGCGCACGCCGCCCGCGACTCCTTCTGACGCGGAAGCGCCCACCGCCCGTCAGCCGCCCGACGATTCGGGCTGGCGCAGCCATTCAGGCAATAGCCACGATTCAGGCACAAGCCACGATTCAGCGGTAGCCGCGGCCATCCGAGGCTTGGTCGGCCTCTTCGGCCTCTTCGTCGGCGCCCAGGCCGTGCTCGGAGTGCTTGCGCTCCACGCGCTCCCCGATCCGGTCGGCGATCCGGGCACTCATGGCCTCACGGGGCCCGTTGAGGAAGACCAACGAGACCACCATCGACAGCGTCGCCGCGACCAGGAGGAGCAGGGGTAGACGCTCCTGCAGCGGCGGGACGAACCACAGCCCGAGGAAGCAGGCGAAGAAGACGAGCAACCTCAGCAGCGAATAACGAGCGACATCGGACATCGAGAATGCCTCACAGACCTGAGTACGAGTGCTGGCCCACGAAATACACGTTGACGATCGCGAAGTTCACGACGATCGCCAGGTAGCCCACGACCGCCAGGGTGTTCGCGGTCCGGCGGGACCAGCCGCTGGTGGCGCGTGCGTGCAGGTACGCCGCGTAGATGACCCAGATCACGAAGGTCCAGATCTCCTTGGGGTCCCAGTTCCAGTATGAACCCCACGCCCGCTGCGCCCAGATCGCTCCCGCGATCAGGGAGAACGTCCACAGCGGGAAGGCGACGATGTGCAGCCCGTACGCGAGGGAGTCCAACGTCCGGGCAGAGGGCAAAGAGTCGAGGACGGCCCACGCGCCGCCCGACCGTCGTCGCGGCGGCTCGGAGGTGTCGTCGGCCACCTGCGTCTCCCGGCGGTCCTTGGCCAGCTGCAGGAGCAGCACGCTGAAGGCGATCGTGAACACCGCGACGGACAGCGTCGCGATCGGTACGTGGATGGCGAGCCACAGACTTTGCAGGGAAGGCAGGAGCTCGGCGGCCGGCGAGTACCAGACCGTCAGCGCGAGGCCCAGCACGAGCAGCACCGGCACGACGACGAACAGCCCGAGCCAGCGGATCGACCAGCGCATCGCGAGGCCGAGGTAGACGAACATCACGAGCATGGAGCCGAACACCGCGAACTCGAACATGTTCGCCACCGGCACCCGATGCACCGCGACTCCACGTAGGACCACCGACGCCAACAGCAGCATCGCCGCGAGCCACGCCAGGGTCATGCCGGCGCCGCCGAGCCGCTCGCCCCGGGAGCCGCGCTCACGGGACGCCCCGTCACCTGCCGCGCGAGCACCGTCGTCACGCCGCCCGACGCCGGCCTCGGCGTCGTCCGAGGCCGGGTCACCGACGAGGATCGACCGGCCCGGCACCGCGCGGCCGGCGCCGGCCGTCGCCAACTGACGCTCCGCGGTGCGGGCGTCCTGCCCCGGGGAGGCCTCGCGGCCCTCCACCGGCGTCTTCTCCCGGAGGCGAGGCACGGCGAACGCCACGTGCACGGCGAAGGCGAGCATGGCGAGCGCCAGAACGACCATCGCGACGTACAGCGTGAGGTTCGCGTAGTTCGCCAATGCGATGCGCGACATGGGCCTACCCGTCGTCGAAAGAGCGGTGGTGGACATCGAGGGGGTCTCGCCTCAGCTTATCCCCCGCCGCACGCCCGGCGGCGCGCGCGAGCACCGCATCCACGGCACCGTCGAGCATCGGATCCTCCCCCTTCGCCAGGGCTCCGACATCCACCCGGCAGCTCGGTGCCCCCCCGGAAGACGGCACCGTCACCACCCGGACATACACCCTGCGTCGGCGGATCAGCAGCGAGGCGACGATGCCGAGTGCCGCGACCAGAGCCGCACCAAGCGCCAGCGGCCGGACCGGATCGTACCGAGTAGAGATGCCCGCCCAGCGTTCGACGCCCTCGAAGGTGACCGTGCCGCGCCCTGCCGGCAGGTCGACGCTCTGCCCGGGCCGCAGCTCGAACTGCGCGGTGTTCCCGGACGCGTCCTGGACGGGCGTCATCCGGGACGTGTCGAGGGTGTAGACGCTTTGCGGTCGCCCGCCGGGGAAGAGGTCGCCGGTGAACGCGGTGAACACCAGGACCGGGTTGACCTGGTCGGGGAACGTGCTGCGCACCCCTCGGTCGTCCGCCGTGGCGGTGGGCAGGAAGATCGCGGCCAGGCCCAGCTGGTCGGGCTTCGCGCCGGCCACCTTGACCGCGCCCGTCGACGTGTAGTTGTCGTCCTGTGCCAGGAACGGCACCTCCTGGCGGAAGACAACCTGACCGGCGGCGTCGCGCACCGTGATCAAGGGTGCGTACCCGTTGCCGAGCAGATATACCTGCGCCCCGCCGAAGTCGAGCGGTTGGTTGACGGCGAGTTCGCGACGCTCGCCCGGCGCACCGGGGCGCGGCGTCACGGTCACCTGTGCTCGAAAGTCGCGCGGTGCCCCGATCTGGGTCCCCGCGCTCAGGTCCGTCTCGAAGCGCACGTCCATCCGGTCGATCCGCACCGTGAACGGTTGCAGCGCCTCTGGATTCACCCACGGCCCCGCCGAGAACGTGTCGTAGCTCGACACCGAGTTCGCGAACGATTGCCCCGCCGGCACGATCCGATCGGCCCGCCACCCCACGAGGTGCCCCCAGGCGAGCGCCACGATCAGGACGAGCAGCGCGACGTGAAACAGGAGGTTGCCGGTTTCGCGCAGGTAGCCGGACTCCGCGGCCAGCACCCCCTCGTCCGAGTCCGAGTCGTCGGCCACCCGGTAGTGCCGGCCGAGCCCGGCGCGAACGCGCGCCGTCACCTCCGCCACGGTGCCATCGACCTGAACGCTGCCGTGCGACGGCAACCGTCGCAGGTTGCGCGGAGCCCTCGGGGGCCGAGTGCGCAGCGCGTGCCAGTGCATCTTGGTGCGCGGCACGATGCAGCCCACCAGCGAGACCATGAGCAGCAGATAGATCGCCGAGAACCAGGGTGAGGCGAACACGTCGAACAGGCCGAGGCGGTCGAGCCAGGGCCCGACGCCGGGGTGGTCGGCGAGGTAGGTGTCGACGCGTCCGGCGTCGAGGCTGCGCTGCGGGAAGATCGACCCCGGCACCGCGGCCACCGCCACGAGCAGAAGCAGGAACAGCGCCGTACGCATGCTCGTGAGCTGGCGCCACGCCCAGCGGGCCATCCCGACCGGCCCCAGCGCGGGCGCCGACGGCTTGCCCGCGGACTTCTTCGCGCGTGTCCCGCTGCGTGGGGGGGCGCTGCCCGAGGGCGGTGACGTGGGGGTCTTCATGGCAGGGTCAGCCTCTCACAACGCCCTGGGAGCCCGACCGTGACACGCGTTCGCCGACCCCGCGACGGCCACCGCCACCGACCCCGATCCCCGACGTCGATCCCCACACCGAGCCAGGGCGACGACGCGCACCGCCGCACAGCCCGAGTCGCCGGCGACCAGCGACGGGTGAAGCGCGCGATCAGGCGCACCCCGCGTCCGGGCGCTCAGAGGACCGGGATGAAGCTGCCGACCAGCGTAGCCTGCAAGCGCACGACCAGGACGTCCCACCACCCCGTGACCAGTAGCACCCCCACGACGAGCAGCAACGACCCGCCGAAGACCTTCATCCCACGGCGGTGCCTTCGGAGCCACGCCGACGCCGCGCTCGCTCGCGACCAGCCCGCCGCGAGCGCCAGGAACGGCAGCCCGAGCCCGACGCAGTACGCCACCCCCAACGCCAGGCCCCGCGCCATCGCGGAGGCATCCCCGCCGAGGTTCGTCGCCAACGCGTAGATCACCGCCAGCGTCGGCCCCATACACGGCGCCCAACCGATCGCGAACACCATCCCGAGCAGCGGCGCTCCTGCCAGCCCGGCCGACGGACGCCAGCGCGGCGACCAGGATCCCTGCCCGCCGACACCGAGGAAGACCAGCGCCAGCGCGATCACGACCACCCCGCCGACCTGCGAGAGCACCCGCCGATGCTCGGCCAGTGCCACGCCGACGGCCGATGCCGCCAGCGTCCCGGCCAGGAAGACCACCGAGAATCCCAGCACGAACAGGGCCGCGCCGAGCAGAGCACGCCCCCGCCCGGCCGAGGCCGCCGCCTCCCGTCCGGCCGAGGCCGCCGCCTCCCGCCCGGGGGTGCCCCGGGACGCGTACGGGGCGTGCCGCGCGCGGTCTGCCGCGCGCCCGGGGGACCGCGCGGGCAGCGCCGCCACGTACCCGAGGAACCCCGGCACCAGCGGCAGCACGCACGGCGACGCGAACGACACCACCCCGGCCAGCAGGGCGACCAGCGCGGCGAGCAGCAGATTGCCGTCGGCGACCAGAGAGGTCACGTCACGTCTCCCGCGCTGCTCGGTAGGCCCATCATGTCTCCGCGGCGACGTCCTCGACCAGACCGCGCAGGGTGGACTCGCTGGTCACCTCACCGCTGATCCGCACCGCGATGCGCCCCTGCCGGTCGAGGACCAGGGTGGTCGGCGTGAGGTTGGCGGCACCCTGCAGCCCCAGGGACAAGGTGTCGGACTCGTCGCTCAGGCTCGGGAAGGTGATGCCGAAGCTTCTCGCGCCCGCCTGCGCCGTGGCGGCCGACTCCCGCACGTTCAACCCGACGAATCGCACGTCGGGGTGGGGAGCCCGAAGGCTCACCCAGGCCCGCTGCAGCAGCGGCATCTCGGCGACGCAGGGCGGACACCAGGTGCCCCACTTGTTGACGACCACGACCTTGCCGCGTTGGTCGTCCAACGACCAGCGGGTCCCGTCGAGCAAGGGACCCGCGAGCGTCACCGGACCGGACCGCTGGCCGACGGCCACGGTCTGCACGGCGCCATCTCCGATCGGCCGGGCGCCGGTCGGGTCCTGCTGCGCCTTTTCCAGCTCGCTCTGCTGAGCGCACCCAGCCGTCGCACCTGCCGCGAGCACACAGGCCACCAACAGGCCCAACGCCCGACGTCGAGATCTCATCACGCCCCTACTCCCCCGGTCGAGCCTGGGTACAGGGCACGCGCGGGTTCGGAGTATGACACCGAGAGGAGGTGGTCCTCCTCGTACGTGAGCGTCGTGAGCGAGGCCAGGCGGCACTGCCGCCTGCGCGGGTCGTGCCAGAGGCGCCGACCCTCCAGCGCGCACCGCGCCGTCCAGACCGGCAGCTGGTGGCTGACCAGCACGGCCTCGTGGCCGCGCGCAGCATCCCGGGCGGCATCGACCACCGCGAGCATGCGCGCGGCGATCCGGCCGTACGGTTCACCCCAGCTGGGCCGGAACGGGTTGACGAGCAGGTGCCAGAGGCGGGGGTCGAGGTACGACGCGCCCGCGTTCATGTTTCGTCCTTCGAAGGAGTTGTGGGCCTCGACCAAGCGGTCGTCGACGCGCAACGGCACCCCGAAGGTGGCCAGGAACGGCTCGGCCGTCTGCCGTGCCCGCTCCAGCGGCGACGACGCGACCACCGTTACGTCGCGGCAGGCCAGGTGGTCGGCGACGAGCTGCGCCATGTTGCGGCCCCGCTCGGACAGCCCGTATCCCGGCAGCTTCCCGTAGAGGATCCCCTCCGGGTTGTGCACCTCGCCGTGCCGCAGGAGGTGAACGACGGTCCTGACGGTGTCGGTAGCGCTCACGTGGTCGCCGGTGTGCTCACTCACCCAGCGTCCCTCTCGCCGGCCTGGTCGCTCGCATGGCCTCTCACGTCGGCCGCGGCGCGCGCCGCGTCGGGCAGCGCCGCGAGGACATGCTCGACAGCCGCCTCGTCGTGCGCCCCCGAGACGAACCAGGCCTCGAACGCGCTGGGCGGCAGGTGCACCCCACGGGCCAGCATCGCGTGGAAGAACGCCCGGAAAGCGCCGAGGTCCTGGTCGCGGGCCTGCTCGTACGAGGTGACCTCGCCCTCGCGGAAGAAGACGCTGAACATGCTGCCCGCCCACTGGACGCGGTGCGGCACGCCGGCCGCCGTCAGGGCGGCCACGGCCCCGTCGGCGATGGCCCGCGCCGCGCGCCCCAGGCGCTCGTACAGCGCGTCGTCGCACGCCCGCAGCGTCGACAGACCGGCGGCGACCGCGACCGGGTTCCCCGACAGCGTCCCCGCCTGGTACACCGGGCCCAAGGGGGCAAGCCGCTCCATCAGATCCGCCCGACCGCCGAACGCCGCGGCCGGGAACCCGCCGCCCATCACCTTGCCGAAGGTGAACAGGTCCGGTGCGCCCTGCTCGTACGGACCCTCCAGCCCGTACCACCCGGCGCGCGAACAGCGGAACCCCGTCATGACCTCGTCGCTGATCAGCAGCGCGCCGTGTTGCGCGGTGATCCGCCGCAGCCCGGCCGTGAACCCCGGCGCGGGCGGCACGACGCCCATGTTGCCCGCCGCGGCCTCGGTGATGAGGGCCGCGATCCGCGGACCGTGCTCGGCGAACGCCGACTCGACCGCGTCCAGGTCGTTGAACGGCAGCACGATCGTCTCGGCCGCCGCACTCGCGGGCACCCCTGCGGAGTCCGGCAGCGCGAACGTCGCCACCCCCGACCCGGCGTGCGCGAGCAGCGCGTCGACGTGCCCGTGGTAGCAGCCGGCGAACTTCACGATCGCGCTGCGCCCGGTGACCCCGCGCGCCAGGCGCACCGCCGACATCGTCGCTTCCGTGCCCGAGGACACGAGTCGGACCTGTCCGACCGGCGCCACGCGCCCCACGATCTCCTCGGCCAGCGCGACCTCGCCCTCGCTGGGCATCCCGAACGAGAACCCCCGCCCGGCGGCTTCCCGCACCGCCGCCAACACCCGCTCGTCGCAGTGTCCGAGGATCATCGGGCCCCAGCTGCCCACCAGATCCACGTACCGCCGCCCGTCAGCGTCGGTGAGCCAGGCGCCGTGCGCGCTCGCCATGAACCGCGGCGTCCCCCCGACGGCGCCGAACGCCCGCACGGGGGAGTTGACCCCACCCGGCGTGACGCGCTGGGCCCGCTCCATGAGGGCCGCGGAGGCAGGGGCATCAGTCGGATACGGCTGCCCGGCGGGCAACCAGGCGGGAAGCGAGTTGCGGTCGGGCTGGTCGGGCTGGTCGGGCTGGTCGGGCATAAGCCCATCCTCGCTCATGCGGTCGACGACGGCGCCGGACGGGTCACCCGGCGGTCGTGAGACGCTCCGGCTCCACGGGGGTCGGCCGTGAGCCCGGGCCGTTGCCGGTGAACGTCCACAGCTTCTGCAGCACGAACGAGATCGGCGTCGTGCAGAGGACCTGGATGGCCTGCGCCCAGTACGACGGCGTCCGCAGCCCCGTCGAGCCGTCCAGGATGTCGCGGGGCAGCCCGATGACGGACCCAGGGCTCATCAGCGCGGACATGATGACCAGCCCGAGCAGCTGCGCCGCGAGGCCGACCGCGAAGAAGCGCGCGAACCGCCGCTTGCTGGCCCGGCCGCCCTTGCCGAACGTCCACCTGCGGTTGATCTCGAAGTTCCACACGTTGGCGATGAGAAACGCGACCATCGCAAAGAGGTGGTAGAGGCGGAAGTTCTTCGGCGTCGGCCAGAGCGGGAAGAGGATGTCGCGGATCTGGTGCTCGTCGACGCCGGTGATCTTCTTGAGCGCGTAGAACACGGCGAAGTTCACGATGACGCCCGACCCGCCCACGATCCCGAACTGAAGGAACTCGACGAGATGGCGCTTTTTGAGCGTGCGGCGGGGCGTCGTACTCACTCGTCCTAAGCTACGCGTCCACCCTGGGCGGCGCCCGGGGATCCGCCCTCACAAACGAGCGGCGGCGTCCAGCGCGTAGTACGTCAGGATCTGGGCGGCCCCGGCCCGCCGGATCGACGTCAACGTCTCCATCATCACGCGGTCCCGGTCGATCCATCCGGCCGACGCCTCGATCTGGGCGTACTCCCCCGACACCTGGTAGGCGCTCACCGGCACCGGCGAGACCTCGGCCACGGCCCGCAGGATGTCGAGGTAGGGCAGGGCGGGCTTCACCATCACCAGGTCGGCGCCCTCCTCGACGTCGAGCGCGACCTCCCGCAGCGCCTCGGTCACGTTGGGAGGATCCTGCTGGTACGTCGTGCGATCGCCGGTCAACGTCGATTCGACCGCGTCGCGGAACGGGCCGTAGAAGCCGGAGGCGTACTTCGCCGCGTACGCCAGCAGGATCGCGTCGGTGAACCCTTCCGCGTCGAGCGTCTCACGCACGTACCCGACCTGGCCGTCCATCATCCCCGACAGTCCGAGGACGTGCGCGCCCGCGCGGGCCTGGGCGAGCCCGATGGAGGCGTATCGCTCCAAGGTCGCGTCGTTGTCCACGATCGGCCCACGGCGGGGATCCTCCCGCAGAACCCCGCAGTGCCCGTGGTCGGTGTACTCGTCCAGGCACAGGTCGGCCATCACGACGGTGTCGTCCCCGACCGCGTCGCGGACCGCCCGCAGCGCCACGTTGAGGATGCCGTCCGGGTCGTCCGCGCCCGAGCCGATCGCGTCCCGCGTCGCCGGGACGCCGAAGAGCATGATCCCGCCGATCCCGACGTCCACGACCCGTTTCGCTTCCGCGACCAGCGATGTCAGCGTGTGCTGCACGACCCCGGGCATCGACGTGATCGGGATCGGCTCCACCGCCCCTTCCCGTACGAACACCGGCAGGATCAGCTCGGCCGGGTGCAGCCGGGTCTGGGCGACCAGGCGCCGGATCGCCGGGGTCTGGCGCAGCCGCCGCGGTCGGTGGCGCAGCTGTGCGTGACGCTCGGCCATCTGACCCTCCGTTGCTCCGTTGCACCGTTGCTCCGTTGGCCCGTTGGCCCGTTGGCCCGTCGGTCCCGTTGGTCCGCTGACCGGTCGGTTCGGCGGCCTGAAGCGCCGCCCGTGAGCCTACTTCTTGCGGCGGCGCGGGTTGGTCTCACTGGGCCGCACGGGGCGGTGCCCCTCCGCCAGCGCCTCCGCGGCCCGACGAGTCCCGTACGCCGCGAGCGCCTCGATCAGCACCGCTCCGTTCGGCTCCGGCGACATCACCGACACGACCAGTCCGTGTTCCTCGGCCGTCTGCGCGGTGGCCGGGCCGATGCACGCGACCACCGTGGTCGGGTGCGGCTTGCCCGCGATGCCGACCAGGTTGCGTACCGTCGAGGAAGAGGTGAAGACCACCGCGTCGAAGTCGCCCTTCTTGATCGCCTCGCGGGTCGGCGCGGGCGGCGGGGCGGCGCGAACCGTCCGGTACGCCGTGACGTCGTCGACCTCCCAGCCCATCTCCTGCAGGCCAGCCACCAGGACGTCCGTCGCGATGTCCGCACGCGGAAGGAAGACCCCGTTGATCGGGTCGAGTTGGGCGTCGTAGCCCGGCCACGCTTCCAGCAACCCCTTGGCGGATTGTTCCCCGGTGGGCACGAGGTCGGGGGTGAGCCCCATGGCGAGCAGCGCCTCGGCCGTCACCCCGCCGACGGCGGCGATCTTCAGGCCGGAGAACGCACGGCTGTCCAGGCCCCGCTCCGCGAACTTCTCCCGCACGGCACGCACCGCGTTGACGGACGTGAAGCCGACCCACTCGTACCGGCCGGTGACCATCCCCTCGATCGCGCGGTCCATCTGGGCCGGGGTACGCGGAGGCTCGATGCTGATCGTGGGGACGACCTCGCCGACCGCACCGTACCGCTCCAGCTCGGCGAGCATCGAGAACGACTGTTCCTTGGTGCGTGGCACCAACACCCGCCATCCGAACAACGGGAGCGACTCGAACCAGCTGAACGCCTCTCGCTCGGCCACACCGCGCCCGACGACCGCGACGGTCGGATCGCCGAGCCGGCCCGCGCGCAGCTGCTTCGGGGTCTCCCCGAGCGTGGCGACGGTGGTGCGCTGATCCGTGGTCGAGCCGTTGGCGACGAGCGCGACCTGGGTGTGCGGGTCGCGGCCCTGCTCCAGAAGCCGGTCCAGCCCGGCCGCGAGGCGCTCGACGGCGCCGACGAGGATCACGTTGACATCGGCGGCCGCGCCGGCGGACCACCCGTCGAGAGTCTCGGGCGAGGTCACGATCAGGGTGGCGGCGGCGTCCCCGCCCGCCCAGGGGATCCCCGCATACGTCGGCACGGCCGTCGCCTTGCTGACGCCGGGCACGACCTCGACGGTGAGACCCGCCTCCAGGCATGCGGCGAGTTCGGCGCGCAACGTGTCGGCGGTGCCGGAAGCGCCCTCCATAAGTCGTACGACGAGGGGCCGGCGCTCGTCTCCGCAGCCGGCGGTTGTCGTGGCCGGCGCCGGCGCGCTCCGTGCGGGGGGCGGTGTTGCCGCCCTCGTGGCCGCCCGTTCCGCGGCCCGCGCCGCAAGGCCCGTGGCGCGCCCGGCGAGGGACAAATCACCCTCCTCGCCGGGGCGTGCCTCGACGACGAGGACGTCGCCGCCGAGGTGACGTTCGACGCTGGCCAGGGGGGTCCCCGCGTCGAGGACGACCACCTCGGCCTCGGCGACGAGTTCGGCACCGCGGACGGTGAGCAGCCCGGGAGCGCCGGGACCGGTGCCGACGAAGGCGATCCGTGCGGACCCGTCGTCTGCGCGAGCGGCGGTGGCGATGTCGTTCACTGGTCCTGCTCCTGACCCTGCTTCGTCGTGCGTGCGCCTCCCGCGTCCTGCGGCGCCGGCGGCGCCTCGCGCGCATCGAGCAACCGCCGGGCCAGGGCGCACCCCAGCGCCTCCGCTTCCGCCGGGGAGCCGGAAAGGCTCGCGCGGCGCGACACACCCGTTGCCCGCGCCGAGAATGTCTCGGTGGTCCCGAGGAAGGCGGTCAGCACCAGCGCGATGCCCGCGCGTCCCTGGACCAGGTCGGCATGCGCGCCGATCGGCGCGGCGCAGCCGCCCTCCAAGGTCGCCAGCAGGGCGCGTTCGGCGGTGACACGCGCGCGAGCCTGCGGGTCCTCGATGCCTTCCAGCAGGGCCCGCACGTCGTCGCGGTCCTCGCGACACTCGACGGCGAGTGCCCCCTGGCCGGCGGCCGGGAGCATGTCCTCCAAGCGGAGCACCTCGCTCACGACGTCGAGTCGGCCTAGCCTCACCAACCCGGCCCGGGCAAGCACGATCGCCTCGCACGAGCCCTCGGCCACGAGCGACAACCGCGTCTCGATGTTGCCCCGCACGGGCCGGACCTGAAGGTCGGGGCGTAGGAGGGTCAGCTGCGCGGCGCGGCGCGGTGACCCGGTGCCCACGACCGACCCCGCGGGCAGCTCGCGCAGGCCCGCTCCGTGGCGGCTCACGAGGACGTCGCGCGGATCCTCGCGCACCGGGACGGCGGCGATGATCAACCCCGGCGCCGGCGCCGACGGCAGATCCTTGAGGGAGTGCACGGCGAGGTCTGCGACCCCGGCGAGCACGGCCTCGCGAAGGGCCGAGGCGAACACCCCCGTACCGCCGATGTCGGTCAGCGCGGCCCGGTTCGTGTCCCCTTCGGTGACGAGCGGGACGAGGTCGACGGCATGGCCGCGAGCGCGCAGCAAGTCGGCCACCCAGCCGGCCTGCGTGGTCGCCAGGGCGCTGCGCCGGGTCGCGAGACGCAAGGTCGGCCCCCTCACGACAGGACCCCCGGGTCGTGCGACGTCGAGACGGCCGCCACGTCGTACGGATCCAGCCCGAACAGCTCTCGCAAGGCGTGGGCGTAGTCCCCCGGGTCGGACTGCCCCGCCAGCTCCTTGACCCGTACGGTCGGCGTATGCAGCAACTTCTCGAGGAGGCGATGCATACCAAGCCGCACCTCGGCGCGCTGCCGTTCGTCGAGGTCGGGCAGCCGGGTGTCGAGTCGGACCAGCTCGCCTTCCAGCAGGTCGGTCGCGCGGCTGCGCAGCGCTGCGACCGTCGGCGCCACCTGGACCATCCGGCGACGGGCGAGGTAGGCCGCCACCTCCGCGGTGACGAGGTCCCGCACCTCCGCAACGTCGTCGGCGACGATCCCGCCGCTCAGGATCTCGCCCAGCTCCGCCAGGCCCACGAGGTGAACTCCCGGCACGCCTTCGGCGCGAGGGTCGATGTCGCGCGGCAGGGCGAGGTCGATGTACGCCTGCGGGCGCCCCTGTCGCAGGTCAGCGACGGTCTCGATCCGCCGGGCGTCGAGGACATGGCCGACCGCCCCGGTGCAGGAGATGACGATGTCGGCCTGGACCAGCACGGTGTCCAAGCGGGTCAGGGACACGGCCCGCGCACCGATCGGCGCGGCGAGACGTCGGGCGCGCTCCATCGTGCGGCTCGCGATGACCAGGTCGGCGCACCCCGCCCGGTCCACCGTCGCCACCGCGAGCCCGGCCATCGAGCCGGCGCCCACGACGACCACCCGGGCGTTGCTCAGCGCGCCCACGTGCGCGCAGGCGCTCGACAGGCCTGCTTCGACCAGAGAGACGCTGGCCCGATCCAGCTCGGTCTCGGCGTGCGCTCGCTTGCCCACCCGAAGAGCCTGTTGGACGACCCCGTTCAGCGCGGGCCCCGCCCGGCCGTCGCGCTGCGCCCTTCGTAGCGCCGCGCGCAGCTGCCCGAGGATGGAGGACTCCCCGACCGCCATCGAATCCAGCCCGCATGCGACGGCGAACAGGTGCGCGATCGCCCGCTCCTCGTAATGCACGTAGAGATGGTCGGTGAGCCTCTCCGCCGGGATGCCCGTCGCGGCCACGAGCGCCGCGCCGAGATCGCTCACCGCGCCGTGGAAGGTGGACGCCTCCGCGTACACCTCCAGGCGGTTGCAGGTGCCCAGCACGAGGACCTCGCGGATACTCTCACCTCCCGCGATCCGACGCGCGAGAGCCATCACCCCGCCCTCGTCAAGCGCCGCCTCCTCCAGCACACTCACCGGGGAGGTGTGGTGCGAAAGGCCCATCGCCACGAGGCTCATCGGATCCCCGTCTCACCCGTGAGAGTCGGCGACGGGAGTCCGCAGCACGCGACGGTCTCCTCGGCGGTCACGGGCGGTCAACTCTCCTCGTCGGGCGTGCGCTCACGGGTCAAAGAAAAGACTTGGACAGTCCACCATAGGCAGAACCTGATGACCCGCCAAACCTCGCGCGTGACCAGTCTTGTCGACGTGATGCTGACGTGGTGTCGACGCGGTGTGGCCGCCGCGCGCCAGCGTCGGGTCGACCCGTCCCTGCCGACTCACACCTCCGCCGTCAGCGCCGCCACGAGGGCGGCAGCTTCGACGTGCCAGTACGCCACGGTCTTCCCATCGACGAGCACCACCGGGACCTGCTCCCACCAGAGGGGGTCTCGAGCCCCCTCAGCCACGATATCCAGTTCCCGCCACGTCACACCGGCGCGCGCGGCCACCTCCTCCACCACCGCCCTGGCGCGGCGGCACAGGTGACAGTGGGGCGCGGTGACGAGCACGATGCGCGGCTCGGCCGCCGGGAGAACTCCGCTGGTCATGGATGCTCCGGGTGCGCGATGGGACGTCAGGAAAACGCTGACCCGCGCTGGGCGAGCAACGCGTAAAGGGTTCGCTGGATCGATTCGCGGATCCGGTCGGTGATATCGAACACGAGCATCGGGTCGTCCGCGGCCGATGGGCCGAGGTCAGAGGTCGGCAGCGGCTCCCCAAACTCGATGATCCACTTGCTCGGCAGCGGGACGAGGCCCAGCAGGCCGAAGTGGGGAAATGTCGGCGTGACCGGAAAATACGGAAGGTGCAGGGCCTTGGCCACCGTAGGGATGTTCGCCAGCATCGGGTACGTCTCCTCCGCGCCGACGATGCTGCACGGGATGATCGGCACGCCCGCTCGCAGGGCGGAGGCGACGAACCCACCCCGGCCGAACCGCTGGAGGCGGTAGCGCTCCGTGAACGGCTTGCCGACGCCCTTGAACCCTTCGGGCCATACCCCGACCAGGTGCCCGGATTGCAACAGGCGGTCCGCGTCACCGGGGGAGGCCACGGTGGCCCCTGACTTGCGGGCCACGTCGCCGACCACCGGCAGGGAGAAGACCAGATCGGCGCCCAGCATCCGCAGGTGGCGTCCCGCCGGGTGCTCGTCGTGGACGGCCAGCTGCGTCATCAGCGAGTCGAGCGCGATCGTGCCGGAATGGTTGGCGACGAGCAGGCCGCCGCCGGTCTCCGGGAGGTGGTGGATGCCGCGCACCTCTACGCGGAACCAGCTGCGATAGAGCGGGCGCAGGAGCGGTAGGTAGACGTGGTCGGCGAAGTCGGCGTCGAAGCCGAACTCGTCGACCGCGTAATCACCGCTGACCCGGCGGCGCAGGAAGGCGAGCGTGTCCGCCACGGTGTCCTCGACCTCGTCCTCCGGCACCCCCACCTGCCGCGCGGCCCAGCGCAACGCGACGACGAGGGCCGCGACCGCTTGGGCGACCTCGTCCACGCCCGGGAGCAACGCGGCGGGCTCGATGGGCGGTACGCCGTCGATGGGCTGCGTGCTCACCGCGTCTCCCGCGTCTCCCGCGTCTCCCGCGTCTCACGCGTTGACGCGGCGGCGCTGCGCACCGCCACCCCGAGCGCCACGGCCCAGTCCCGGACGGATCCCACAGCGGGCACCGGTGGCGCGAAAGCCTTGGCCGCGTCGAGGAACGCCGCTTTCGTGTCCCAGCGCGCCGTGAAGCCGAGCCGTTCGCGGACCCGGGTCGTGTCGATCACCCTCCCGTAGCGCAAGAACTCGATGTCCGCCGCGCTGAAGGAGCTCGAACCCGACAGCCGGGCCAGGATCGTCATGAGCGCGCCGCTGTGGGAGGGAACCGCGAGGTACGTCCGCCCGGCCAGCGCGGCCGCCTGACGGAGCGTGATCACCCCGTCAGCCGCCACGTTGACGACCCCGACCATCGGGCCGACCGCCGCGGCCACGATCGCCTCGATCGCGTCATCCTCGTGGAGGAGCTGCAGGCGGGCGTCGAACCCCAGAGGCACCGGGATGACCGGCAGCTGCAGGTAGTCCAGCAGGCGCGAGTGGACGTTCGGGCCGACCACCTGAGCCAGGCGCAAGGTGGTCGCTGTCAGGTCAGGGCGGCGCCGCTGGGCGGCCCGCAGATAGTGCTCCACCTCCAACGCGTCTCGCACCGGCCCGCTGGCCCGAGCACGCGGTGCGACCTGCTCCTCGGTAAAGAGGGCGGGGTCGTGAGCCGAGGATCCGTAGACCTCGGATGTCGACCTGAGCACGATCCGGCGCAAGAGCGGCGAGGCCTGGCAGGCCGCCAGCAGCTGCATCGTTCCGATGACGTTGGCCTCCTTCTGAGAGGTCCGGGCGGCTCCGGTCGTCACGGCGGTGCTCAACGCCAAGTGCACGACCGTGTCGACGCGCGCGTGTTCCAGCAGCCGCCCGACCACCGCGTTGCGGATATCGGCGCGGACGAACTCGACCCGCCCCAGGTCATCGCCCGGAGACAGCACGTCGAGACCGAGCACCCGACACACCCCCGGATCGTCGGCGAGTCGCCGCGCCACCCCCGCCCCGAGGTGCCGCGAGACGCCGGTGACCAGGATAGTGCTGCCCATGGCTCCTCCCCGCTCGCCCGCGGCTCCGGAACCGATCCAGCTCGGAGCCGATGACTCGTTTCTACCGCCTCACGGCGAGGCCCGCGCCCCGAGAATCCGGGAGCGGGCCTATGCGTGGCACGCGGTGGGCGGCCGTCACTTCTTGTTGCGGCGCTGGTGGCGCGTCTTGCGTAACAGCTTGCGGTGCTTCTTTTTCGCCATCCGCTTGCGGCGCTTCTTGATGACCGAGCCCATGTGTGCTCCTTTCGTGCGTAGTCCGCAGGTCAGCGTACTGCCCACAACGGCCGGCAACCAAACGGCCGCACGGGGCAGTCGGTCCGGCCGCGGCACGGCCGGCTTCCTGACCACCCGCGTCGAGCGGCTCGGGAGGACTACACCGTGTCGACGAGCGCCGCTACCACGTAGTCCTCTGCAGCTTGGGTGGGCACTCGGAAGGAGCGCCCCACGCGCAGTGCCGGCAACTGCCCGCCGTGGATGAGCCTGTACACGGTCATCTTCGACACTCGCAGACGCGCGGCGACCTCCGCGACCGTGAGCAAATGCGAGGCGTCGGAGCGGGCGACGTCGAGCATGAAAGTGACCTCCAGGGAGTGCGCGGGGAAACAAACCCTTGGGCGCAGACGGGTGACAGGGACGACGGCGCGATGGGCCCGAGAGCTCGGCGCGGCAGCCTCATCATGCCACGATCTCAACCCCCGCAGAGGCCGAGCGGGCCGCCGCCAGTCGCCGTTCGGCGCACGAAGGCCCCTGCGGCGCAATCGAACTGGAGAGACGAAGCGCGGCTGCCACCGGGGGGGATCAGTCGTACCAGATGTCGAGCCCGAGGCCGGGGAACACCGCCTCGCGAGTGGCCATGATGGCGCGGTCGACGCTGTTGTCCGGGTCGAACCCGGCCTCCCACGGCCGCCACCAGATCCGGCCGCGATCCGACGCGCCGTCGCCCATCAGCGCGGGAGGGACGACGCCGAAGCGCTCTTGCACGTAGCGACGCCAGGCCTCGGGCACCGGCTCGTCGAGCGGGATGCCTCGGTCGAGCGCGATCGCGACGAGGTGCGTCCAGGTACGGGGCACCACCTCGATCACCTCATAACCGCCACCCCCCAAACCCACCCACCGGCCCTCGCACAGCTCGTGCGTCAGCTCGTGCATACTCTCGATCGCCAGTTTCTGCGCGTCCACCGACAACGCGAGGTGCGCGAGAGGGTCGGCACTGTGTGTGTCCGCCCCGTGCTGGGAGACGATGATCTGCGGGTCGAAGGCGCGCAGCACCGCCGGCACGATCGCGTGGTACGCCCGCAGCCAGGGGGCGTCCCCGACGCCCGGTGGCAGCGCCACGTTGACCGCGCCGGCGGGCGCATCGGGCCCGCCCGTGTCTGCGGCGAATCCGGTGCCGGGGAACAGCACCGCACCGGTCTCGTGCATCGACACCGTGAGGACCCGCGGTTCGTTCCAGAAGATCCGCTCGACGCCGTCGCCGTGGTGGACGTCCACGTCGACATACGCCACCCGCTGCACGCCGTGGTCCAGCAGCCACTGGATCGCCACCGCCGCGTCGTTATAGATGCAGAACCCAGAAGCGGCGCCGGGCATCGCGTGGTGCAAGCCGCCCGCGAAGTTGATCCCGTGGTCGAAGTCGCCCTGCCAGACGCCCCGGGCGGCCGCGAGCGTGCCCGCGGCGATCCGTGCGCTGATCTCATGGATGCCGAAGAAGGCGGGGTCGTCGTCGGTGCCCAGCCCGAACTGGGGTTGCGCCAACGCCGGGTTCACCGAGGCGAGCTTGACGGCCTCCAGGTACGCGGCGGTATGCACGGCGAGCAGGATCTCGTCGGCGGGGACATCGGGGTTGATCAACGACACCCCAGGCCCTTCGAAGAGGCCGAACTCCCGGCACAGTCGGGCCGTCAGGTCAAGGCGTACGGGGTTCATCGGATGGTGTCCACCGAAGTCGTAGCCCATGAGGCTCTCGTCCCACACGATACCGACCCGCGTCACCATGCCCGAACCGTAGCGACGTTTCCGCCCCTCCGAAAGGCAAAGGCGCGACACAGCCGGGCCCAGGCCCCTCCGAGCGCCGGTCGGAATCGTGAACCGCTCACCGAGAGCCCAGGGAGAGGATCATCGCAACCTCTTCTTCGCCGTTGCGGCCGCCCCCCATGGGGCGCCGCTGTTCGGACGGCCGGAAGCCGCGGCCGCTGGCGAAAGCTACGGCCCGACCGTTATCCGTCCCGACCCAGTAGACGAGCTGTCGCGCCCCGCTGCGCGCTGCCTCCTGGGACGCCGCGTTGAACAGGTCCTTGGCGACTCCGGCGCCGCGCAGCTCGGGGCGGACCCACAGCCCGAAGAGCTCGGCCGCGTCGTCGAAGTCCGCGTCGGCCCCCCCGATCGACAAGATGCCGACGGGCGCGTTGTCGTCGAGGGCCACGAGGCGCGTGGCGCGCCGCATGCGTTCGCGCCAAAGAGACTCCTCGTACGCCTCCTCCAGCGTGTACGTCGCCGCGAACGCGTCCGGCGACTCCTTGAGGGCCGTCAGCCGCATGTCGCGGTACGTCATCCAGTCGACCTCGTCCAGGACGTGCACAGTGAACTCAGAGGTCATGCTTCAGCCTTCCGTCCGAGGACATGCCGGGAGGGGACGCGACCCGCGGCGCAGGCCCGGAGACGAACGTACCCACGACTGATCAGCGCACGCAATGCGCCCCCTCCCCCCACACGCGCAGCACCCCCGGGGCATCAGCCGCCGAGCTCTCGTGAACGGCGCACGGCGGCCTGGACCGCGTCCACGACCGCCGCCCGCATCCCCGCGGCGTCAAGGACCCGCAAGGCCTCCGCCGTGGTGCCGCCCGGGCTCGTGACCTGCTCCCGCAGGAGCGCCGGGTGCGTGCCTGTGGCGCGCAGCAGTTCGGCGGCGCCCGCCACCGTCTGAACCGCCAGCTGCGTCGCGTCGGCGCGGCTCAGGCCCGCGACCACGCCCCCCTCGATGAGCGCGTCCACGAAGGCGAAGACGTACGCGGGGCCCGACCCCGAGACGCCGGTGACCGCGTCCTGAAGTTTTTCCGGCAGGACCCGTACGACACCGCAGGCAGCCAGCAGCTCCTTTGCCCGCGCGACCTGCTCCGGGCTGCACCCCTGCCCCGCGGACAGGACGAGCATGCCCTGGCCGACCAGGACCGGCGTGTTGGGCATGACGCGGATGACCGCCGTCCCCACCCGCAGGCCGCCCTCGAGGGTCGACAGACGTACCCCCGCCGCGACGCTGATCACCAGCGCGTCGTGCGGCAGCGCGTAGCGGATATCGGCGAGGACGTCGCGCACCGCGTCGGGCTTGACGGCGACCAGCACCACGTCCGCCTCGGCGACCGCCTCGGCGTTGCCGACCACCGCGACCCCGCGCTCCTCCAGCGCGGCCCGGGCGCCGTCATCCAACGTCGTGGCGCGCACGTCAGGAAGCCGGTAGGCGCCCTGGTCGAGGGCCGCCGACAGGATCGCCGATCCCATGATTCCGGCGCCGAGGACGGCGAGATGGCGCATGACGGGAACCTCCTGGCCTGTGTCGTCGAGAGTGTCCGAGGGACCTCTACCGCGCGAACACCGCTTTGAGCAGGTCGCCCACATTCGTGGGGTCGTCCGCCACGCGGGAGATCAGATAGGCGTACCAGTCGTCGCCGAAGGGGGTGTAGACCCGCATCCGGTCGCCGCGGTCGCCCACGTTCGCCTGGGTGGCCGGTCTCACACCGTAGCGCAGTTGAATCTCGTACGAGTCCGACGGGCGGCCGTGGAAGCGGGCCAGCGCCTCGGTGATCTCGATGAGGCGTAGGTCCTGGGTGGACACGACGGGCGTGCCGCCGGGGTGGGCCATGAGCCGCCGCACGCTGCGCGCGAAGGCCCGGTCGACCTGAGCCGGCGTGCCGAACCGGTCATCGGCGCCACCGGAGGGCCCGCGCCAGAGCCGCACCCGGGTGCCGAGCTGGTCACGCACGTCGGACTCGGTGCGGCGCAGGGCAGCCTCCAGCGAGATGCCCACGAACGGGAAGTCCTGGCGCAGGTCGGCCACGGTCTCGACCGTGGCGTCGACGTCCCCGCCTCGGTGCATCTCGACCGTGACGAGCGCGCCGCGGTTAGCGGCCGCCTGACAGACGCGCCGGGAGAGTTCCAGGGCGAGCGCCGGACCCTCGGCGCCCAGCTCCACGCCCATCGCCTCCAGGGAGAAGCTGACCTCGCACCGGTCGGCCCCACCGAGCCCCGATTCGTCGAGCCGGCGAAGAAGCTTGCGATAGCGCTTTGCCGCCGAACGCGCGTCGTCCCCACTCTCGGGCGGGGGACGCAACAGCGTCAGGCAGACCAGCCGGCGCTTGGCGATCAGGTCCGTCGCGACCGCGACGGCGGCGCTCACGCCCTCGCCCGCGACGTACCGGTGGACGAATTCCCGGCTCATCGTGGGTGTCTCGGCGAGCCGCCGGAGACGGCCCTCCCGAGCGAGGCGGCGCAGCGATGCGGACAGGACAGTCTTGGCGTCTGGCACCGCGGCTACCTCTCCCTCCACCGATCCACCGACGCGTGCCCGGGCCGGACAGCATGCCGGCCCGCCGGGCGCACGCATCCTGCGCGTCGTCCCGTCCAGACTATCGGCCCGGATCGTTTCGTGATCTGCGTCATGGCATCGTGCGACACAGCCAGGCAGCTACTCTCGGTGGCACCGCCTCGACATGCACATGCTTTGACGAAGGGACTTCCTCGATGCCTCGACTGACCCGCCGCCCCGCCTGGGTCGCCGCCATCAGCCTCGTCGGCTCGCTCTCGCTCGCCGCCTGCGGCAGTGGTTCGGGTTCGAGCAGCTCGAGCGCGGGCGGCTCGGGCCCGACGTACCAGATCGGGATCTCCCAGATCATCTCTCATCCCTCGCTGGACGAGGCGCGCGACGGCTTCAAGAAGGCGTTTACCGACGCCGGGATCCAGGCCAACTTCGAAGAGCAGAACGCGCAGGGCGAGCAGGCGACGCTCACCTCGATCGCGAACAAGTTCAGGAGCAAGGATCTGGTGCTCGCGATCGCCACGCCCACGGCGCAGGCGACGGCGACGGCCATCACCGACAAGCCGATCCTCTTCACCGCCGTCACCGACCCCGTGGCTGCCAAACTGGTCAGGTCCCTCGAGGTGCCTGGCGCCAACGTGACGGGCACGACCGACATGAACCCCGTCGACCGGCAGCTCGCCCTCGTCAAGGAGATCAAGCCGGACGCGAAGAAGGTCGGGATCGTCTACAGCTCCGCCGAGGTCAACTCGGCCGTGCAGGTCCGCATGGCTGAGGACGCGGCGGGCGCCCTCGGCCTCCAGATCGAGACGAAGGCCGTCACCAACACCAGCGAGGTCGCCCAGGCCGCCCAGTCTCTCGACGTGGACGCGATCTACGTGCCGACCGACAACACCGTCGTGTCGGCCATCTCGGCGGTGTTGAGCGTCGCGCAGGACAAGCACCTGCCCGTCGTCGTGGGCGAAGGCGACTCCGTCAGGAAGGGCGGCATGGCCACGTACGGCATCAACTACTCCGACCTCGGCGTGCAGACGGGCAAAATGGCGATCCGGATCCTCAAGGACGGCGCGAAGCCGTCCACCATGCCCGTGGAGAAGCAGACGACGTACAAGCTGATCGTCAACGCCGCCGCCGCCCAGAAGGCCGGCGTCACGCTGCCCGACGAGCTGGTCAAACGCGCGGACGAGGTCATCAAGTAGCCGCGGCCAGTCGCCGCGCGAAAGGGACGGCCCATGATCGTCGCCTTCGAGCTGGGGGTCCTGTACGCCGTCATGGCGCTGGGGGTCTACCTGACGTTCCGCATCCTGGATTTCCCGGATCTCACGGTTGACGGCAGCTTCACCACCGGTGGCGCGACCGCCGCGACGCTGATCATCGGCGGGGCGCCGCCGGCCCTCGCGACGACGGCCGGGTTCGTGACCGGGTTCGCCGCCGGGATCATCACGGGCTTGCTGCACACGAAGGGTCGGATCAACGGGCTCCTCGCGGGCATCCTGACGCAGATCGGGCTGTACTCGATCAACCTGCGCATCATGGGAGGGGCGAACAAGCCGCTCCTCGGTCAAGACACGCTGCTCTCCCCCTTGCGTCAGGCGGGCCTGGCCGGCACCTGGACGTCGGTGGCGATTTTCTCGGTGGGCACCCTGATGGTGTTGGCGCTGGTGGTCGCGTTCCTGCACACCGACATGGGCCTCGGGATGCAGGCCACGGGCAACAACGAGGCGATGGCCCGCAGCTTCGGCGTGGCGACGGACTCGTACAAGGTCCTGGGCCTGGCGCTGTCCAACGGGCTCGTGGGTCTGTGCGGGGCGATGGTCGCCCAGCACCAGGGGTTCGCCGACATCTCCATGGGCGTCGGGTTGATCATCGCCGGCCTGGCCTCGGTGATCCTCGGCCAGGCGATCCTCGGCACGCGCACCATCCTGGTGGCGGCGTTCGCGGTCGTGTTCGGTTCGGTCCTGTACCGCGTGTCGATCCAGGTCGCGATGAACGTCGGGCTCGATCCCAACGACATGAAGCTGGCATCGGCCGTCCTCGTCGTCCTGGCGCTGATCCTGCCGCAGTGGCAGATCTTCCGCAGGGTGCCGGGGCTGCGCGCGGCCCAGCGCAGCGCTGCCGGCAGCCACGCGGCCGGGACGGGGGCGTGATGCTCGAGCTGATCGAGCTGCGCAAGACGTTCTTTCCCGGCACGGTCAACGAACGGGTCGCTCTCGACGGGGTGTCGCTGGATCTTGAGGCGGGCGAGTTCGTCACGATCATCGGCTCTAACGGGGCGGGCAAGTCCACGCTGCTCAACCATGTCTCGGGGATGCTGAAACCGGATTCGGGATCCGTACGCATCGGCGGCCGCGACGTCACGAAGCTCGGCGACCACGCCCGGGCCCGTTGGATCGGGCAAGTCTTCCAGAATCCCCAACAGGGCACGGCGCCGGACCTGACGATCGAGCAGAACCTGGCCATCGCGTACCTGCGGGGCTCTTCGCGCGGGCTGGGCCGCGGCGTGACCAAGGAGCGCCGCGAGCGGTTCGCCGAGGAGCTGAAGAGCCTGGAACAGGGTCTGGAGAACCGGCTGACCGCGCGGGTCGGGCTGCTGTCTGGCGGCCAGCGGCAGTCGCTGTCACTGCTCATGGCGACGTTCTCCGAACCGGAGATCCTCCTGCTCGACGAGCACACCGCGGCCCTGGACCCGCAGCGCGCCGCCCTGGTGGTGCGTCTGACCAAGGAGCTGGTGCAGCGGCACCAGCCCACCACGCTGATGGTGACCCACAACATGGAACAGGCGCTGCACCTGGGTGACCGACTGATCATGATGCACGAAGGCCAGATCATCGCCGAGCTGTCCGGCGAGCGCAAGAAGAAGGCCAGGGTGCAGACCCTGCTGGACGCGTTCGAGCAGGTTCGCGGCGGGCTGTCCGACCGGACTCTGCTGCAGTAGCACTCCCCCGCCCTGCGCAGCGCTCCGCCACCGGGGGCGATGTCATCGGCAACGCGGCGCGTGCAGCTACGGCGTGCGACGCGGGAGCGTCAGCGCCGCGCTGACGAGGGCGACAGCGCAGAAGCCGACGAGGATCAGCAGCGGGGTGCGCATGTCGGCCCACGGGTCGGCTTCCCGAGCGACGTATTGGATCGCGTCCACCGCGTACGACAACGGGAACACATCGGAGACCGCCTTGAGCACCCGAGGCAGATCGTCCCGCGGCACCAGCAGACCGGCCAGCAGGAACTGCGGGAACACGAACGCGGGGAGGAACTGCACGGCCTGGAACTCGGTACGCGCGAAGGCGCTCGCCAACAGCCCGAACGCCGTCCCGCCCAGCGCGTTGAGCAGGGCGACCAGCACAAGCGCAAGCAGCGGCCCCCGCACCTCTAGCCCACACACCCCGACCGACCACGCCGTCGCCACCAGGGCCTGCACGATGGCCGCGACCCCGAACGCGAGCGCGTAGCCCCCGATGAGGTCCCCGCGTCGCAGCGGCGTCGTCATCAACCGCTCCAGCGTGCCGCCGGTGCGTTCGCGCAGCATCGTCACACTGGTCACCACGAACATGACCGTGAAGGGAAAGATGCCGAGAAGCGGCGGCCCCACCTGCGCGAACATCGGCGTGCCGGTGTACATCCAGGCGAGCAGCCCGAGCAGGACGCACGGCACCACCAGAAGTAGCGCGATAGTGCGGTGATCTCCGCGCAGCTGGCGCAACACGCGCACCGCGGTGGCGGGGAGTCCTCGCCCGCCGGTCGTCTTCGCCGCGCCGGTGGCGGCGGGCTCCTCTCGTCGGCGGGCAGGTGCCGCGGCGCTGGTCTGCGGCGGGTGGACGCCCTGGTGGGCCTCCACCAGCGAGAGAAACGCGGCTTCGGCGTCGGGGGAGCCGGTGCGTCTCAGCAGATCGGCAGGGGTGTCGTCGGCGAGGATGCGTCCCTCGCGCACCAGCAGCAACCGATCGCAGCGGGCGGCCTCGTCCATCACGTGGCTGGAGACCAACAACGTGGCGCCGCGGTCGGCGAGCCGATGGAAGAGATCCCACAGGTCCCGGCGCAGCACCGGGTCGAGCCCGACCGTGGGTTCGTCGAGGACAAGCAGTTCGGGGTCGCTCACCAGGGCGCCGGCAAGGGAGGCGCGGGCACGCTGCCCGCCCGAGAGCCGATCGACGCGATCGTCGGCGTGGTCGGCCAGGTCGACCGCCGCCACGGCGCGCTCGACGCGATCCACGCCGGCGCCGAGGATCGCGGCCAGGTAGCGCAGGTTGTCGCGCACGGACAGGTCGGGGTACACGCTCGGTGACTGCGTGACGTACGCGACCTGGTGGCGCAACTCCGGCGAACCGGCGGGCCGACCCAGCACCTCGATCGAACCAGCGTGCGTCTGCTGCACGCCGACAATCGCGCGCAATAGCGTGGACTTCCCACCGCCGCTCGGACCGAGCAGCCCGACGACCGCGCCGCGCGGCACGTCCAGGTCGAGCCCGGGAAGCACCAGCCGCTCCCCGCGGCGCACCTGAAGCCCGCGCACCCTCACCGCCGGGCCGTCGACCGGGCCGTGGACCGGGCCGGCGCTCGTCGCCAGGCCCGACGCTGCGAGGGGCGCGGGTGCATCGCGTCCACCCTCGTTCATCATTCGATGAATGATTCTCAGGCCTCCCACCGAGCGCAAGACCCGGGGGCACGGAATCATGGAGCCATGACCGGAGAAACCCTGGCCGCCGGCGATGCGACGCCGGCCACGCGGACGATGCGCGCCTGGTCAGTGAGAAAGCCCGGGCCGATCGACGAACAGCCGATGCGGCTCGTCACGCGGCCGATTCCGACGCCGGGGATCGGCGAGGTCCTGCTGCGCGTCGACGCCTGCGGCGTGTGCCGCACCGACCTGCACGTCGCCGAAGGCGACCTGTCCGTGCACCTGCCGAACGTCACTCCCGGGCACGAGGTGGTCGGTACGGTCGTCGAGCTCGGTCCCGGCGCAGAGCGTTTCGAGCTCGGGGATCGCGTCGGGATCGCCTGGCTGCGGCACACCTGCGGCGTCTGTCGACCCTGCCGAAGGGGAAACGAAAACCTCTGTGGAGCCTCGCAATACACGGGCTGGGACGCCCACGGCGGGTACGCCGAATACGCCGTGGCGCCGCAGGCGTTCGGGTATCGGCTACCCGCCGACCTGGACCCCGTGAGCGCCGCGCCGCTGCTGTGCGCGGGGATCATCGGCTACCGGGCGCTGCGGCGCGCGCAGCTGCCGCCCGGCGGGACGCTGGGGCTCTACGGCTTCGGCGGCAGCGCGCACCTCACCGCCCAGATCGCCCTCGCGCAGGGCGCCCGGGTGCACGTGGTCACCCGAAGCCCGGCCGCGAGGGCACTGTCGCTGCGACTCGGGGCCTCCTCCGCCGTGGACGATGGCTTCAGCCCGCCGGAGCCGCTGGACTCGGCCATCATCTTCGCGCCCGCAGGAGAGCTCGTACCTCTCGCTCTGGCAGCGCTCGCCCCTGGAGGCACGCTCGCGCTCGCGGGCATCCACATGAGCGACGTACCTGCCATGAACTACCAGGCCCACCTGTTCCGCGAGCGCACCCTGACCAGCGTCGAGTCCAACACCCGTCTGGACGGCGAGGAGCTGTTCACCCTCGCCGCACGGCTGGGAGTACGCGCGCAGACAACGACGTACCCCCTGGAGCGGGCCGATCGTGCGCTGGCAGACCTCGCGCACGATCGGGTGACCGGCGCGGCGGTCCTCGTCCCGTAGCCAGTTGGGCGGAGTGCGACGCTGAGCGTCGTGCCGGTCAGCCCTGAATACGCTTGTCCCCCTCGCCCCATTCGGCGTCGCGCAGCGCGAACTTCTGGATCTTGCCGGTGCTGGTCTTGGGCAGCTCCACCACGAACTCGACGGCCTTCGGCGCCTTGTAGCGGGCGATCTTGCTCTTCACATGGTCGATGAGCTCCTCGGCCGTCGCGTCCATGTTGTTCTTGAGCTTGACGAAGCCCTTGGGTACCTCTCCCCATTTTTTGTCCGGGACGCCGATCACCGCGACCTCCAGGACGCTCGGGTGGCTCATGAGTGCCTGCTCGACCTCGACGGTGGAGATGTTCTCCCCACCGGAGATCACGACGTCCTTGGCGCGGTCTCGGAGCTCGATGTACCCGTCGGGATGCATGACGCCTAGGTCACCCGTGTGGAACCAGCCGCCCCTGAACGCCTCCGCCGTGCCGGGGGCGTCCTTGTAGTAGCCGGACATGAGATTGTTGCCCCGCATCGCGATCTCGCCCATGGTCTCGCCGTCGGCGGGCACATCGGCCATGTCCTCGTCGACGATCCTGACCGGATCCGTCTGCACCATGCCGACGCCCTGCCGCGACAGCAGCCTGGCGCGGGTCTCGGCGTCCAGATCGGCCCAGGCGTCCTGCGGTTCGCAGACCGAGTACGGGCCGTAGACCTCAGTCAGCCCGTAGACGTGGACGATCGAGAAGCCCAGCTCGTTCATGCCGAGGATCGTCGCCGGAGCCGGCGGCGCCCCGGCCGTCGTGATCGTGACCGGGCGCTCCAGCGGACCCGCGGCAGGGTCGTGAGTGATGGCGGTCAACACGGTGGGCGCCCCGTTCAAGTGGGTGATGTTCTCGGCGCGGATCAGCTCCCAGATCACGTCGCCGCGCACCTCTCGCAGGCAGACGTGCGTCCCCCCGATCGCGGTGATCGCCCACGTCGTACACCAGCCGTTGCAGTGGAACATCGGCAGCGTCCACAGGTAGCGCGTGTCCCGGGTGAAACCCGAGTGGATGATCTCGCCGAGGCTGTTCAGGTACGCCCCTCGGTGATGGTAAAGGACGCCCTTCGGCCGACCGGTCGTGCCGGATGTGTAGTTCAGGCTGATGCTGTCGTATTCGTCCGGCACCCCCCAGGTCAGCTCGACGTCGGCGGCCTGCGCCCGGGCTCGGAAGTCGCGCAGGGTGACCAGACTCGTGCCCAGCGACGCCTTGTCGGATTCCTGCGCCGCCACGCCGGCGACCTCGTCGTCGATCAGCACGACCTCGGGGGCCTCCTCGAGGAGCGCCACCGCGCGGGCGATCACATCGAGGAGCCCGCCGTCGGCGACGACGACCTTGGCTTCGCAGTGGTGCAGGATGTAGGCGATCTCCTCCGCGGACAGGCGGGTGTTGATCGCGACGAGGATCCCGCCGATCAACGGCACCGCGTAGTGCGCCGCCAACAGGTGGGGGAGGTTGGGCATCATGTACGCCACCCGGTCCCCCCGTTGCACGCCGGAGGCCGCCAACGCCGTGGCCATCGTGGCCACCTCGTCCGCGAATTCCCGGTAGGTCCATGAAGTGTCGCCGTATACGACCGCCTTCTTGTCAGGCCACACGGACGACGATCGCTCGAGAAAGGACAGGGGGGTCAGCGGCGTGTGGTCGACGCGGTTCATGCGGGGCTCCTCACCGTCGGGGGTCGGGATGACTCGACCGGACTGTCGACGGTCCCGAGCACGCCCGTGATCTAGGCATAGCCCATCACGGCGACGCGCCCCGTGGTGAGACTTCGCGCGGGCAAAGTCCCACCGGTAGGCGAGACCGGGCACGGACGATCGAGCTGCCTGCCCCGAAGCCGCGCGTCGTCACCGAGCCGTAACCGCGCCTCGCCCGGACGACGGAGGCAGGGTGGCCACGAACGTGGCACCCAGGCCGAGGCCCGGCGACGAGGCCACCAGGTCCCCCCCGTGCGCTCGCACGATGTCCCGGGCGATCGTCAACCCGATCCCCGATCCGCCGTCGCGCCCGGCGGGCGTGCCCTCCACCCGGTAGAAGCGCTCGAACACCCGCTCCACGTCGTCCGGAGACAGGCCGACTCCGGTGTCGCAGACCGAGACGCTGGACCCGGCTCCCTCCGGGCGGGGGGCCACGGACACGGTCACGCGCCCACCCGGCGCGGTCGCGCGGAGCGCATTGCGGATGAGGTTGGTCATCAGCTGCTCGATCCGCGCGTCGTCGACGACGGCAGTCGTGGGGGTACCCGCGAGGTCGAGGACCAGCTCCACGCCCGCCTCCTGGGCCTGGGGACGCAGCCGCTCGGCGGCTCGCGCGACCACAGCACCCAACTCGTGCGGCCGGGGATCGAGATCGAAGCGGTGTTCCGCTGACCGGGACAGGGCCGAAAGGTCGTCGGCCAAGCGTCGGAGCCGACCCGCCTCTCCCGTGATGACCTCCAGGTTCTCGCCGTTCAACGGCATCAACCCCTCGCGCATCCCAGCGGCATACCCTTCGATCACTGTGAGAGGCGTGCGCATCTCGTGGGCCACCTCACCCAGCAACCGCACGCGCGTCGCCTCGGTGCGGGCGAGCGCCGAGCCAAGCCGATTGACGTCGTCTCCGAGCGCCGACAGTTCCCGTTCGTTCGTCGGCTCCACGCGCTCGTCGTAATGGCCTGCGGCAATCCGCTGCGTCGCCGCGCCGATCCGACGCAGCGGGCCCAGCAACCGGTACGCCGCGAAGGCCCCCACCGCCCCGGCCGCCAGCACGGCCGCGAGAGCTGCGATCAGGTTCGCCTGGTCGACCGCCGACGCGAACGCCTCCCGCAGCTGCTGCGCCATGCCTTGGCCGGGGCCACCGGCGCCCCACCCCATCCCCTGCCCGTGTCGCAGGGACTCGTCGAACAGGGCGGGGGCCGCCAACCGGACCACGATGAACGCCGTGGCGGCTCCGACGACCGCGACGAGCACGTGCGAGGCGATGAGCCGCACGGACAGGCGGTTCATGCCTGGCGCGCCGACTTGAGGACGAACTTATAGCCGACGCCGCGGACGGTCCCGATAATGCTCGGGTTGACGGCGTCGTCCGACAAGCGCCGACGGATGTTGCCCACGTGCACGTCCACGACGCGTTCGTCACCGAGATGGTCGTACCCCCATACCTCTTCGAGGATCTGGGCGCGCGTGTAGACGCGACCCGGCGCAGCCGCGAGCATCACCAGGATGTCGAACTCCAACGCCGTCAACTCGACGCTCTTCTCGTCGTGGGTGACCTCACGCGTTGCCCGGTCAATCGTCAAGCCAGGGAACAGGAGGCGCCCCCCGACGCTCGAGGCCGTCGAGGGGGCACGACTCGCCCGGCGCAGCACGGCCTTGACGCGAGCGACCACCTCGCGGGGGCCGAACGGCTTGACCACGTAATCGTCGGCGCCGACGGCCAACCCGATCAGCTTGTCGACCTCCTCCGCGCGGGCGGTCACCAGGATGACCGGGAGGTCTCCAGTCGACCGGATGTGACGCAACACCTCGATGCCGTCGAGGTCGGGCAGGCCGATGTCGAGGAGCACCATCGCCAGATCCGCGTTCTCCGCGCGGATCTCGGCGACGGCTTGGCGCCCCGTCCCGGCCTCGACGACGTCGAAGCCGTCTGCCTCTAGATACGCGCGCAGGAACGTCCGGATGTGAGGCTCGTCGTCGACGATCAGAATCCGTTCGGCCACCGGCACCTCCAAAGACGCGACGCAGTGTGGTAAGTCTGCTGCTCACCCTCGTTCAGGCGGCTTCTCCCGCGTACGGGCACGTGCCGGCGCCCTGTCCCGC
>JBDTWM010000016.1:0-34439 GCA_040006675.1 Dermatophilaceae bacterium | reverse complement strand
GCCGCGTCCTGGCCTGCCTCACGCCTTCCGGGCTCGCGCCTGCTCGATGAGGGTGGGGATGACCGTGTGCAGGTCGCCCACCACGCTGAAGTCGCTGACGGCGAAGATCGGGGCTTTCGGATCCTTGTTGATGGCGACGATCGTCTTGCTGGACTGCATTCCGGCCCGGTGCTGGATGGAACCAGACACCCCGACGGCCAGGTACAGGCTCGGAGACACGGTCTTCCCCGTTTGCCCGATCTGCAGATCATGGCTGGCCCAGTCGAGGTCGGTCACCGCGCGCGTCGCGCCTACCGCCGCGCCGAGCGCGTCGGCGAGTTGCTCGACGAGCGCGAAGCCGTCCTGAGACCCGACACCTCGCCCGCCGGTGACCACGCTGGTCGCGTCGGTGAGATCCGGGCGGCCGGTGGAGGTCTTCGGGTCACGGCGTTCGACGACGGTGCCCTTGGCGGCGTCGCTGAACGTGACCGCCACCTCGACCACGGCGCCATCGGCCGGCGACGGCTCGGGGGTCACCGAGTTCGGGCGCACGGTGACGACCGCCGTACCGCTCGTGATCCGAGTACGCGCGCGGTAGGAGCCGTTCACGACCGACTGGGTGGCGATGACGCTGCCTCCGTCGGATTCGAGGTCGACGGCGTCGGTGACGATCCCCGCGTCGAGACGCACGGCGACCCGCGCCGCCGCGTCCTTGCCGTCCGGCCCACTCGTGACCAGGATCGCGTACGGGGCCGCCTGCGCGGCGACAGCCACGAGCGCCTCCGCGGTGGGCAGCGCCAGGTGAGAGTCGAATTCGCTCCCGGGCACGGTGTACACCGTCGCAGCGCCGTATTCGGCCAGGGTGGCTACGGCGGCGGGGTCGGCGGTGCCGCACAGGACGGCAGCGGGCTCGCCGAGCCGGCGGGCGAAGGTCAGCAACTCCAACGTGGCCTTACGCACTCCGGACGGGGTGACCTCGGCCAGGACAAGAACCTGTGACATCAGTGTGGTTTCCTCCAGGTCGGGGATCAGAGCAGCCCGCGGGCGGCGAGGAAGTCGGCGATCTGGGTGGCGCCGGTGCCGTCGTCCTCGACGACCTCACCGGCGACCCGCGCCGGCTCGCGTTCCAGGGACAGCACCTTGGTGAGGGCGGCGCCGGAACCGACGCTGCTCGGGTCCACGCCAAGGTCGGCGAGCGAGAACGTGGTGACCTTCTTCTTCTTGGCGCCCATGATCGCCCTGAAGGCCGGGTAGCGGGCCTCGGGGGTCTGGTCGGTCACCGTGACCAGCGCGGGGAGCGCGGCCGAGGCGACGATCGTCTCGGTGTCGCTCTCGCGGCGAATGTTCACTGTGTCTCCGTCGACCGACAGCGCACCGGCAAACGTCGCCTGGTTGATGCCGAGTCGGTCGGCGACCATCGCGGGGACGACGGACATCTCGGCGTCGGTGGACGACATTCCGGCGAGCACGAGGTCGAAGCCCACCTTGCTCAGCGCGGCCGCGAGCACCCGGGACGTGCCGAGCGCGTCGGAGCCGTGGATGGCGTCGTCCAGGACGTGGACGGCCCCCTGGCCTCCGATGGCGAGGGCTTTGCGCAGGCCGTCGGCCGCGCGGGCGGGACCGACGGTGACGTACGTGATCTCTCCGTCTAGCCCGCCCTCGACCAGACGCACCGCCTGCTCCACCGCGTACTCATCGAGTTCGCTGAGGCGGCCTTCGACGGCGGTGCGATCCAGGGTGAAGTCCGGCGCGAAGGACCACTCCGCGGTCGGCTCGGGGACGTACTTGACGAGGACTGCGATCTTCATGGGCCACCTGTTCTCGCCGGGCTCCGGGTGCGTTCCGGACCGCCGGGTGCGTCCCGGACGCGGCGGGGAGCCGTGTCGGGTCGGGCAGTTGTCAGCAGGACCATAGCCGCCGGGACAACGGGCGAGCCACTTGCGGGCCACGAAGTCCGTATCGAATTCGTGGGACCCACGGGAACTTCGTTGCCGCCGCAAGCCTCGCCCGAGGCAATGGTCCGCGTGATCACCATCGTTGCAGCCCAACGACCGCATGTGACGGAGAGCACGCGTTTCCGACCTTACCTTCCCTACCTTCGAGTAGGTCCCGGTGCCCAGCGCGCAGTTCGTCCGGCTCGATCGACCGGGGTCCGGCGCGCCACCCGGCTGGGTCTTTCATGTCGGCCCCCGCGACTACCCTGAGTGCGTGAATTCTCCCGACGCCGCCCTCAGCCCTTCGTCGAGCGGGGCGGTGTCCGCCTACGGCCGCGGCTGGCTGCGTCCCGCGCTCGTGGCCAACCTCGTCCTGCAGATGGTCATCATCGTGACGGGCGGACTCGTGCGGCTCACCGGCTCCGGTCTAGGTTGCTCGACCTGGCCTCAGTGCACGCCCGGATCGTTCACGCCGGTCGCCGGGCAGGAGCAGGGGTACCACTCGCTCATCGAGTTCGGGAACCGGCTGATGACGTTCGTGCTGGCCGCCGTCGCGATCGCGTTGATCTACGCGGCCCGCCGATGGGCCTCCGACCGACCCGGCTTCGCCCGCCTGACCTGGGTGCCGCTGCTCGGCATCGTCGCCCAGGCCGTCGTCGGCGGCATCATCGTGCTCGCCGGCCTCGACCCCAAGACCGTGTCACCGCATTTCCTCCTGTCGGTGGCGCTGGTCGCCTTCTCCGCGTGGCTGTTGCGCCGGTACGACGAGGGAGACGGCCGGCACGTTCCGGCGGTATCCCCCCGGCTTCAGGGCCTGGCGCACGCCGCCAGCGGGGCGTTCGCGGTGATCGTGGTGCTCGGCACGGCCGTCACCGGGTCAGGTCCGCATTCGGGCGACGCCGACGAGCCCGTACGGTTCGGTTTCGACCCCCTCATCACCGCGCGGTTCCATTCGGCGGCGGTCTGGGTGTTCGTCGCGGCGGTCGTCCTCATCGCGGTGCTTTCGCGCCGGGACGCCGCCGACAGCTCGTACCGTTCCGCGTGGGACAGGGTGCTCGTGCTGGCGCTGCTCGAAGGGGCCCTCGGGTATCTGCAGTACGCCACGCAGCTGCCGTGGGGGCTCGTCGCCGTGCACATGGGCCTGGCCGCCGTCCTCACCGCCGCGGTGACATTCGCGGTGCTGTCGACCCGGGTGGTGGTCCCCGAAACCGTGCCCGACACCCGCTGACCGAAACCGCTCCCCCGGTGGTCGCCCGGCAGACCGCAGCGACGTCCGCGGGTCGGTCCGACGATCGGCTGGGCTGGGGTGTCGCGACAGACCATCGCGACAGACCATCGCGACAGACCATCGCGACAGAGCAGGAGCGTCAGGACCAGGGCAGCGGCAGGTAGAGCAGCGGATCGACGGCGACCGCCACAAATACCAGCGTCAGGTAGCTGATCGAGTAGTGGAAGAGCCGCATCGGGCTCAGGGAGGCGAGCGTCCCGTTCGAGGGGTCCTGGGCCCGGCGCAGCAACCGGTGAGCCTCGAGGAGGAACACCGCGCCCGCCAGGATCGCCATCGCCACGTACAGCCAGCCCATCGGCGCGACCGGCACCAACACGAGCGAGGTTGCCACCGTCGCCCACGAATAGGCGACGATCTGGCGCGCGACCTCCACGTCTTTCGCGACGACCGGCAGCATCGGAATGCCGGCCGCGGCGTAATCCTCCTTGAAGCGCATCGACAGCGGCCAGTAGTGCGGAGGCGTCCAGAAGAACACCACGAGGAACAGCACGAACGGCGCCCAGGCGAGCGAGTCCGTCACGGCGGCCCACCCGATCAGCACGGGCACGCAGCCGGCGGTGCCGCCCCAGACGATGTTCTGCGCCGTGCGGCGCTTGAGGACGAACGTGTAGACCCCGACGTACAGCGCGATGGCCAGCAGAGACAAGGCGGCCGAGAGCCAGTTGACGAGGAGGCCCAGGACCAGCACCGAGGCGACCCCCACGCTGATGCCGAGGGTGAGGGCTCGCCGCGGGCTGATCACGCCCGTGACGAGCGGTCGGTTCTGGGTACGGTGCATCAGCCGGTCGATGTCGCGGTCGAGGTAGCAGTTGAGGATGTTGGCACTCGCGGCGGAGAGGCTCCCGCCCACCAGGGTGGCGAGGATCAGCCCCGGCGCGGGCACCCCGCGGTGGGCGAGAAACATGACGGGGATGGTCGTGACGAGGAGTAGCTCGATGATCCGGGGTTTGACCAGGGACATGTAGTCGCCGAAGGTCGCCGCCGCCGCTGACGGGGCCGGTGCGTCGGTGGAGTGTCGAGGCTGCAGGGCGGTCACGGTGTCCTTGGGTGAGGCCGACCCGGTCGCGGCCGCCGGGCCCACCCCGGGACCGTCGGCGAGACTGCTCCGAGGGGTGCCGGCGGGCGTGCCGCAGGTGCGTCGACCACGATCGGGGTGCCGCCTGGGGAGCGGCATGACACCCAGTCTACGGCCCGTGAGCGGCCCGAGCTTGTCGCGGGGATGCGGTTTCGCTGCGGAGTATCCCTGGTTAGGCTCAGCTCCAAAGAAGGCGAAGCGCGAGCACGCGACGATTGAGCGACCGGCCCGCAGGAGGACAGCGAAGGAACCGCGGTGCACGGGCGAGGTCCGTGCCCCATCCGATCCCGCCAAGGAGCGAACACGTGACCGACACCTTCCAGCCCCCAGCCAGGGACAACTCCCTCGCGGCGCCTGTCGTGGAACGTACAGGCTGGGGTGCCCTCGACGTCCGAGCCGTGGACACGGCGCGCCTGCTCGCCGCCGACGCCGTACAGAAGGTCGGCAACGGCCACCCGGGGACGGCCATGGCCCTCGCGCCCGCGGCCTACCTGCTCTACCAGAACGTGATGCGCGTCGACCCCGCCGATCCCTTCTGGCTCGGGCGCGACCGGTTCGTGCTGTCCAACGGGCACGCGAGCCTCACGCAGTACGTGGCGCTGTACATGGCCGGCATCGGACTGGAGTTGGACGATCTCAAGGCGCTGCGCACCCGCGGCAGCTTGACCCCGGGCCATCCGGAGCTGCACCACACCACGGGGGTCGAGATCACGACCGGCCCGCTCGGCTCCGGCCTCGCGAGCGCGGTCGGGATGGCGATGGCCCAGCGCCGCCAGCGGGGTCTGTTCGACCCCGACGCCGGCCCCGGTGAGAGCCCGTTCGACCACCACATCTACGTCATCTCGGGCGACGGCTGCCTTCAGGAGGGGGTGGCCTCGGAGGCCTGCTCCCTCGCGGGGCACCAGCAGCTCGGCAACATGACGCTGATCTACGACGACAACAGGATTTCGATCGAGGACCAGACCGATGTCTCCTTCAGCGAGGACGTCGCCCTGCGGTTCGAGGCGTACGGGTGGGACGTCCGCCACGTCGACTGGCGAGGCCACGGGGACTACGTCGAGGACGTCGACGCGCTGCTGGAGGCCATCGAGGCCGGACGCGCGGTGACTCATCGTCCGACGATCATCATCCTGTCGACGATCATCGCCTGGCCCGCGCCGACGGCGCGAGACACGGGTAAGGCGCACGGTGCCGCGCTCGGCGGCGACGAGATCGCGGCGACCAAGAAGCTGCTGGGCTTCGATCCGCAGCAATCGTTCCACGTGGACGACGCGGTGATCGCGCACACCCGCAGACACGTCGCCGAGCGCGGCGCACAGGCCCGCCGGGAGTGGCAGGAGCGGTTCGAGGCGTGGGAGGCCGCCCATCCCGATCGGGCGGACCTCTTGGAGCGGCTGCGGGCGCGCAGGATGCCGGAGGGCTTCGCCGAGGCCTTCCCCACCTGGGAAGCCGATGCCCATGGCGTGGCCACCCGCGCCGCCTCCGGCAAGGTCCTCACGGCGCTCGCGGACGTGCTGCCCGAGCTGTGGGGCGGCAGCGCCGACCTGGCCGATTCCAACAACACGACCATGGAGGGCCAGCCGAGTTTCATACCGTCCGAGCATCAGACCCGCCTGTGGAAGGGGGGACCGTACGGCCGCACACTCCACTTCGGGGTCCGCGAGAACGCCATGGGGATGATCTTGAGCGGCATCGCGCTGGAGGGGCTCACCCGACCGTATGGGGGCACGTTCCTCACGTTCTCCGACTACATGCGCCCGGCCGTGCGGCTTGCCGCCCTCCAGGAGCTGGCGGTCGTGTTCGTGTGGACGCACGATTCCGTCGGCCTCGGTGAGGACGGCCCGACGCACCAGCCCATCGAGCAGATCCCGAGCTTGCGGCTGATCCCGAATCTCGCCGTGGTGCGCCCCGGCGACGCCAACGAGACGGCGTGGGCTTGGCGGACGATCCTGGCCAACGAGTCGGCACGGTCGGGACCGGTGGGGCTGCTGCTCAGCCGCCAGGCGCTGCCGACGATCGATCGGTCCCGGTACGCCTCCGCCGAAGGTGTGACGCGGGGCGCCTACGTCCTCGCCGACGCCGAGGGCGGCGACCCCGAGGTGATCATCATCGCCACCGGTTCCGAGGTGTCCGTGGCCGTGGACGCTCGTGAACTGCTCACCTCGGAGGGCGTGCGCGCCCGGGTCGTCTCGGCGCCCTGCCTGGAGTGGTTCGCCGCCCAGGACCAGGAGTACCGGGACGAGGTGTTGCCGCCTTCGGTCCGCGCGCGGGTGTCCGTCGAGGCCGCCCACCCGGGGCAGTGGCGCGACTACGTGGGAGACGCAGGAGAGATCCTCGGCATCGATCACTTCGGTGAGTCGGCGTCGGGATCGCTGTTGCTGGAGGCGTACGGCTTCACCCCCGACCACGTGGCCGACCTGGCCCGACGGTCCATCTCCACCGCGAAGGAGTTGTGACGATGACAGACGTGACCGGCCGGACCAGCCGGCACCTGGCCGACCTGGCCGACGCCGGCGTCTCGGTGTGGCTCGACGAGTGCAGTCGGGGGCTGCTCTCCGGCGGCGGCCTGCAGCGGCTGATCGACGAGCGAGGGGTGGTCGGCGTGACGACGAACCCGACGATCTTCGCGACCGCCCTGTCCACGGGCGAGGACTACGCCGATCAGATCGCGCAGTTGGCCAGGGCGGGCACCGACGTCGAGGAGGCGGTGATCGCGATCACCACCCAGGACGTCCGCGTCGCCTGCGACATCCTCAGACCCGTGTTCGACACGACCAATGGGCAGGACGGACGCGTCTCCATCGAAGTCGATCCGCGGCTGGCTCGGGACACCGAAGGGACGATCGCGGCCGCCCGCCGGCTGTGGTCGACGGTCGACCAGCCCAACGCGATGATCAAGATCCCCGCCACCGTCGAGGGGCTCCCGGCCATCTCCACGGCGATCACCGAGGGGATCAACGTGAACGTCACGTTGATCTTCGATCTGGATCGCTACCGAGGCGTCATGAACGCCTTCCTCACGGGCCTGGAGCAAGCCCGTCTGCACGGCCTCGACCTGTCCGCGATCCATTCTGTGGCCTCGTTCTTCGTCAGCCGGGTGGACAGCGAGGTCGACGCTCGCCTCGCGGAGCTCGACGTGCCCGAGGCGGCGCAGCTGCGCGGGAAGGCAGGTATCGCAAACGCACGGCTCGCCTACCGGGCGTACGAGGAGGTCTTCGCGACCCCCCGATGGGCGAACCTCGCCGACGATGGCGCGCATGCGCAACGCCCGCTGTGGGCGTCCACGGGCGTGAAGGATCCGGCCTACCCCGACACGCTGTACGTCACGGAGTTGGTCGCACCGAACACGGTGAACACGATGCCCCGCAAGACCCTCGAGGCGTTCGCCGACCACGGGGAGCTCTCCGGGGATTCCGTGCGGGGCGGCTACGACGCGGCGGACATCATCCTGGACGACCTTGAGCGGCTCGGCATCTCGTACCACGACGTGGTCGAGGTGCTCGAACGGGAGGGACTTGAGAAATTCGAAGCCTCCTGGCAGCAGCTCCTCGAGCGTGTCTCGGTGGCGCTGGCCTCGGCTCGGCAGACCTGATGGCGCCGGCCCCGGTGGCCCACGGCGCGAACCCGCTGCGGGACCCCCGCGACAAACGCCTTCCGAGGATCGCCGGCCCGTGCAGCGTGGTCATGTTCGGGGTCACCGGCGACCTGGCCCGCAAGAAGCTTCTGCCGGCCATCTACGACCTGTGCAACCGGGGCCTGCTCCCGCCGGGCTTCTCCCTGGTGGGCTACGGGCGCCGCGACTGGAGCAACGAGCAGTTCGCGAAGGTCGTGCACGAGGCCGTGATCCGTCACGCCCGAACGCCCTTCCAGGAAGAAGTGTGGCGCCAGCTCGCGGAAGGGCTGCGGTTCGTCTCCGGGGCGTTCGACGACGCGGCAGGGTTCGAACAACTCGCCCGGACCGTCGCCGACCTCGACGAAGAACGGGGCAGCGGCGGCAACCACGCCTTTTACCTGTCGGTCCCGCCGGCCTCGTTCACGAAGGTGTGCCGCCAACTGGAGCGAGCGGGCCTGAGCGTGCCACGTCCCGGCACGTGGCGCCGGGTGGTCATCGAGAAGCCCTTTGGGCACAATCTCGCGTCGGCGGTGGAGCTGAACGACATCGTCGAGACGGTTTTCCCCCCGGACTCGGTCTTCAGGATCGACCACTACCTCGGCAAGGAGACGGTCCAGAACATCCTCGCGCTGCGCTTCGCGAACCAGCTGTTCGAGCCGGTGTGGAACGCCCACTACGTGGACCACGTGCAGATCACGATGGCCGAGGACATCGGCATCGGCGGACGCGCCGGGTATTACGACGGCATCGGAGCGGCGCGCGACGTCATCCAGAACCACCTGCTGCAGCTCCTCGCGCTGACCGCCATGGAGGAGCCGCTCAGCTTCGCCGCGGAGCATCTGCGCGCCGAGAAAGAAAAGGTCCTCTCCGCGGTCCGCATCGCCGGGCCGATCAAGGAGGCGACGGCGCGCGGCCGGTACGCCGCAGGCTGGCAGGGCGGCGAGAAGGTTGTCGGGTACGCCCAGGAGGAGGGCGTGTCGCCCACGTCGACCACCGAGACGTACGCCGCCCTCAAGCTCGGCGTGGACACGCGCCGGTGGGCCGGTGTGCCCTTCTACCTGCGCACCGGCAAGCGTCTCGCCAAGCGGGTGACCGAGATCGCTGTGGTCTTCAAGAAGGCGCCGCGGCTCCCGTTCGCCGACACCGAGACCGAGGAGCTCGGCCAGAACGCGGTCGTCATCCGTGTCCAGCCGGACGAGGGCGTCACGATGCGGTTCGGCGCCAAGGTCCCGGGCGCTCAGATGGAGGTACGGGACGTCTCGATGGACTTCGGGTACGGGGGCGCGTTCACGGAGTCCTCACCGGAGGCGTACGAGCGGCTCATCCTCGACGTGCTGCTCGGCGACCCCCCGCTGTTCCCCCGACACGAGGAAGTCGAACTGTCGTGGCGGATCCTCGACCCGGTGACCTCGTACTGGGACTCCCTGCCCGGCAAGCCGGAGGACTACCTGTCGGGAGCCTGGGGTCCGGACGACTCTGCCAAAATGCTCAGCCGCGACGGCCGGGAATGGAGGATGCCGTGATTGTCGATATGCCGGCCACGACGATCGGCGCCCTCTCTAAGCGACTCCTTGCGCTGCGCCAGGATGTCGGGGCGATGGCTCTGGGGCGCGTCCTCACGCTGATCATCGTCGTCGACGATGCGCACTGCGAACAGTCTTTGAAGATTGCGCAGGACGCCACGCACTCCCACCCGTCGCGGATCGTGACGGTGATCCGCTCCAGTTCCCGCGGGACGCCGAGGATCGACGGCCAGATCCGCGTGGGCGGCGACGCCGGCGCCAGCGAGATGGTCGTGTTGCGCCTCTTCGGCGAGCTCACCAAGCACGGCCCATCCGTCGTGCTGCCGCTGCTACTGCCTGATTCCCCGATCGTGGCCTGGTGGCCCTGCGAGCCGCCGAAGAACCCGGCCAAGGACCCGGTGGGCTCTCTGGCGCGGCGACGGATCACCGACTGCGAACAAGCGACCTCTCCGAGCGACGCGATCGCGGGGCGCGCGAAAGTGTACGTCGCCGGCGACACGGACCTGTGCTGGACCCGGACGACGAAGTGGCGGGCGGTGCTCGCCGCCGCGCTCGACCAGCCGCCGTACGAACAGGTGACCGCCGCGACCGTGAGCGGCGCCGCCGACTCGGGGACGGCCGATCTGTTCGCGGGCTGGCTCGCCACCTACTTGGACTGCCCGGTGGATCGGATCCGGACGGCTGCCGGGTCGGGGCTGGCCAGCGTCCGTCTCCAGCGGGACAGCGGCGCCATCGACCTGATTCGCCCAGACGGCGTGCTCGCCACCCTCGAGCAGGCGGGCCAGCCGGCGCGCCGCCTGGCCTTGGCGCGACGCAGCGACCGGGATTGCCTGGCCGACGAGCTGGCCCGATTGGACGCCGACCAGGTCTACGCGCGAGTACTGGCCGACGGCCTGCCCCGCATCGAGGGCGTACCGAGCGGTGCTCGCTCGCTAACCGGCAAGGACATCGGACAGGTCCGAGCCGCGCTGAGCAGGTCCCGACAGGCCGCCAAGGACGAACTGTCGGGGGCTGTGGCGGTGGCCTCCTCGCAGGCCGAAGCTGCCGAGGCCACCGACGTGGAGGTCGTCGAGGCCGTCGAGGTCGCGACGGACGTCGCGGCCGGCGAGGTGACGCCGTGACGAGGGACGCGCGGCGCGAGGTGTTCCCGGACAAGGCGAGCACGGCCCGCGCGGCTGGACACGCCCTGCGAGAGCGACTCGCCGCCGCGCAGCGCAGAGGCGACGACGGGCAGATCGTCCTCACCGGCGGGTCGATGGGGGTCGCGCTCATCGAGTCGCTGGTGGCGGACAACCAGGAAGGCGCGCGCTCCGCTCCGGACTGGTCGAGGGTGCACGTGTGGTGGGGCGACGAGCGATTCCTGCCGACCGGCGACCCCGAACGCAACGACACGCAGGCGTACGACGCGGGGTTGTTCGATCTGGGGCTCACCCCGGACCTCGTGCACCCGGTACCCGGCCCGGACGGGCCGTGCGGCGACGACGTCCACGCCGCCGCCGCGGCGTACGCGGCGGAGCTGGCCTCGGCTTCGGCCGGGCGCCAGGTGCCGCTTTTCGATGTACTCATGCTGGGAGTCGGCCCAGACGCCCACGTGGCCTCGCTCTTCCCCGGTCACGAGGCGCAGCGGCACACCGATACCACGACCGTCGGGGTGACTGGCTCGCCGAAGCCGCCGTCGTGTCGCGTTTCCCTGACGTTCCCGGCGCTGCGCCAGGCACACGAGGTGTGGTTTCTGGTCGCGGGGGCCGACAAGGCGGACGCGGTGCGGCTCGCGACGAGCAGCACGGATCCGTGGTGCGCCCCGGCCGCAGGCGTGAGCGGCCAGGACGAAACGATCTGGTGGCTCGACGAGGCCGCCGCCCACGGCCTAGGAGCCGATTAGAGGATCAGTTTGCGCTGGCGCAGGGCGGTCAAGGCCTCTTCGAGGATGACCTCGCCGTCGGCGTCGGTGCGGCGCTCCTTCACGTACGCCAGGTGCGTCTTGTACGGCTCCGAACGTAGCGGCGCCGGCGGGTTGCTCTCGTCCTGCCCGGCGGGGAACCCGCAGCGCGGACAATCCCAGAACTCGGGGATGCTCCCCCCAGACTCCACGGCAAAGCTGGGCGCGGTCTGGTGGCCGTTCGCGCACCAGTACGGCACAACAAGACGCGCAGCGGCCTCGCCGCGCTCGGCCTCGCCCATCGGACCTGCGCCGACCCTACTGCCGCGGATCGCATTGGCACCCGCCATTGTGCTCCCTCTGTCTGTGCGGCCCGGCCGGGCCATGCCTCAGGTGTAGAAACGCTCCAGAAGCCCCAGCCCGACGATGCACGTGAACCACACCAGAGCCGCCGTGATCGTGATCCGGTTGAGGTTACGTTCCGCGACCGACGAACCGCCCATGGTCGAGGAGAAGCCACCGCCGAACATGTCTGAGACACCGCCGCCCTTGCCTTTGTGCATCAGGACCAACAGTGTCAGGAAGAGTCCTCCCAGGACGAGGAACGTCTGGAGCACGACCTTCAGAACATCCACGCGGGGGGCCACCTGTCTGGACTCGAAAACGGGCCCCGAGCGCAGTAACGCTTGAGGCACGTTCGAATTCTACCGGAAGGCAGGGCGAACGCCTTCGCACCACGGGCGACGCTCGGCGTCCGTGGCCCACCTCACAAACGACCGCTGGAGCGGCACCCCCTCACGGGAGCCCGCCCCAGCGTCAGCACAGCGCGGCACTCGTCGGCGCCAGCGCGTGCTTCGTCAGTGCTCCGTCAGCCCTGGTCGCACGTCCTCACACTCCACCGGCGCCACGACACGCCTAGTCGTCGACACCCAGCGCGTGCTTCGTCAGTGCTCCGTCAGCCCTGGTCGCACGTCCTCACACTCCACCGGCGCCACGACACGCCTAGTCGTCGACACCCAGCGCGTGCTTCGTCAGTGCTCCGTGAACCGGCAGATGCCCGCGAAGTCCTCCGCGTTGAGTGATGCGCCACCCACCAGAGCACCGTCGACGTCGGCCTTGGCCATGATCGCCGAGATGTTGCTCGCCTTGACGGAGCCGCCGTACAGGATCCGGATCCCGTCGGCCGTCGCCTGGTCATACAACTCGGCCAGCTTGCCACGGATCGCGCCGCACACCTCCTGCGCGTCCTCGGGGGTCGCCACCTCGCCAGTGCCGATCGCCCAGATGGGCTCGTACGCGACGACGATGCTCGCCGCCTGTTCCACCGGCAACCCGGCCAGGTCTGCCTCGATCTGCGCCAGAACGTGGCTCACCTGGTTGCCGGCCTTGCGGATGTCCAGGCCCTCGCCGCAGCACAGGATGGGGGTCAGGCCGTTCCGGTAGGCCGCCTTCACCTTCGCGTTCAGCAGTTCGTCGGACTCGTGATGGTATTCGCGCCGCTCGCTGTGCCCGACGATCGCGTAGGTGCAGCCGAGCTTGGCCAGCATCGGACCCGACACGTCACCGGTGTAGGCGCCCTCATCGTGCTGGCTGACATCCTGCGCGCCGTACCGGATCGACAGGTTGTCGCCTTCGACCATGGTCTGCACCGTGCGCAGATCCGTGAAGGGCGGGCAGACGACCACCTCGACCGCCGCGAAATCGTGCTTGGCGTCCTTCAACGTCCAGTCGAGCTTTTGCACGAGGTGCGTGGACTGGACATGGTCCAGGTTCATCTTCCAGTTCCCCGCCATCAGCGGGACGCGGTTGCTCATCGTCGCCTTTCCGTTGGTCGTTCGAGTGCTCAGGTGCTCGAGAGCTCAGGTGCTCGGGTGTCAGCTGCTCAAGATATCGATGCCGGGCAGGGCCTTACCCTCCAGGAACTCCAGGCTCGCGCCGCCTCCGGTGGAGATGTGGCCGAACTGGTCGTCAGAGAACCCGAGCTGGCGGACCGCCGCCGCCGAGTCGCCGCCGCCGACCACGGTCAGCGCACCGTCCGCCGTCGCCTCCGCCAGTGCCTGCGCCACGGCCTGGGTGCCCGCCGCGAACGGCGACATCTCGAAGGCGCCCATCGGGCCGTTCCAGAAGACCGTCTTGCAGTCCACGATCTTGCTCGCGAACAGCTGGCCGGACTCCGGCCCGATGTCCAGACCCATCTGGTCGGCGGGGATCGCGTCGCCCCCCACCACCTGGATGGGCCCGGCGTCGGAGAAGTCGGGGGCCACGACGGTGTCGACCGGCAGGATGATCTCGACGCCCTTGGCCTGGGCCTCCTCCAGGTAGCGGGCGCACGTGTCGATCTTTTCGGCGTCGAGCAGACTCTTGCCGACCTCGTACCCCTTGGCCGCGAGGAAGGTGTAGGCCATGCCGCCGCCGATGAGCAGCCGGTCCGCCGTCTTCATGAGGTTCTCGATGACCGCGAGCTTGTCCGCCACCTTCGCCCCGCCAAGCACCACCGCGTAGGGACGGGCCGGGTCCTCAGTCAACCGCTTGAGGACCTCTACCTCTGCGCCAACCAGCCCGCCGGCGTAGTGCGGCAGGCGGGTGGCCACGTCGTACACGCTGGCCTGCTTGCGGTGCACGACCCCGAACCCGTCGGAGACGAACACGTCCGCAAACGCGGCGAGCTGATCGGCGAAGGCGCCCCGCTCGGCGTCGACCTTGCTCGTCTCGCCCGGGTTGAAACGCAGATTCTCGAGCAGCGCGACCTCGCCGTCCTTCAAGGCGCCCACGACACGCTGGGCGTCCTCGCCGACCGTGTCGGCGGCGAACTGGACGTCGACGCCGAGCAGCTCGGAGAAGCGCGCCACGACGGGCCGGAGAGAATACTTCTCCTCCGGGGCCCCCTTCGGCCGGCCCAGGTGGGCGACCACGATGACGGCGGCGCCCGCCTGGGTGAGGGCCTTGATCGTCGGCACGGAGGCACGCAGCCGACCGTCGTCGCTGATGTTCCTGTCCGCGTCGAGCGGGACGTTGAGATCGCTGCGGACCAGCACACGCTTGCCGTGCAGGTCGTCCTTGACCAGATCCTCGATCGTCTTCATGGGGGGCTCCTTGGGGTGCTCGTCGGCTTCAGCTGGACTCAGGCCGGGCGGCCCGGGTGCGCGGCGGCGCACCGTGCTCGCGGTCCCGCGGCGACTCGGGACACGCAGCGACAAGCCCGTGCGCCGGGCGGCCGGGTCGGCCGCCCGGCGCACGGGGTCGATCAGGTGTGACGATGCTCGCTCAGAGCTTGGAACCCACGAGGAGGCAGAGATCGGCCAGGCGGTTGCTGTAGCCCCACTCGTTGTCGTACCAGCCGACGACCTTGACCTGGTTGCCGATGACCTTGGTGAGGCCCGCGTCGAAGATGCAGCTCGCGGGGTCGGTCTCGATGTCCTTGGAGACGATCGGGTCCTCCGTGTAGACCAGCTTGCCCTTCATCGGGCCATCGGCAGCCTTCTTGACGACCGCGTTGACCTCTTCGACGGAGGTCTCGCGGCCGGCCTCAAAGGTGAGGTCCGTGGCGGAGCCCGTCGGGACCGGGACGCGCAGCGCGTAGCCGTCCAGCTTGCCCTTGAGCTCGGGCAACACCAGCGCAACCGCCTTGGCGGCCCCGGTGCTGGTCGGCACGATGTTCAACGCGGCGGCGCGGGCGCGGCGCAGGTCACTGTGCGGCGCGTCCTGCAGGTTCTGGTCCTGCGTGTACGCGTGGATGGTGGTCATGAGGCCCTTGACGATCCCGAACTCGTCGTTGAGTGCCTTCGCCATGGGCGCCAGGCAGTTCGTGGTGCACGACGCATTCGAGATGATGGTCTGGCTGCCGTCGTACAGGTCGTCGTTGACGCCCATGACGATGGTGATGTCCTCGTTCTTCGCCGGGGCGGAGATGATGACCTTCTTGGCCCCACCCGCGATGTGCGCCTTGGCCTTCTGCGCGTCCGTGAAGAAGCCGGTCGACTCGATGACGATGTCGGCGCCGACGGACTTCCAGTCCAGCTTGGCGGGGTCGCGCTCGGCCCACGCGGCGACCTTCTTGCCTCCCGCGGTGATCGACTCGTCGTCGTAGGTCACGTCGCCGGGGAAGCGGCCAAGGATCGAGTCGTACTTCAGCAAGTGGGCCAGGGTGTGGTTGTCGGTCAGATCGTTGACCGCCACGATCTCGATGTCGGCCCCCGAGTCCACAACGGCGCGGAAGAAGTTGCGGCCGATGCGGCCGAAGCCGTTGATGCCAACACGAACTGTCACGTGATTGCCTTCCTGATCTGTCAACACGGTCCGGCCTGAGGCCGTCGCTCCCGCGCGCGAGGTGGTCGCGGGTCCCCAGCGGGGCGCGGGTGGGCCCGTACGTCGTCGTACGTCACATCCGACCCTAGCGGCTCACGACCTGTCGGCGCAGGTTCCGATGGCGTTCAATTGGCCTTCGGAATCCCGGCGCGCGCACCAGTGGTGGATCGCTGTCGCGCGTGTCACATCCGCGACGCGGGAGTTCCGCGGGCGTTCATCGAAGATCCGTGCGCCCGTCACGGGTCTGGCACGGGTCTGGCACGGTGCGCCCGCGCGAAAGAGCTGAGGACCACTGTGGCTCAGCGGGCATAGTCCTCGGCGAGGACCGCGTCCGTGCCGGGGACGCCCAGATCGCCCGCGCGTTTGTCGGCCATCGCCAGCAGGCGCCGGATGCGGCCGGCGACCGCGTCCTTGGTCAGCGGTGGGTCGGCGCGCGACCCGAGCTCCTCCAAAGATGCCTGCTTATGCCTCAGCCGGAGCAGTCCCGCCTCGCGGAGGTGCTCGGGGGTATCGTCGCCGAGGATCTCCAGGGCACGGGCCACACGTGCGCCTGCGGTGACCGCCGCACGAGCGGAGCGACGCAGATTGGCGTCGTCGAAGTTGGCCAGCCTGTTTGCGGTGGCGCGCACCTCGCGACGCACCCGGCGCTCCTCCCAGGCCAGGACAGCGTCGTGGGCGCCGAGCCGGGTGAGCATGGCGCCGATCGCGTCGCCGTCGCGGATGACGACGCGGTCTACCCCACGCACCTCACGGGCCTTGGCCTGGATACCCATGCGGCGCGCTGCGCCCACCATGGCGAGCGCCGCTTCAGGCCCCGGACAGGTGATCTCCAGCGAGCAGGACCGTCCGGGTTCGGTGAGCGAGCCGTGCGCGAGGAACGCGCCCCTCCACGCGGCTTCCGAGTCGCAGACAGCGCCGTTGACGACGCGGGTCGGCAAACCCCGGACGGGACGCCCGCGCAGGTCGACCAGCCCGGACTGGCGGGCGAGGGCCTCCCCGTCGGCCTCGACTCGGACCACGTACCGACTCCCCCGGCGTAACCCGGCCTCCGAGACGACCATGAGTTCGCAGCCGTGTCCGTACATCTCGGCAATCGCCGCGCGCAGCCGCCGCGCGGCGGACGCCGTGTCCAGTTCCGCCTCCACGACGATCCGGCCGCCCTGCAGGTGCAGACCGCCCGCGAACCGCAGCGCGGCGGACACCTCAGCCTTGCGGCAGCACGGTTTGGCAACCCCCAGGCGGCTGAGCTCGTCCTTGACGTTCGCGGTCATGGCCATGCGGGCCATCCTGCCACCCGGAGCGTGTGGCGGCCCCCGGCGCTCTTCTGGGAAACCCCCGCGACGAGCACCGGAAACGGTTGCTCCCCAGGAGAATTAACACGGCAGGCTCCTCGACAACGCAACCGGCGTGCCCGCCGCGCGCACCCACCTCGACGCCTCCACCGCCACATCCGAAATCTCTAAGGTGATCGGCCAGATCATGCCACGCCGACTTGAACGCGCCCTCCCCCAGCCCTAGGCTTGAGTCACATCCGCTCAACTCAGATAGGTGAGCGAATCTCATCGTGAAGGAGGACATTATGGCTACCTCGTTCGATCCTTTCCGCGACTTGGACCGGGTGCTCACCGGAGCGCTTCGAGCGCCGTCCGCGTCGGTGATGCCTATGGACCTGTACCGCTCGGGTGCGGTGTTCGTTGCGAAGATCGACCTGCCCGGGGTCGACCCCTCGAGCATCGACGTCGACCTGGAGGACCGCACCCTGACGATCCGCGCAGAGCGGCGCGAACGGGACGCTGAGGACGTGCAGTGGCTCTCCCACGAACGTCCCACCGGGACGTTCGCCCGTCAGATGACGCTCGGGCGCGGCGTGTCGATGGACCAGATCGAAGCGGACTACTCCGATGGGGTGTTGACCGTCACCATCCCGGTCGCCGAGGAAGCCAAGCCGCGCAAGATCGAGGTGAACCACGACGACCGCAGAGGTCAGGGCGACGGCGCCAAGAGGCAGGTCATCTCCGGCTGACGCGTCCCCATAGCGTGCGCGGCGGCGGTGCCTGAGCACGGCCGCCGCGCTGCTGCCGCCTTCTCTGACGACACGTCGCTCCTCCCGTGAGGCTCGAAGTGCTTCGCCTGCACGTACGGCTTTCCCCGGCGGGCCGGACTCGGCTACTCCGCCAAGCCTTGTCACCCGACGCGTCGCTGACGCCTCGCTGACGCGCTGATTCGACGATGTGCTCATCGACGAATCACTCTCAGGGGGAGCTATGGCGGACACGACGACGACGGTGCTCATGGAACGAGCACAGCGGGGCGACGATACGGCCTGGAGCGAGATTCAGAGCCGGTACGGCGGCCTCGTCCGACGGGTGGTGCGTGACTGCGGCATCCTCGACGCGCACACCGGCGACGTCGTGCAGACGACGTGGCTACGGCTCGTCGAACACGTCCAGGACGTCCAGGACCCGCAGCGACTCGGCTCGTGGTTGGCCACGGTGGCGAGACGCGAGGCGTGGCACACCAGTGCGATCGTCGCCCGCGAGGTCTGCCACGAGCACGATGTGCTCGACCGGCTGGACGGGACTGCCACCCCCGGCCCGGAGGGCCAGACGCTCGATCACGACGAACGCGGCCGCCTGCGTCAGGCCGTGGCGGCGCTGCCGCCGCGGCAGCGTCACCTGCTCACCCTGCTGATGCAGGATCCCGTACCCTCCTACGACGAGATCTCCCGCCTGACGGGAATGACGATCGGCAGTATCGGCCCGACGCGGGCCCGTGCCATCGAACGGCTCCGTCGCGGATTCACTGGAGCCGAGACCGCAACGCGACCCGAGCGACCCGAGCGACCCGTCGAGAAGCGGAACACGCGGGAGCCTGGCCAGCCCCCCGAGGCGAGCGCAGCACATCCTGGACGCCCGTCGTCGAACGGACGGCAGTCTCTTACCGGCACCACCGGCACCACGCGCGCCCGGACCGATGCCGTGGTCGGCATCGATCTCGTCGCACAGTCAGACTGCCGACCAACCGCGCGACGTCGCGACGGGACGAGCCGGGCCGCGACTCACCGCCGCGGGGTCTGTCGCGAGCTGCCGAAGCTCCTGAAGCCGGCTGCGCCATTCCCGCAACCCGAGCCGAGCCGAGAGCGGTTGCGGCGATCGGGCGACGTCTCGTCGATCATCGAGCGTCCCCTCACCGAGGCGGTGGCGGTATGACGTCTACCTTGATCCGCGCCCGCGAAGCGCAGATGCGGAGCAGCATCGAGCACATGAGCGACCAGACGATGCGGATCACGCCGCTGACAGCCGTCACTCCGATCCACCCCGGCTGGACATCGTTCCAGCGGTTCGTCCTGGAAGTCCTTCCCCACACCAGGTGGGGCCGGGGTCAAGAGCTCGTCGACCTGTCGTTCATCCACTCGGCGCGGTGGTCCCTCGTCACGAGTTTGCCGACGCCCGACGGTGGGCGCGCCCGCTCGGCCTACGACTATCTGCTGTTCGAGAGCAATTTCAACGGCGGTTTCGGCCCCTACATCGAGGCGTTCGCGGACATCCTCACCCCGAAGATCCGCGCCATCTGGAACAGCTCGATCGGCTTTCCGAACCTGCCGCAGGACGGTGATCTGCCCGTTCGACGCCGGCTCCGGCGCCCCATCCCCGGCGCCGCCTTCGTCGACTACGTCCGCGCTGCCGACCTCGGCGCTGACCACTACTACAGCGCCTACCCCGAGGCGACGGTGAAGGACATCATCGCCGGACTCGCCGCCGACGAGGCGGTCGATGATCTGCGGCGCCTCGCGGTGGCCCCTGAGTCGCCGGCCGCGCGGGTCGCCTTCGCGACGCGGCTCGACGATGTCCTCAGCGGGCGCGACGCGACGCCTCGGCTCGCCCGCCAGCCCGAGGCTGCGCACGGGGACGTGTGCGCAGCGACGTGTGCCTTCACCTCGCTCACACCGATCGTCCCCGGCCAGGAAGGGACGCTGCGGCGTCTCCTCGCCGGGATGGGCGACGCGACGACGAGCCCCTTCTCGGCCGCGCCCGGGGTGCACTTCGCCCGGTGGCTCGTCATTGATAGCCCAACCCACCAGCCCGGCCAGGCGCGCGACTCCTGGCCGTGCTCCTACCTGCTGACGAGCACGACGAGCGACGGCATCTCCGATCCGCTCGAGGTGCTCTATCGTCACCTCGGGCGTGAGGTCGTCGACGCGGTGTGGGGCCGCTGCGTCGGGCATCCGGCCGGGGACGGGTCCGCCGCGTTCGTCGGATACCAGCGCCGACATCGTCTGCGCACCAACCGGTTGTTCTCGGGATACCCGCACGCCTCCGTCGAGGAGGTGCTTTCGGGATTGCGGACCCGCCGCGGCCTGCAGTCCCTCGCAACCGAGTATGCCGGCGGCGACTCGGAGGAGGCACGGCGAGCGTTCCGTGGCCGATTCGGGCGACCGCGCGCCGGTGCCGTCCGCCCGCCCGGAGCTGGGGGCAGCTGCCCCCTGGATGGCGAACAGGAGGTCAAGAAATGAGTCGGTGGACGACATGGCGCCCCACGACCGCGGGCGGGCGCAGGGCAACGGGGCAGACGGTACGCCCAGAGGCGGTACGCCCGGAGCTGACCGACATTCAAGGCAACATCGTGCGCGCCTACGGAGCGACCGCCATGACGTACCTCTTCGCCGCCGTCGTCGACGGGACGCGCACGAAGCAGTGGTTGGGCCGGGTAGCCGACCAGGTGACGACGGCCGCTGACCCGACGCCGCAGTGCGCGCTCAACCTGGGCGTCACCGCAGAAGGATTGGCCGTACTGGGGCTGCCGGCGACGCGGTGGGACGACCTGTGCCCGTCGTTCCGGGCGGGGGCCGTGGCGCGGTCCGCCGCCATCGGCGACTCCGGTCCGGACGCCCCACGGCACTGGTCCGGGCCCTTCCACGCCGGAAGCGATCTGCACCTGGTGCTCATGGTCGCGGGCACCGGGGAACGCGCCGACGCGGCCGTACGCGAAGGGGTTGCCCGGCTGCGCGCAGAGCTGAGCGCGGCGGGGTTGCGCGAGATCGGCGATCACCTGGAGGCGCGGGCGCTGCCGGGCGGCAGGGAGCCGTTCGGATACCGCGACGGCCTGTCCCAGCCGTCGATCGAGGGCGTGCACGACGAGGCGGGCCCCGGCCAGGGCTACCTCGTGGGCGACCGGTGGTTGCCCGTCCCGTTCGGGGAGTTCGTGCTCGGACATCCGGGCGTCGACGGGACGACGCATCGGCCCGTGACCTCGCTGGTCCGCAACGGCAGCTACCTGGTGGTGCGCCGCCTGGCCCAAGACGTCGCCGGCTACCGGCGGATGGTCGCTCACGAGGCGCAACGTCTCGCCGTCGACGAGGAGTGGGTCGCCGCCAGAATTGTGGGCCGCTGGCGGGACGGCACGCCGCTGACCAGGTCGCCCAACCGGCCGAACGCCCCCTGGGGCGCGACGCCCTCGGACCAGGAGGGCTTCGACTACCAGAGCGACGACGGCCGGCGCTGCCCGGTCGGCGCCCATGTCCGCCGCGCCAACCCGCGCGGATCCCTCGGTTTCGACGGACGCCTCGAGCATCGGCACCGGCTCCTGCGCCGAGGGATGCCGTACGGCCCGCCCCTGACCCCGCCGGATTCGTCGGGTGGCTCTGCGGTAGGCGACGACGGGATCGAGCGTGGCCTCGTGTTTGCGTGCTACCAAGCCGACATCGAGAACCAGTTCGAGTTCGTCCAGTCGGAATGGCTCGGCGACGGCAACATCTTCGGCCTCGGTCACGTCGCCGATCCGCTGCTCGGCGCACACGACGGATCACGGTGTCCGCGCCGAGAGGGCACTGCCGCCGGCCATGCTCGGGGAGCACCCGAGACACCAGCCGACGCCGTCGACCCAACCCGGGCCACGCCCGGCAACACCGACACAGACGTCGACCCCGCCGGCCCCCGCCCCTCCGCGCATCTTGGCCCAGCCAACCTGGTGACGCTGCGAGGCGGGGCCTACTTCCTGGTGCCGGGTATCTCCGGAATCCGCTACCTCGCCAGCCTTCCCGAGTCAGGAGCCCCGCGATGAGCACCCCCATGGCTGCACGACAGCAACCGCGGCGTCGAGCGGAGCAGCTCCTGCCCGGTCTGACGGCCGTCGCGCGCGCCCTGCCAGGGGACCTGATCCGGGGCACCCGGCAAGGGATCGGACTCGCTGTCCGGCGGGGTCTGGACCAGCCGCCGCTACCCGTGCTGGCGCTGTTGCGGCGGACCGTCGCGCGGGCACGTGTCGGCCCCGTCACCATGCTCACCCGCGCGGCAGACGTCCGCGCGGTGCTGCGCGACCCCGACCGGTACACCGTGCGGCACTACGGCGCCGTGATGGGCGACCTGATCGGACCCTTCGCTCTCGGGCTCGACGGGCCGGCGCACACGTCCGCGCGCGCCGTGCTCGCGGAGGCCGTCAGCGCCGCACGGCTCCTGGACGTCGCGGATCGCGCGGACGCGCAGGCCCGGCGGCTCCTGGGAGCCGCGGCGGCCGCCGGTCGCCTCGACATCGTCACGGAGTTCGCCCGACCGCTCACCGTGGTGACCGTCGCCGCCGCCCTGGGGGTGCAGGTGCCGCCCGGGGAGCCGGTCACGCCTCTATCGGGCAACGACGGCGCGACCTGCACCGCTGATTGGACGGAGGCCCTGTTCGAGTGCTGCTTCCGCGACGGGGTGCGCGACCGAGGCGTCGGGGCGCGGGCACGTGCGGCACGCGACGGGATCGCCGGCCATTTCAGCACGTGCGTCGCGAAGGAGCGGGCCCGGGCAGCCGCGGGCGAGCCGGTGCCCGGCGAGGAACCCCTCGGCGCGCGACCGGCGACCCCTCTCGCGGTACTGCTCGAGCGGTACGAAGATGACGCGCGGGTCGTCGCCGATCTCGTCGGTCTGTTCGTCGGTTCGGTGCCGACGATCGCGGAGTCGCTCGCCCGGGTCATCGATCACCTCCTCGACCACCCCGATCGCTTGGCTGCGGTGCGCGAGGATGTCGTGCGCAGGGATGTCGTGCGCAGGGATGTCGTGCGCAGGGATGCCGGGCAGGGGACGGCGGCGAACCCATCATCGGAACGCCGGGCCGCGGTGTGGGGGCATTGCCAGGAGGCGATGCGTTTCGCCCCGCCCGCTGCGGGCTTCCTGCGGGTGCCGGCCAACGGTGACCGACCGGTCTTCGCCTCCACGCTCGCCGCGATGCACGATCCCGCGGTCGTCCCAGATCCCGGCTTCTACCGGCCGGGCCGCCCGGATGGGACCTACCTTCACTTCGGCGACGGACCGCACCGCTGCGTCGGAGAAGCGCTGGCGCGCGAGATTCTGACCAGTGCCCTGATCGCTCTCGTCGTCGACGACGGCTGGCAGCGGCACCCCGGTCCGGACGGCCGACTACGCAGCGACGGTGCCTTCCCGTCGTCGCTCGTCCTCATTCGAGGCACCGCCCGCTGAGCGAAAACTACCTGCGGCGGAGTTCGTCTCGCCCCGTAGAATGGCATGATGCCCCGCCAGAGCCGCGTCGCAGCGGGCGGACCTGGCCTTGCGTCGATCCGGCCTCGGCTGCTCCTGCGGCCCCGGCTGCTCGATGTGCTCACCGGCCGGTTCGAGCGCCGTGTGACGGCTGTCGTGGCCGGAGCCGGGTTCGGCAAGACCTCGCTGCTGCGGCAGGCCACCGACGAGAACCGCCTGACTCCAGGGGGGGCGGACGTATGGCTACGCTGCACTCCCGAGCACGACGCGGTCTCCGTGCTGACCCAGGACCTGTTGGCCGCGCTGGAGCTCCCGGGGAGGGGCCTCGAAACGCTACCCGCTGAGCGGCCGACCGAGGTGGGCGTGGCCTCTCGGGTGCTCGCGGAGGCCGTGTGGGCGCGGGCCCCCCAGCACGTCTGCCTCGTCCTCGACGACGTGCACGTCCTCGCCGCGACCGGCGGCGGACGGCGGGCGCTCGCCGACCTGGTCGACCGGCTGCCCGCCAACGGCCACCTGCTGGTCTCCTCCCGTCCCCCGAACCCCCTGCCGATCGCCCGGCTGCTCGCCGCAGGCGATGCCACCCTCGTGGGGGAGGACGAGCTGGCCTTCACGGACCCGGAGCTCGACGTCTTTGCCGCGCAGCGTGGGGTCCTCCGAGAACTGCTCGGCGATCTCGGCGGCTGGCCAGCGCTCGCGGAGCTGGTCGCGACGACGGGGCACCGGCCGGTTCACGACTTCATCTGGGAGGAGATCGTCGAGCGGCTGCCGGAGCAGACCTGCCAGGTCCTCGGGTTCCTCGCCCGCGTCGGTGGTGCCGACGACCAACTCGCCTCCGATGCGCTCGGTCGGTCTGTCGATCTGGCCGCCGAGCTGCGCGACCTGCCGCTCGTCTCGGTCGACCGAGAGGGCTGGTGGATGGTCCACCAACTGTGGGCGTCGGCGCTGCGCGAGCGCGGCTCCCGCGGTGCTCCGGATCCTGACTCCGGCGAGGCCGCCCGGTCGGTGGCCCGGTTGCTCGACGCCCGCGGCCACGTGCGGCAAGCCGTCCGGCTCCTTCTCGACTCGGGAGAATGGGACGAGGCCCGTCCACTCATCGTGCGGACGTGCGCGGGCATCGCCCCGGAGGTGGGCAGCGACGTGCTGCTCGGCTGGTACGACTCCCTGCATCCGCAGCAGCGAGCTTCGCCTGAGGGACACCTGCTCGTCGCGTCGGCCAGGATGAACGAGGGACCGGAGGCGAAGACAGGGCACCTGCTGGAGTCGGCGGCGGGCTTTCGTCAGGCTGGTGACGTGGCCGGCGAGATGGCATGTCTGGTCAGCATCTTCCACGCCGGGTTCTGGGTGCAAGATCCGGTGCTGATGGGGATGGCCCAGGCGCGGTGGAGAGTCCTCGCGGCCGACGGCGTCCCCGAGGCAGCCGCTCTGACGGCCCTTGGCCGGGCCCTGCAGGGCCGGGACGCGGCGGCGGTGCGCCTCGAACTCGAGGCGCTGCCCCGCACGGTTGAGGGGCCTACGACGATCCTGCTCGAGTGGCTGCGGGCCCACTTGCTCCTGCTCACGCTCGGCGATGCCCAGGCGGCGGTGACGTGGGCCCATCGCGTGCTCCCCCGGGCGCCCCGGACTCTGCGCAGCTCGATCCGCTGCGAACTCGTCGAGGCCCTCAGGCTGCTCGGCCGGGTCGACGAGGCGCTCGCGGAGGCAAGCGCGCTCGCCGATGATGTCGCGACGTCCGTCGTCCGCTCGCCGCGGCACGAGCTGGTCCTCCTCGTCCTCTACGCGTTCCGCGGTGACATTCCGGCCGCCCGGGCCCGCGCGGAGCACCTGCAGGCCGCCGTCGACGTCTCGGCGGCCTGGTGGGCGCCCCTTGCCGAGGCGGTGGGCGCCGCGGCTCTGGCGGTGGCCATCGGCGACGAGGACCTGGCCCGCGCTCGGCTGGCCGCCCTACGCGCCCAGCCGCGGGCCTACGTCCTCGCGGCCCTGCGGATCAGCCCGGCGGTGATCCCGCTCGAGTACGTGCTCGACGAACGGTGGCGGCAGATGTGGGACGAGGCCGACCTGTCCGGGCAACTGGCCGTCGCGCTGCGGCTGGCCCGCGCGGTCGTCACCGTGCGCGATGGGGGCAGGCTCACCGAGCGACTCTCCGATAGCGACCTCGCGGTGGCCTCGCCGGTGTTGCCGGTCCCGTGGGCCACGGAGCTGGCCGTCGCCCTCGATGCCGCGGGTGACCCGCGCAGTGAGGTGGTGCTCTCCGCGCTCGGAGCGAACGCGCGAGCGGTGCTCCGGGCCATCGACGACCAGCGACGACCCGGAGCCCGCAACGCCCGGCGACTACTCTCACTCATGCCGCGCAGGCCGAGCGGGGCCCTCGTGATCCGCGTCTTGGGGCCGCTGACGCTGCTGCGAGACGGGGTCGACGTGGTCGATGCCGACCTACGTCGCGAGCGGGTCCGCCGCCTCCTCGGGCTACTTGCCGTGCGACGGAGCGTGACCCGGCACGGTGCGGCGGCGCTCATGTGGCCCGACCTCCCGGACGCCGACGCTGCGCGCAACTTGCGGGTCACCCTGAACTATCTGCGTCGAGTGCTCGAACCCGACCGGGACGACCGCGATCCGCCGTACTACCTGCGCGGGGCGGGTTCGACGATCGAGCTGGCCGGAGAAGGCCTCGAGGTCGATCTGTGGGCCTTTCGGGAGCACATCGAGACGGCCGAGCGGGCAGAGGCGCGACGTCTGCCGTCGGTCTCGTTGGAGGCGAACCTGAGGGCCGTCGATAGCTATGCGGGAGACCTCCTCGCGGACTTGAGCGGCGAAGACCTGGACCGCGACCGGGACCTGCTGCGTCGGCAATTCGTCGGCGCGGCGCTGCGGGCCGGCAACCTGCTGCTCGCGCTCGGGGACACGACGCGGCCGGAGGAGCTGGCCGAACGGGCACTCTCGGTGGAGCCGTGGTCGGAGCAGGCCTACCAGCTGCTCGCCGGGGTCCTTCTCGATCGCGACGACCGCGCAGGAGCCCGCCGCGTGCTCGACCGGGGCTTCGACATGCTCTCCGAGCTGGGGCTCGGCGCCTCCGTTGCGACGGTCGACCTGAGCGACCGGGTACGGGCGGGACAGCGTCGGCCTCGGATCCCGCGCTGAGCCGCCAGCCCCGATCCGCGCCGGCAGACGCCGAGGGTTGCCTGCTATTATATGTGCAAATCTCTTCAATTCTGTATTTTCTGGACTGGGAGGGCGACTCGTGAGCGTGCCGCTGTATCAGGCCAAGGCGGAGTTCTTCCGTACGTTGGGCCATCCGGCTCGTATCCGGGTTCTGGAGTTGCTGTCGCAACGGGATCATGCGGTTCACGAGTTGCTGGAGGAGATCGAGATCGAGGCCAGCAGCCTGTCGCAACAACTGGCGGTGTTGCGCCGCGCTGGGTTGGTGGTCCAGCGCCGCGAGGGATCCACGGTCGTCTATTCGGTCGCGGTGCCGGAGTTGCGTGAGCTGTTGGTGGCGGCCCGCACGGTCTTGGGACAGTTGTTGGCCAACCAGCAGACGTTGGCGGCGGCGTTGAGGGAAGGCGCGTGAGCCGGTGGGCCTGAGAGACATGGTCCGGCTGATGCGCCGGACGGGCCGGGTTGCCGAGGCGGCACCGCCTGCCCCGCGGCGAGCGTCGGACGCTCCCGGGGATCTGCTGGGCAGCGTCCAGGTGCGCCATGTGGATGCGGGGTCGTGCAACGGGTGCGAGGTGGAGCTGGGGATGGCGTTCGGCCCCACCTATGACGGCGAGCGGTACGGTGCTCGCCTCGTGGCTTCCCCGCGGCATGCGGACGCGTTGTTGGTGACCGGGGTGGTGACCCAGAACATGGCCTCCGCCGTCCGGCGCACGTACGAGGCCACGCCCCGGCCGCGGGTGGTGCTCGCCGTTGGAGACTGCGCCCTCAACTGCGGGGTGTTCGCCGACGGCTACGGTGTGGTCGGCCCGGTGTCGGACGTGATTCCGGTTGATGTCGAGGTGGCCGGTTGTCCGCCACATCCCGCGCAGATCATCGACGGCTTGCGGTCGGTGACCGGACGGTGAACGTGGTGGAGTTCGGGCTGGTGCTGCTGACGGCGCTGCTGGTGGTTGCGGTGACAACTCCGTGGCTGGTTCCCGTGGGTCAGCGCTCGCGGGTGTGCGGGGGGTCGATCGGCCTGCTCGGCTTGACCGGGACGGCCACCGGGGTCGCGGTGCTGGCCGGTGTCCAGGCGCAGGTGAGCGTGACCGCGTCGCTGCCGATCGCCCCGTTGACGGTGGCCCCCGAACCGCTGGGCGGCTTCTTCATGGTGGTCATCGGTGCCGTGGCCGCGGCAACAGCGGTGTACGGCGTGGGGTACGCGCGCAGCGGTGCCGCCGGTTCGGCCACGGCCTGGACGGCGTTGGCTGCGCTGGTGTACTGCCTGTTGATGGTGCCGGCGAGTGCGGATGCGGTGTCGTTCCTGTTGTTTTGGGAGTTGATGGCGCTGACGTCGACGGCGTTGGTGCTGGTCGAGCACCGGGCCCGCGCCGAGGTCCGCTCCGCCGGGGTCTGGTTCGCGGTCATGGCGCATGTGAGTTTCCTGCTGCTGCTGGGTGGGTTCGCGGTCCTGGCGACGGCGGCGGGCAGCACGTCCTTCACCGCGATGTCGACCGTTGCGCCTGACTCCCCGGCGGGCCTGTGGGCGTTCGGGTTGTTGGCGCTGGGTTTCGCCGCCAAAGCCGGCCTGGTGCCCCTGCATGTGTGGCTGCCCCGAGCCCACCCCGCGGCCCCGAGTCACGTGTCTGCGCTGATGAGCGCGGCTCTGGTCAAGCTGGGGGTCTATGGAGCGCTGCTACTGGTCGTCAGACTCCTGCCCGGCGGCCCGTCGTGGCAGGGGACCGCCCTGATGATCCTGGGCGGGGTGTCAGCGGTCTTCGGCGTGCTGCAGGCCTCGGTGGCCACCGACCTGAAACGGCTGCTGGCGTTCTCCACCACCGAGAACGTGGGCCTGATGTTCATCGCGGTCGGGGCAGCCAGCCTGCTGGCGTCACGCGGTGCCAGCGATGTCGCGGGCGTCGCGGCGGTCGCGTGCCTGTTGCTCGTCGCGGGCCACGCGGCCCTGAAGACCGCGGCGTTCCTGGCCGCCGGATCCGTCCTGCACGCCACCGGTGAACGGGACCTGGATCGGATGGGCGGCCTGGGTCGAACCATGCCCGTGACCGCGGCAAGCTTCGGGATCGCCGCGCTGGGGGCGGCCGCGTTGCCGGTGACGGGCGGGTTCGTCGCGGAATGGGCGCTGCTGCAGTCGCTGATCCACGGGGCGATCCCCGGTGACCAGCTGGTCGCGGTAGCGATGCCGGTCGCGGTGGGGGTGGTGGCTCTGACCACCGGGATCGCGCTGATGACGTTCGTCAAGGCCTACGGCATCGCGTTCCTGGCGCGTCCCCGCAGCCCCGAGGCCAGCCACGCCCATGAGGCCACCCTCGCGATGAGGCTGGGCATGGCGGCCGCCGCTGCCGCCGTGCTGTTGACCGGCCTGTTCCCTGCAGCCGTCGCGGCGGCCGCCGCGACGGCGGTGGATGCCCCCGTGGTGGGCACTTCGAGCGCTGGGGGTTTGCTGCTGGTGCCGTTCGACGTGCTGGTGAACCCGGTGGCCCTCACCGTCTTGGCGGTGGTCCTGTTGACGGGCGTGGGCGTGGTCGGCGCGCTGGCCGCCCGGCGGCGACCGCGCCGGCGGGTGGACCTGGTGTGGGCGTGCGGAGGCGGGGAGTTGACCTCCCGGATGGAGTACACCGCCACGTCGTACGCGGAACCGCTGACCAGGGTCTTCGACGACATGTTGCTGCAGACCCGCGACCTGGAGGTCACCCACGCCGAGGAGTCGCGTTACCTGGTGGCGCGGGTGCAGTTCTCCCAGCAGGTCGCGGATGTTTTCGAGACCCGCATGTACCAGCCGGCGATCCGACTGCTGGACCGGGTCGGCGCGCTGGGTGGGGTGCTGCAGAACGGCAGCATCCACCGGTACCTGCTGTATTCGTTCATCGGGCTCGTGGTGGTGTTGGTGGTGGCGTCGCGATGACGATGTCCGCGGTCGCGCTGATCTCCGTCCAGGTGGGGGCGATGGTGCTGCTGGCCCCGGTGATCACCGGGGTGATGCGGCAGGTCCGCGCCCGGATGGAGGGCCGCGCCGGAGCGGGGATCTGGCAGCCCTGGCGGGATCTGCGCAAACAGTTCCGCAAGGAGCCGTTGTCGGCGGCGACCACGTCATGGATGTCGTGGGTGGGCCCGGTGGTCCTGATGACCACCGGCCTGGCGTTGTGTGCGCTCGTCCCGCTGGTCGGCACGGTGACACTCCCGCTGATACCCGACGATCTGTTCGTGGTGGTCGGGCTGTTGCTGCTGGGCACCGTGGCACTGGCGCTGGTGGGACTGGACGCCGGCACCGCATTCGGGGGCATGGGGTCCAGTCGGCACATGACCATCGCCGCCCTGGTCGAACCCACGGTGTTGCTGGCGGTGTACGCGCTGTCGGTGCCGGTGGGGACGTCGCTGCTGTCCGGCATCGTGACCAGCCGAGCCGATAACCCGACGGCGATCTGGTCACCGGTCAGTGTCTTGGCCGTGGCCGCGTTGGCGATCGCGGTCATCGCTGAGGCCGGACGGCTGCCGGTGGACAATCCCGCCACCCACCTGGAACTGACCATGGTGCACGAGGCGATGGTGTTGGAGACGTCGGGCCGGGACTTGGCCTGGCTGGAGTTGGGATCCCAACTGCGCCTGGCGGCGTTGCTGGGACTGCTGGCCGCGCTGGTGGCCCCGTTCGGTTTGGCCGCGCAGGTCACGGTGCCGCTACTGGCGCTCGGCGTGGTGTCCTTGGCGGTCAAGGTGCTCCTGCTGGCCGCCGCCCTGGCGGCCGCTGAGGTGTTCGTGGCAAAACTGCGTCTGTTCCGGGTTCCTGAACTGTTGGCCGGATCGTTCACCTTGGCGTTGGTGGCGGTCACGGCGTCGTACTGGGTGGTGACCGCGTGACCCTGTCGGCGGCGCTGTTCGCCCAACTCACCGGTATCAGCGCCGGTGTTCTGCTGCTCACCGCCATCGTCCTGGTGTGGCGGCGGTCGTTGGCGCCGGCGGCGCGGGCCCTCGGCGTTCAAGGCGCGGCCGTGGCGTCACTGGCCGCGCTGCTGGGCCTGTACCAGGGGCTGCCCGAACTGGTCGGCATTGCCGCGATGATCCTGCTGCTCAAGGGGATCGTGATCCCCCTGGTGCTAGACCGCATCGCCGGGGTCGACCCCGCCTACCGTGACGATCCCGCGCTGATCAACACCGCCGCCGCACTGATCTGGGCCGCGGTGCTGACGATGGTGGCCTACATCGTGGCGCGACCGGTCGCTGTGCTGGCACCCGGCCCTGCCGCCGCGGCGGTGCCGGTCGGGTTCGCGTTGGTGCTGATCGGGTTCCTCTTGCTGATGACCCGCCGTCACGCGATCGCCCAGGTCGCCGGCTTCCTCATGGTGGACAACGGCATCGCCGCCATCGCCTTTCTCACCGTCGGTGGGGTGCCGCTGGTGGTCGAGATCGGCGTATCGCTGGACGTGTTGCTCGTGGTGCTGATCCTGTATGTGGTCACCCACCGCATGACCTCCCAGTACGGCGTGATCGACCTCGACGACCTGCGGGAGTTGCACGACTGATGGCCACCACCGCACTGCTGCTTCCTCTCATCATCTGCGTGGCCGCCGCGGCAGCCGCCGCCGCGACCCGCACCACCGCCTCCTGGCGGTGGGTCGGGGTGGTGTCATCGGTCGGCGTCCTGGCCTGCGCCGTGGTCTTGTGCGCGGCCACGCTGTCCGGACAGCGGCCCACCGCGCTGGGCGGGTTGCTCGCCGCGGACGCTCTGTCGGCGTTCATGCTGCTGGTCGTCGGCAGCGTGGGTCTGGTGTCTTCCTGGGCAGGATTCGGGGCCGCCGGCCGGGACTGGTCCTACGGCACCCTCACGGGACTGTTCCTGGCGGCGATGTCGCTGGCGGTGCTGACCGACAACCTCGGCGTCGTCCTCGTCGCGATCGAGGCCACCACCGTGGCCACCGCGTTCCTGGTCGGTCACCAGGGCACCCGCCGATCCCTGGAGGCGGCCTGGAAGTACGTCATCCTCGGTTCCGCGGGCATCGCCTTGGCGTTCCTGGGCATCGTCCTGCTCTACACCGCGACCCTGGCCGCCGGGGATCCGACCTTGTCCTGGCAGCAGCTGTCCGCCGGCGTGGCCGGACTCGACCCCGCGCTGATGCGGTTGGCAGGTGGGCTGATGGTGCTCGGCTTCGCCACCAAGGTCGGGCTGGCGCCGATGCACAGTTGGCTGCCCGACGCCCACAGCCAGGCGCCGGCCCCGGTGTCGGGGTTGATGTCCGGCGTGCTGTTGTCGGTGGCGTTCTACGCGATCCTGCGGGTGCAAGCCGTCGTCGATCCGGTCGTCGGGCCACAGTTCCTGCAAGGCCTGTTGCTGGCCGCCGGATTGGGCTCCATGGCCATCGCGGCGCTGCTGATGATCCGCCAGCGCGACCTCAAACGGATGCTCGCCTACTCCAGCATCGAACACATGGGCATCATCGCGTTGGCGGCCGCGATCGGCGGCAGCCTGGCCATCGCGGCCGCCCTGCTGCACATCCTGGGCCACGGACTGGTCAAGTCCAGCCTGTTCGTCGTGTCCGGGCGCATCCTCACCGCCGAAGGCACCGCGGCCATCCCCGCCATCCGCTGCCTGGCCTCCCGGCGACCAGACCTGGCCACACCATTTCTGCTTGGACTGGTCGCCCTGTTGGGGCTTCCCCCGTTCAGCCTGTTCTTCACCGAAGTCGCCATCGCCTTCGCCGGATTCGACGCCGGGCTCGGCTGGGCCGTCGTCATCGCCGGGATGCTACTGCTGATCCTGTTCGCGGCGATGGCGCGCCTCATCGCCGGCATGACGCTAGGGACCGACCCGACACCCGCCGAGCACACAGCCGGACCGCCTGTCCCCACGTTGGCCGGCGCGGGTCCGCAACTGCCCATCGCCGCGGCACTGGCCACCGCCGTCGTCATCGGATTCTCCGTCGGCCCGCTGCCACAACTGCTCGCCGCGGCCACCCAGTCCCTGCAGGCCCAGCCATGACCGGCCACATCCCCACCACGGCCACCCGTGTCGTCTCCGGCGACGCTCTGGTGTCCACCGTCGCAACCCTGCTCGACCAGCAGTACCAGCCGTACCTGGTCGCCGCCCACCAGGATCTCGACCACATCCGGGTGGTGTACGTCATGGTGCGCGCCAGCGACGACTCCCGCGTCGAGGTCCACGTGCTCACCGACCGCAGCAACGGCCAGATACCCAGTCTGGCGGGACTCAGCTTTCCCATCGGACGATTCGAACGCGAAATCCGCGACCTCTACGGCGTCACCCCCACCGGCCACCCCATGCCTTACCGTCTGGTCCGGCACGCCCACTGGCCGCGCGGCTGGTATCCGATGCTGTCCGAAGCCACGGTCGTACCCGCCTTCGACCATGATGCCGGTACCTTCCCCTTCGCCCCCGTCGAAGGCGCCGGCGTCTACGAGATTCCCGTGGGACCGGTCCACGCCGGGATGATCGAACCCGGCCACTTCCGCTTCTCCGTCGTCGGGGAAACCATCCTTCGCATGAAGGCCAGGTTATGGTTTGTCCACCGCGGTATCGAGAAACTGTTTCAGGGCCGCTCCCCCCACGACGGCATCGAACTGGCCGAACGCACCAGCGGTGACACCGCCGTCGGCCACACCCTCGCCTACTGCCTCGCCGTGGAACAGGCATTACATCTGGACGTCCCTGAACCCGCCCAGCTGCAACGCGCCCTGCTCTTAGAGCTCGAACGCATCTACAACCACATCGGCGACCTCGGCGCCATGGCCAACGACGTCGGCTTCAGCTTCGCCAACGCACACGCCCTGCGACTGCGCGAAGCCATGCTCCGGCTCAACCACGACACCACCGGCCACCGCCTGCTGCGCGGCGGGATCGTCATCGGCGGCGCCCACCTGCGCCAACTGCCCGATCCGGCCTTCCTGCAAGCCATGGGGTCCCAGGTCGACGAACTCGTCGACATCACCCTCAGCAAGAGCACCATCATGGACCGCTTCACCGACACCGCCACCCTGTCCCACGACGCCGCCCAAGACATCGGAACACTCGGCTACGTCGCGCGGGCCAGCGGCATCGACCAGGACGCTCGCCGCGACCACCCCTTTACGGCGCTGCCCGACACCTTCCACACCGTCACCCAGGACACCGGCGACGTCCTGGCCCGCTACAACGTCCGCGTGAGGGAGCTCGCCGTCTCACTGCGACTCGTCCAGGACCTGGCGAGGAACCTCACAGCACGCGACAGCAACCCGATCGCCGCCCCCACCAGGCGGGAGGCCAACAGCGGTCTGGGGCTCGTCGAGGGCTGGCGCGGACGCATCGCGCACCGCGTCGAACTCAACCCCGACGGCACGCTGGCCAGAGTAAGAATCGTCGATCCATCGTTCCTCAACTGGCCCGCCCTGTCCGTCGCGCTGGCCGATACCATCGTCCCCGACTTCCCCCTGGCCAACAAGAGCTTCAACCAGTCCTACGCCGGCAACGACCTCTGACCCGACCCTGACGCGCTGCGGTGAGCGACGAACATGCCCCGGGGCGGCGGGAGCGAGCTACTCACGACCAGAGTGAAACTGCGCCCGTCACATCATGCGGGCACGGGGGTCCATTTCTGGTATGAGCCGCCGTTGGCACTCAGGGTGTAGACCGCATGCGCGGCGTTGCCGTCGAGAACACGGCCCGTTGCGACGTTGCGCAAGGCGACGGTTCCGTAGGCGGCGGGCTCGGCGATCCAACTCTGGAATGAGCCCCCGTTGCACCCCAGGGTGTAGACCGCGCCGGAGGTGTTGCTGTCCAGACAGCGTCCGGTCTGCCAGTTCCGCAGAGTGACACCGCCGTAGGAGCCAGGGTTGACGAGCCACTTCTGGTAGCCACCCCCGTTGCTCGGGATCGCGTAGACGCGGCCGTTGACGTTGCTGTCCAGGGCGAAGCCCGTCGCCAACGATCGCAGGAGGGTCACCTTGGGGAGGCTGGCGGTCGCGGTGTGTGCGCCCGCGGGGGCCCCCTGCTCCACGCTGGCGGATTGCGCGGCGGCTGCGCTGGTGCCGCTGGCGACTGCGGCGAGGATGGCCGGAATGGCGAGCAGCCTGGCGATTTTCATGTTCTTGCCCTTCGGTCGTGTGGGGCCCCGTCTGGGTGGCGGGCGCCAACGGATCGTGAAGCATGTCGGTTCTGCCCATACCGATGCCGAGCTCGGGGTGCTGCTGGGCAGGATCCGTGAACTGCCGGGCAGGATCCGTGAACTGCCGG
>JBDTWM010000015.1:0-36307 GCA_040006675.1 Dermatophilaceae bacterium | reverse complement strand
ACCGTCTCGGCGTCGGTCGTCGGACCGGCGGCGCCGCGCCGCGCCGACACGCGCTCGGCCGACGCCTTCCCGGCCATGGCTCGTTCGAGGTCGACGTCCTTGAGGACGACCTCGATGCCGCGGGCGGCGCACGCGTACGCGATGCCGGCGCCCATCATCCCGGCGCCGAGCACACCCACCCGGCGGACGGCGCGCCGTTCGATCCCCGCGGGCCGGTTCGCGCCCGAGCGGATGGCCTGGAGGTCGAAGAAGAAGGCCTGGATCATCGCCGCTGATTGGCGACCCGTCACCAGCTCGGTGAGGTGACGTGACTCGATGCGGGTCGCAGTGTCGACGTCCACCTGCGCGCCCTCCACGGCCGCAGCGAGGATGGCCCGCGGGGCGCGCAGGTCGGCGCCCCTCAGGCGGCGACGCAGCCTGGCCGGCAAGCCCGGCAGGATCGTGGCGAGCGCCGGGCTCGCGGGGGCGCCACCGGGCATCCGGTAGTCCGGCCGGTCCCACCGCCGGATGGCCGCGTCGGGATCGTCCGCGTGTGCGGTGATCCACGCCGTCGCGGCGGGGATCAGCTCGTCGGGTGTCGCGACCAGCTCGTCGACCAAGCCGCCCGCCACGGTCTGTCGCGGCGTCCGGGTCCGGCCCTCCAGCAGCCACTGGGTGAGCGCCTCGGTCAGCCCGAGCATCCGTACCGTTCGGGTGATGCCGCCGCCGCCCGGCAGGAGGCCGAAGGTGACCTCCGGAAGTCCGAACCGGATCCGGTCGTCGTCCACGGCGATACGCCGGTGGCAGGCGAGCGCGATCTCGAAGCCTCCGCCGAGGGCCGTCCCGTGCAGCGCCGCGACCACGGGCCGCCCGAGTCGCTCCAGCCGCCGCAGATCGGCCTTGACGCGCTCCACCCTCGAGAAGAAGTCGACCGCCATCTCCGGCGTGGTCGCCTGCAGATCTGACAGGTCGGCTCCCGCGAACCAGGTCTTCTTCGCCGAGGCGAGCACGACCCCGGTGATCTCGTCGCGCTCCGCTTCCAATCGGTCTACCGCGCGGCCCATCGAAGCGATGTACGCACCGGTCATGGTGTTGGCCGAGGAGGCCGGGTCGTCCATGGTCAGGACGACGACGGTGCCGTCGCGTTCGTACCGGATCATCTCGTCCCCGGGGACCTCATCCGAGGGTGTGCTCGCCGTCATGGGTGACCCTTCTCTCAGGCGCGATCTCTTAGGTGCGCTCGATGACGGTGGCGATGCCCATGCCGCCACCGATGCACAAGGTGACGAGGCCACGCCGGGCGTCACGGCGCTCCAACTCGTCGAGCACAGTGCACAGCAGCATCGCTCCCGTCGCGCCCAGCGGGTGCCCCATCGAGATGGCGCCGCCGTTGACGTTCGTCACCTCATGTGTGAAACCCAGCTCACCCATGAAGTGGAGCGGTACGGCGGCGAATGCCTCGTTGACCTCGACAAGGTCGATGTCAGCTGTGCTCAGACGCACCCGGTCCAGGGCGACCTGCGTGGCGCGCACGGGTCCGGTCAGCATGATCGTGGGTTCGGACCCGACGAGCCCGACGGACACGATCCGCGCGCGGGGGGTGAGCCCCATCGACCGTCCCGCCTCCTCGCTGCCGATGAGCACGAGGGAGGCGCCGTCGGCCAGCCCGGAAGAGTTGCCCGGATGGTGCAGGTGGTGGATCTCATCGACCCAGTGATAGGTCTCCAGCGCCACGGAGTCGAAGCCCGCCTCCCCGGCCGCCTGGAACGAGGGGGCCAGCCCGGCCAAGGAATCGCGGGTCACCCCCGGGCGGATCAGCTCGTCGCGGCCGAGGACGACCAACCCGTTCGCGTCGCGGACCGGCACGACCGATCGCTCGAAGCGTCCCTCCCGCCACGCCGTGGCGGCCCGGGCGTGGCTGCTCGCGGCGTAGGCGTCGAGATCCTCGCGGGTGAAACCCTCCAGCGTCGCGAGCAGGTCGGCGCTCACGCCTTGCGGCACGAAGTTCGCGGCCCACGCGGTGGCGGGGTCGTTCATGATGGCGCCGCCGGCGCTGCCCATCGGGACCCGCGACATGGACTCGACGCCGCCCGCCAGGACGAGGTCGGCGAATCCGGCCCGCACGCGGGCGGCCGCAGTGTTGACCGCCTCCAGGCCACTTCCGCAGAACCGGTCGAGCTGCACGCCGGCGACGCTGTGGGGCCACCCGGCCGCCAGGACGGCCGCGCGCGGCAGGACCCCGCCCTGTTCGCCGGTCGCGCTGACGATTCCGAGCACCACGTCGCCGATGAGGGCCGGATCCAGGGTCGGGTTCCGCGTCGTCAGGGCGTGCAACAGCCCCGTCACGAGGTCTATCGGCTTCACCTCGTACAGCGAACCCCCAGGACGCCCTCGTCCCCGCGGCGTACGGACGGCGTCGAAGATCCACGCCTGCGGCTGGTCGGGCATCGTGCCCCCTCTCAGGCGGGGTCGGGCAGGGCCGACCCGTCGTCGCGGCGAATCCGCAGCACCCGGAAACCTTTGGCGGACGCGAAGCGCTCGACCTCGAGGTGCGCTTCCAGAGTGCCCGTGAGCCACTGGTGCAGCGAGTCGGAGCCGAGGTTGCGCTGCACGACGAGGTAGGCGCTGCCGCCCGGCGCGAGGCGCGCAAGCCAGTCGAGCAGCATCGCGTGCAGGACGGTTTTGCCGACCCGGATCGGCGGATTGGACCAGATGACGTCGAAACGCACCTGCGGTGGGACCGCGTGCGGCGGGCAGGCCCGCACGCCCCTCAGCCCGAGAGCGGCGGCGTTCACGGCCACCAGGTTCAGGGCGCGCTCGTTGACGTCGACGGCCCACACGGTCGCCTCGGGGGACAGCATTCCCATCGTGAGGGCCAGCGGCCCCCAGCCGCAGCCGAGGTCCAGCAGCTCGCCGGAGGCAGGCGGGTCGGGGACCTCGCGCAGGAGGACGGCCGTGCCCAGGTCGACGCGGTCCCCGCTGAAGATCCCCGAGGCCGTGGTCACCTGGACGTCGCGGCCCGCGAGCCCGACCCGCAGGGTGCGCCGCTCGTCGGGCCCGGTCGGTCGTTCGGCGAAGTAGTGTTCCCCGCGATCCACCCGGGGCCGGGAGTCGACCATGACGCCATCGTAGGCAACCGGTCGGTATGGGCCTGTCTCTCGTGCTGCGGCCGGTGTGCGACGCGGGGAAGTCGCTAGCCACGACACCGCCGGGAGTGTCAGTCTGGGCACATCATGACGCGCCCTTCCACAGATCCGCACCCGCCCAGCCACTCGGGGGAGCCCGGCCTCGTCGACCTCTTCGGGTCGCGGGCCAGCGCGCTCGCCGATGACGACAGCTGGCACCTCCACGACCCCGACTTCTCCTACGACGGTGACCAGCTCGACCGCGAGGAACGGGCCGCGACGCGTCGGGTCGCGGGCCTGTCGACGGAGTTGACGGACGTCACCGAGGTCGAGTACCGCGAACTTCGCCTCGAACGCGTGGTGCTCGCAGCCATCTGGTGCGAGGGGACCGCGCAGGACGCCGAGAACTCGCTGCGCGAACTGGCGGCGCTCGCCGAGACGGCGGGCTCGCTGGTGCTCGCCGGGGTGCTTCAGCGCCGAGCGCGCCCCGACCCCGCGACGTACCTCGGATCCGGTAAAGCCGCCGAACTGCGCGATCTCGTGCTCGCCGAGGGAGCCGACACGGTGGTCTGCGACGACGAGCTGTCACCCAGCCAGCGGCGCGCCCTGGAGGACGTCGTCAAGGTCAAGGTCATCGACCGGACCGCGCTGATCCTCGACATCTTCGCCCAGCACGCCAAGAGCCGGGAGGGCAAGGCGCAGGTGGAGCTCGCGCAGCTGCAGTACCTGCTCCCACGCCTACGGGGCTGGGGTGAGTCGATGTCCCGGCAGGCCGGCGGCCGCGTCGCGGGCGGCGAGGGCATCGGTTCTCGGGGGCCGGGTGAGACGAAGATCGAGCTGGACCGACGCCGGATCAGCTCGCGCCTGGCCAAGCTGCGCAAAGAGATCCGCGGCATGAAGCGGACCCGCGACACGAAGCGCAGTTCCCGGCAGGTGAACCAGGTTCCCGCGGTGGTGCTGGTCGGTTACACCAACGCCGGCAAATCGTCGTTGCTGAATCGGTTGACGGGCGCCGGCGTCCTCGTCGATAACGCCCTGTTCGCGACGCTGGACCCCACCGTGCGCCGCGCGGAGACGCCCGACGGTCGCGCATACACGCTCTCGGACACGGTCGGGTTCGTCCGCTCGCTGCCGCATCAGCTGGTCGAGGCATTCCGTTCCACGCTGGAGGAGGTGGGCGACGCGGACGTGCTGCTGCACGTGGTCGACGGGTCGCACCCCGACCCGCAGGGGCAGATCGCCGCCGTGCGCGACGTGCTCGACGAGGTCATGGCGCAGGGCGCTGACACGTCGTCGCTGAGAGTCCAGGACGGCGCAGCGGACCCGCTCACCCGAGACGCCTGGTCATCGGACCCGCGCGACCCGGGAAGCGCGCCGAGCGACGCAGCCGGCGGTGCGGCGGCGGTGCGGGGCGGCCCGCGCGAGATCGTCGTGATCAACAAGGCGGACGCCGCCGACCCCGAGATGCTGCGGAGCCTCACGAGGTCGGAGCGGGGCGCGATCGTGGTGTCTGCCCGCACGGGGGAGGGGCTCGACGAGCTGATCGAGCGGATCTCCCTCGAGATTCCCCGTCCGGACGTCGAGCTGGACCTGCTCATCCCGTACGACCGCGGCGACCTGGTCCACCGATTGCACACGCACGCCGAGGTCCTCGCCGAGGATCACGTCGCGTCGGGCACGCGGATCACGGTCCGGTTGGCGCAGCGGTATGTGGACCAGTTCGCGCCGTTCGTCGTGTCATGACCGCAGACGTCACCCGGGGTCTCGCTAGCCGGGTAGGAGCGGTTGCAGACCGGGAAGGTTGCGCAGGATCGTGAAGATGACGCCCAGCACCACAACCACCCGATAGGTCCAGCGCGTGACGGAGACGTCGGCCGACAAGCCGCGCGCTGCTCGGATGATCCAGAAGCCCCAGAACGCGATCACGACGAGCACGACGGGCGGGACCAGCGCGTTGTAGGTCAAGGCGGTGCTCACGTCGAGCCGGGTGAGCGCGTGGACGGCGCGCAAGCCCCCGCACAGCGGGCACGCGCAACCGGTGAGGGTGAGGAACGGACACGGGGGGTAACGCCCCGATACGGCCGGGTCGACCGCAGCCACCAGCCCCGTCGCCGCGAGCGTCCCTGCCGCCGCAGACAGTGGGGCACGAAGGCCCACGGGTCGATGTGCGGGCGCCGGACAGCTCGGCGGTCGCTGCGCATGCCGGCCGATCACCATATGCCCATCTCCCGGATGTGTGTCGGGTCAGCGTACGGCCACGTTTCCCGCTGAGCGCTCAGCGAAGCCGGCATCGTCGCCGACGCGGGCGTGGGCACGGGCGCGGGCGTGGGGGGCCTGGCGCCCTCCCGCTGAGCGCGCAGCGGGACGCCTACGCTGGAGCGGTGTCCCCACAGCGCCGTACGCCAAAGTCGCAAACGGCGCCGCACGTGGACCGGCTCGCGATGCTGCGCGCCGCCGTCAGCGCGATCGGGGGGGTGGAGCGGGCCGGGCAGGTGCAGATGGCCCAGGCGGTCCAGGACGCGATCGTCAGTGGCCAGCACCTGTTGGTACAGGCGGGGACGGGCACCGGCAAGTCGTTGGCCTACCTGGTGCCGGCCGTGGCGCACGCGTACGAGTCCGGCACCCCCGTCGTCGTCGCGACCGCGACGCTGGCTTTGCAGGCTCAGATCATCGATCGGGATATGCCGGCGCTCGCGGAGGCCGTGCGACCGCTGCTCGGTCGGCGTCCCGTGTCCGCCCTGCTCAAGGGGCGACGCAACTACCTGTGCGTCTACCGCCTCGCGGGCGGCTTCCCGGATGACGACGAGGGTGCGCTGCTGTCCGTCGGCGCGGTCGACGAGGGCGTCTCCCGACTGGGCGCCGAGGTGCGGCGACTGCGCACGTGGGCCGAGGGCACGACCTCGGGGGACCGCGACGAGTTGGTGCCCGGCGTGTCGGAGCGGGCCTGGCGCCAGGTGTCCGTGTCCGGGCGCGAATGCCTGGGGCCGGCGTGCCCCATGCGCGAGGAGTGCTTCGTGGAGGTGGCCCGTGGTGCGGCGGGGGACGCCGACATCGTCGTCACGAACCACGCGCTGCTCGCGATCGACGCCTTCGAATCGCTCGCGCTCCTGCCCGAGCACGACGTGCTGATCGTCGATGAGGCCCACGAGCTCATGGACCGCGTGACCACCACGGTCTCAGGCGAGCTGGCCCCGGGCACGATCGCCTCGGCGGTGAAGAAGGCTCGACGGTTGGCGGATACCGACGCACTCACGAAGGCGGGCGAGGCGCTGGGCGAGGTGCTCGCCGAACTCCCCGAGGGCCGGATCACGCGCCCTGCGCAGTCCCTGGTCGTGGCGCTCGGCGAGGTTTTGCAGGCGGCGCGCTCCTGCGTGTCCGGGCTGAAGCCGGAGCCGGGTGAGCGGTGCGACCCCGCGGACGGCTCACGAGCGGCGGCGAAGGCCGCGGTCGACGACGTGTACGGAGTGTGCGAACGCCTTCTCGCCGGACGCGAGCTCGACGTGGTGTGGATCAGCGACGATCCCCAACGAGGGCCGATGCTGCGGGTGGCGCCGCTGTCCGTGGCGGGCCTGCTCCGCGACGGCCTGTTCAGCGAGCGGACCACCGTGTTGACGTCGGCCACGCTGGCGCTCGGAGGGTCGTTCGAACCGGTCGCGGGCATGGTGGGGCTGTGCGGGGAAGGCGCGCCCGCGTGGCAGGGGCTCGACGTAGGCAGCCCGTTCGACTACCCCGGACAGGGGATCGCCTACGTCGCCGCCAGCCTCCCCGCTCCAGGCCGGGACGGGACGTCGCCCCTGGCGATGGACGAGTTGGAAGCGCTGATCCGAGCTGCGGGAGGGCGGACCCTCGGGCTGTTCTCCTCGATGCGGGCGGCGCGGGCAGCGGCGGAGGAGATGCGCTCCAGGCTCGGCGAGGACTATCCGGTGCTGTGCCAGGGCGACGACCAGACACCCACGCTCGTGCGTGGTTTTGCCCGCCAGGCGCGGACCTGTCTGTTCGGGACACTCTCCTTGTGGCAGGGCGTCGACGTACCGGGTTCAGCGTGCCAACTCGTGGTGATCGACCGGATCCCCTTCCCGCGCCCGGATGACCCGCTCATGTCGGCGCGCGCGGAGTCCGTGGCGCGGCACGGCGGTAACGGGTTCATGGCGGTGTCCGCGACGCACGCGGCACTGCGCCTCGCGCAGGGGGCGGGGCGGCTGATCCGGCGGGGTGACGATCGAGGCGTCGTGGCGTTCCTCGACCCGCGGATGGTCACGGCCCGCTACGCCGGCTTCCTCCAACGGTCGGTGCCGTCCTTCTGGCCCACGACCGACCGTGATCTCGTCCTGGCCGCGCTCAAGCGACTGGACGCGACGGCGGAGCCCACGCTGCCGGTGCGTGAACCCGGGCGCCGCCGCGCGGCCCCCGGTCCGGGGACCACCGCGGCCGGGGAGGCGGCCGCTGACCCTCCCGGGGTCGAGATCGTCGAGCCGGCCGCGACCGACCAGGATCTGTTCGCGCCGCCGTTCGCCACGGGAGCTCCCGTCGCCGACGCGGACCGTACCGGGGTGACAGGCGGGCATCCATGGTCCTCGGACGCCGACGAGGAGCTGCGCGACGGAGCCGAACTCGGGCTCGACCTTGAGGAACTCGCCGGCCACCTGAGCCGCCCGACGGCTGAGGTCGCGCACCGCCTCCAGAGTCTGGGGCTGGGCGGAGCAGCCGAGGGCGAGACGTAGGCGCCCGCGGCGCCGCGAAACGGGCAAGGATCCCGCCCGGTCGCCCGGCACGGGTCGCTGTCGGCGTTGCGTGGCAGGGTATGGGCTGTGAGGCCACCGGTGACGAGACGACGTGACGGGGGCGAAGGCGCCGGCCGGGGACCTTTCAGCGGTGACAGCATGGACGGTCCTCAGCCTGGGTGGACCCCATGACCCCGCCGTCCGGCCGCCGTCCGCCACGGCCACAGGCCAGTGAAGGGCCGCCGCTGGAGGCCCGCTCGCCTCACGCCCGTGGCGTGCCGCCGTACGTGTTGGTCAACGGTCCTGAGGAGCTGCTCGCGCAGCGGGCGGTCACCGCCACCATCGACGCCGTGAAGGCGACGTGTCCTGACCTGGAGGTCGTGCGGGTGGAGGCAACCGCGTACGAGCCGGGCGCGTTGATCCGGCACACCAGCCCCTCGCTGTTCGGCGGAAGCATCGCGGTGGTCGTCTCGGGCGCCGAGGAGGTCGGTGACGAGCTGGCCAAGGATCTGCTGGCCTTTCTGGCCGCACCCGCCGAGCACGTCACGTTGATCGTCGTGCACCACGGAGGGGTGCGCGGCAAGAAGGTCCTGGACGCGCTGAAATCGGCCGGCGCCCGCGTGCTGCAGGCCCCGGCCGTCAAGTCCGACCGGGACAAGGGCGAGTTCGTCGTCAACGAGTTTCGCCGGCAGGGGCGCTCGATCGCGCCGGGTGCCGTGCGGGCGCTCGTCGAGGCTGTCGGCAAGGACCTGTCAGAGCTGGCCGCGGCCTGCGCCCAGCTCATCGCCGACACGACGGGGACGGTCGCGGAGCAGACCGTCGAGACGTACCACGGGGGCCGGATCGAGGCGACAGGCTTCCGGGTCGCCGACGCGGCGCTCGCGGGGGACGTGGGGCAGGCCCTGTCACTCGCCCGCCACGCGTTCGCGGTCGGCGTCGACCCGGTGCCGATGGTCGCCGTGCTCGCTTCGCAGCTGCGGCAGCTGGTGAAGGTGGCCGGCGCCCCGCGCGGTTCGTCCGCCCAGCTCGCCAAGGCCCTCGAGATGGCGCCGTGGCAGATCGACCGGGCCCGGCGTGCCTTGTCCGGCTGGGATCTCGATGGGCTGGGCGGCGCCATCCAGGCCGTTGCCGCCGCGGACTTCGCGGTGAAAGGCGGGGGGCGCGACCCGCAGTATGCGGTAGAGCGGGCCATCCTCGATCTCGCGGGTGCCCGGCGGGGATCGACGCGCGGCGGCGGGTAGCACCAGCAAAGACCCGGGCGGCCGTTTGGGGGAGCGAGCGCGTCGCCGGTAAGATGGCGCCTTGCGTGCGCGCCCAGGTCGTGCGCTGCTCACGCACTGTCCCAGTCCGTCCTTGGTCCGCGGCCACCCGTCCCCGGGTGAGCCACCGCCGTTCGCCCCAGCGCGGGCGGCCTGCCCGCGGAACGCGAGGACGGGCCTGCCCGTCAGGGCGGCCGATCGACCCGAAAGAGAACCGTGGCGAACATCAAGTCCCAGATCAAGCGCATCAAGACCAACGCGAAGCGCACCGAACGCAACAAGGCGCACAAATCTGAGATGCGCACCTGGATCCGCAAATTCCGCCAGGCCGCGGCGAGCGGCGACAAGGACGCGGCGAGCGCGGCGCTCCGCCTGGCGTCCAAGAAGCTCGATAGGGCCGTCAGCAAAGGTGTGATTCACAAGAACCAGGCCGCCAACAAGAAGTCGGCGATGGCCAAGACGTACAACGCGCTGTGACGCGCCCAGCGCACGGCTGATGTGCGGCCCGTGCGCACGACCGAAGGGCCGCTTCCCGCGACGGGAGGCGGCCCTTCGAGCGTCACCCCGCTGCGCGTCGTTCCACCAAGTGTGGCGAAGGTCGGACTTCTTATCGGGGTCGCATCCCTGTATCGGTGCTTGACTAGGTCGATAGAGAAGGTGGACACGGCAAGGTGAACGACAGAGGGTGAACGCGCGCTCTCGTCGACCGCCGTGGCCTGTGGGTGGTTGACCACGTCAGGAGGGATGGGGCAGATGGCAATAGCGCCAATGCCAGGCGCGGCGACGATGCGAGGCTTGAGCGGGTTCGGGCGAGGCCTCGCCGCTGCGGGACTGACGACGGCCGCGGGTCTCGCCGCCGAACGGCTCAGCAGGGACCGGCGCCTTGCGGTCGCGCTGGACGAGGCGCGCGGCGCGCGTCACGGCCTGTACGAGGAGACGCCCGACGAGACGCTGCGCGTACGGACGACCGACGGGGTCGAGCTGCACGTCGAGATCGACCATGCCCGTCACAGCGCGTCGCCTCCGGCTCTGCCGGGGGAGGCGTTGCCGACCATCGTCTTCACGCACGGGTACTGCCTGTCGGGCAGGTGCTGGGTCTTCCAGCGTCGACAGATGCGGGACGCCGGCTACCGCGTGGTGCTGTGGGACCTGCGAGGCCACGGGCGCTCCGAAGCGGGCGAATCAGGCAGCTGCACCATTGACCAGCTCGGCGCTGACCTGGCCACGGTGCTGGAGGCGGCCGTGCCCGAGGGGCCGATCGTGCTGGTCGGGCACTCCATGGGAGCCATGGCCATGATGTCGCTCGGCCTGCACCACCCGGAGCTGGTCCGCCACCGGGTCATCGGCGCCGCGTTCGTCGCCACGAGCACCGGGGGCCTGTCCAGCCTGACCTTCGGCGTGGGCACGCTACCCGGCCGGGCGGTGTGGAGGGTCGGTCCGACGCTGACAAGGCGGCTCGCCGGCTCCCAGGGCCAGGTGGACTCGGTCGTTCGCGCGGGCCGGGACCTGCTCAACTTCTTCACCAACTGGGGGTCGTTCGCCTCACCCGTGCCGATGAGCATCATCGACTTCAGCTCCTCGATGCTCTACAACACGCGTCTCGATGTCGTCTCCGCGTTCATGCCGCGCCTGAACGAGCACGACAAGGTCGAGGCGCTGGCTGCGTATCACGGGCTGGAGACGCTGGTGCTCAACGGGGCCGACGACCGCCTGACTCCGCCGGATCACAGCGAGGCCATCGTGCGGCTCCTGCCCGGGTCCGAACACGTGGTGTGCGACCTGGCCGGTCACCTGATCATGCTGGAGCACCCGGGCCTGCTCAACGAGCACCTCGTGGATCTGGTGGCGCGGTCGCGACGCGCCACCCGATCGCTCCCGGATCACCGGGCGCAGCGCCAGGCCGCCTTCTCCTGACGGCCACCCTGAGGACGACCGGCGAACAGATGGAGTCCGATCACCATGATCAGCTCGCTGCTGGGGGTTGCTTTCCTCGCGGCGGCGGCCACGTGCTGGTACGCCGGCCAGCGGCGCGCGCTGCCGCCGTTCCACATCCTCTTCCCGGTAGCCAAGGTGGCCACGGCGACGGTCCTCATCCTCTGGGCGATCACGCTCGGCGCCACGGACACCGGCACCGGATGGGCCGTGCTGGTCGCGTTGGCGTTCGGGCTGGTGGGAGACGTCGCCCTGCTGCGCGGGCAGGGGTGGGCCTTCTGGGTGGGCGTTGCCGCGTTCCTCGCCGGACACGCGGCATACCTGGTCGCCTTCGCGGCCATCACCGGAGCGAACGGGCTGCACCCGGTCACCGGCCTGATCGGGGCGATCCTCGTCGCCCCGTTCGCTGTCCGTTCGCTGCCCCGGGTGCGCGGGGCCGTCCTCGCGGATGGGGACACGCTGCTGGCGAAGACGGTCCTCGCGTACGGCGTCGCGCTCCTCGCGCTGGCGGTGCTCACCGGCCTGAGCGGGCGGGTGGTCGCCGTCGCCGGTGCTGTCCTGTTCACCGTTTCGTACACGGTCCTGGGGCTCGACCGGTTCGTCGGTCCGCGAGCCCGCGCGGGCCTGGTGGTCCTGACCACCTACCACCTGGCGCAGGCGGGGTTGATGCTCGGGGCGTTGGCCGCCTGACGCGGCGGCCACGCGCCGTCGGCCGAGCAGTCTTTCCGTACCTCTCGCAACGAGCGCGAGCAAGGGCCCGCGGGCGGCATCGGCGAGCGTCCCCTCGGCCGAATCGTCATCCGGCCGGCCGGGCTCCGTGGGCTACCCTGGGCCCATGCGCCGGGCTCTGCTTCGGATCCGGGCGCGCTGACGACACCGGACTCAGCGTGGTCGACCCCTGCCGTGTCAGGGGTCTCTTCATGTTCGCGCGGCGGCGCCGATACGCCTGCGTCTCCTCGGCACAGGCCGAGGGGCCGGATCACGGCCAGGTCACACCAGATTCGAGGAAGACGCGAGATGAGCGAGACCCCGTACCGCTATACCGCCGAGCTGGCCGCCACGATCGAGACATCGTGGCAAGACCGGTGGGAGGCCGAGCACACCTTCTGGGCGCCGAACCCGACCGGGCCGATCGGGGAACCGGAGAAAGTGGCCGGGCGGGACAAGCTGTTCGTGCTCGACATGTTCCCCTACCCCTCGGGCGCGGGCTTGCACGTGGGTCACCCGCTGGGATACATCGCGACCGACGTCTTCTCACGGTTCCAGCGGATGACCGGCAAGAACGTGCTGCACGCGCTCGGGTACGACGCGTTTGGGCTGCCGGCCGAGCAGTACGCGGTGCAGACCGGGCAGCACCCGGCGTTGACCACGGCCGACAACATCACGAACATGCGTCGCCAACTGCGCCGCCTCGGCCTGGGGCATGACGACCGGCGCAGTATCGCCACCACGGATCCGGGATTCTTCCGCTGGACGCAGTGGATCTTCCTGCAGGCGTTCAACTCCTGGTTCGACCCGCACGCACCGACCCGCGACGGCGTCGGCAGCGGGCGCGCGCGGCCGATCGCGGAGCTGGAGGACGAGTTCAGGCTCGGGGTGCGGGCGTTGCCGGACGGGACCGCCTGGGCCGGCCTGGACGACGTGGAGCGACGTCGGGTCGTCGACGGCTACCGCTTGGCGTATCTGTCCGAGGCGCCGGTCAACTGGTGCCCCGGCCTCGGCACCGTCCTGGCCAACGAGGAGGTCACCGCCGAGGGACGCTCCGACATCGGCAACTACCCGGTGTTCAAGCGCAATCTGCGGCAGTGGAAGATGCGGATCACCGCGTACGCCGACCGGTTGCTGAACGACCTCGACCGGCTCGATTGGCCGGAGCCGGTGAAGCTGATGCAGCGCAACTGGATCGGACGCAGCACCGGCGCGAACGTGCTGTTCTCGGCGCCGACCGTGGACGGTGCGGACACGACGATCGAGGTGTTCACGACCCGACCCGACACGCTGTTCGGTGCGACGTTCATGGTGCTGGCCCCCGAGCATCCGCTGGTGGACATGCTGGTGCCGGCCGCGTGGCCGGCTGACACGCGCGCGGTGTGGACCGGCGGGCACGACGTGCCTGCCGCCGCCGTCGCGGCCTACCGGGCGCAGTCCGCGGCCAAGAGCGATCTGGAGCGGCAGGCTGACAACAAGGTCAAGACGGGCGTGTTCATCGGGACCTTCGCTGTCAACCCGGTGAACGGGGCGCCCATCCCGGTGTTCGTCGCGGACTACGTCCTGATGGGATACGGGACCGGCGCCATCATGGCCGTGCCCGCCGAGGACGAACGCGACTGGGACTTCGCCACGCAGTTCGACCTGGACATCGTCCGGACCGTGCAGCCGCCGCCGGATCACCCGCTGGACCAGGCGTACACCGGCGACGGTCCCTCGATCAACAGCGCCGGAGCGGGCATCGACCTCAACGGACTGGGCAAGGACGAGGCCAAGGACCGGATGACCACGTGGCTGCAAGCGCGCGGCGTCGGGCGCGGCGCCGTCACGTACAAGCTGCGCGACTGGCTGTTCAGTCGGCAACGCTACTGGGGCGAGCCCTTCCCGATCGTGTACGACGAGCACGACCTGCCGATCGGGCTGCCCGCCGACCTGCTGCCGGTCGAGCTACCCGAGGTCGAGGACTACAGCCCGACCGAGCACGACCCGGACGACGGCGACAGCGAGCCGGTCCCGCCGCTGGCCAAGGCGCACGACTGGGCGAGCGTGGAGCTGGACCTGTCGGCGGACGGCCACGGCGACGGCCTCGCCACGTACCACCGTGAACTGAATGTCATGCCGCAATGGGCGGGTTCGTGTTGGTACGAGATCCGCTACCTCGACCCGACCAACGCGGTCGCGTTCGTGGACCCGGAGGTCGAACGGTATTGGCTCGGCCCGCAGGCCACTCCTGCGCTGGGGCTGCCGGCGTCGATGCCCGCGGGGGCGCCCGACCCGGGCGGGGTAGACCTGTATGTCGGCGGCGTGGAACACGCGGTGCTGCACCTGCTGTACAGCCGGTTCTGGCACAAGATCCTCTTCGACCTGGGGCACGTGAGCGGCGCGGAACCGTACCGCCGCCTGTTCAACCAGGGGTACATCCAGGCGTACGCGTTCCGCGACGCCCGCGGTCAGGCCGTCCCGGCCGCGGAGGTGGTGGAGCATCCGGCCGGCCAGAACGGCGGCGAACCGACGTGGACGTGGGAGGGCGAGCCGGTCACCCGCGAGTACGGGAAGATGGGTAAGTCGCTCAAGAATGTGACGACGCCCGACGAGATGTTCGCCGCCTACGGAGCGGACACGTTCCGGGTGTACGAGATGAGCATGGGCCCGCTCGACGTGTCGCGGCCGTGGGAGACGCGTGCCGTCGTGGGGTCTCAACGGTTCTTGCAGCGCGTGTGGCGGCTCGTCGTGGACGAGGAGACCGGCCTCTGCCGGATCGCGGCCGCCGGCCAGACGAGCTCGCTGGCGCCCGCGACCGCCAAGCTGCTGGCCCGCACGATCGACGGGGTGCGCGCCGACCTGGAGCACCTGCGGTTCAACACCGCGATCGCCAAGCTCATCGAGCTGACCAACGGGTTGACGAAGCTCGACGTGGTGCCGCGCGAGGCCGCCGAGGCGCTGGTCCTGATGGTCGCGCCGGTCGCGCCGCACCTGGCCGAGGAGTTGTGGTCCCGGATGGGGCATGCCGACTCCTTGGCGTACGAGCCGTTCCCCGTCGCCGACCCGGCCCTCCTCGTGGAGGACGCGGTGACCTGCGTCGTGCAGATCCAGGGCAAGGTCCGCGACCGGCTGCAGGTGCCGGCCGATATCGGCGAGGACGACTTGCTGGCGGCGGCCCTGGCCGCCCCCAAGGTGGCCGGGCTGCTCGAGGGCGCCACGGTGCGCAAGGTGATCGTGCGCCCGCCGACGCTGGTCAACATCGTGGCCGGATAGAGCGGGCATGGTGGGGCATCGCGGTAGGGGCGCGGTCGGCCGCGCGGGGTCCGCGTGAGGGTCGCGGTGGTCACGGACTCGACGGCCTACCTGCCGGACGGCGCGTTGGCGCAATCCGGCGTCACGGTCGTGCCGCTGTCGGTCATCGTCGATCACGACGTGTATGTGGAGGGCGAGGACCGGGCGGTCGGGGAACTGCGGCGCGCGCTCACCCGGGCGGGGTCAGCCACGACGTCCCGTCCCGCGCCCGCCGTGTTCCTGCGTGCCTACGAGCGACTGGCGTCCGAGGGCGCCGACGCGATCGTCTCCGTGCACCTGTCCGCGCAGCTGTCGGGCACGTGCGACGCGGCACGGCTGGCCGCCCTGGACGCTCCCGTCCCCGTCCGTGTCGTGGATTCGTCGGTCATGGCGGCTGCGCTCGGATACGCGGCGCTGGACGCCGCGGCGGCGGCCGCCAGGGGCGCGGATGCCGCCGCCGTGGCCGAGGTGGCCGCCGAACGCGCGCGGGCCGCGCGGGTGCTGTTCTGCGTCGCCTCGCTGGAATTCCTCCGCCGGGGCGGACGTATCGGCGCGGCCTCGGCGATGCTCGGTGCCGCCCTGGCGGTCAAACCGCTGCTGGAGCTGCGCGACGGGCGCATCGAGCTTCTGGAGAAGCAGCGCACCATGGGACGCGCCATCTCGCGGTTGGCCGCGTTGGCGGGCGAGACGGCCCGCGCCTCGGAGGGTACGGTCCGGCTCACCGTGCACCACGTGGGCGCGGCCTCGCGGGCGCGGTCGCTGGCGGAGGCGGTGGCCAGGGAGTGCCGCGAGGTCGGTGCGCCGGTGAGCGAGCTGCAGATCGTCGAGCTGGGCATGGTGGGAGCCACGCACCTGGGCCCAGGCAGTCTCGGCGTGGTGATCGCCCCGGCAGGGTGAAACCCTCCCGTTCCGCCGCGCCCTGTCAGCGATGCTGCGCCACGCGCCGTCGCTGAGAGGACGGTCCACCCGCTGCCGCGGCGGTCGTCCACATCCCGTGGGCGGCTCACACCCATCCACAACAGAGCGCACTCGGCACCCGCGGGGCCGTCCCGATCGCTCAGCGTGGGGGTATGCGTCTGAGGTTCCCTTCGCCCCCTTCGCCGGACCGTGTCGAACAACTGCTGACCCGGGCGGCCCCCGGCCGGCTCGTCGATGCGTCGGTGATGTCGGACGCTCCCGACGCCCACGACGACCCCGGCTCGGAGCGGTCCCGTCCTGGCCGGGGCCCGAGGCATCGCGACCTGAGGCCGCCGCCTCCGGCCGTCCTGACCCTGCCCGGGCCGCTGCGCGGGGCGAGCGTCCGGCCCGCCTGGCTGGCCGTGGCAGGTCTCGTGCTGGTCGGACTGGTCGCTCTCGCACTCCTGGCCGGTCGCGCCGCGATCGCCCGCGTGGCCGCGGCACCCACCCCGGTGGCCGCCCCGACGTCCCCCACGGCGTCGGGCGGGTCCGCGCTGGACGCGTCCGAACGACCCAAGGAGTCGCCGGGCGGTGGTTCGACGGCCGTGTCGGCGTCGGCGTCGTCAGGAGGCCCCGTGCTGGTGCACGTGGTGGGTCATGTCCGCACGCCCGGCGTGGTCACGGTGACGGCCGGCGCGCGGATGCGCGACGCGGTGACCGCGGCCGGTGGTCCGCTGGCGAGCGCGGAGCTGGGGGTCGTCAACCTCGCCCGGGTCGTGATCGACGGGGAGCAGATCTCCGTCCCGGCCCGCGGCTCCCCAGAGGCCTCGGCGGCCGCGGCCGCCGCCGCGGCGCCGGGCAGCGGTCCTTCCGCGCGGGGAGCCGCCGGCTCGGCCGGCGCCGGGGACTCGGGTGGCCCAGTGAACCTCAACTCGGCGGATGCCGCCGCATTGGACACGCTCCCCGGCGTCGGGCCGGTGACGGCCAAGAAGATCCTGGAATGGCGTCAGAAGCACGGTCGCTTCACGCGGGTCGAGGAACTCGGCGAGGTTCCGGGGATCGGGCCCAAGCTCCTCGCGCAGCTCACGGCCCACGTGACGGTCTAGGTGGGCGGGGAACACCGACGTCGCGGAGGCGACGACGCGTCCGACGGACCGCCCGGCGACCGACTGGACCTGCGCCTCATCGTGCCGGCCTGCACAGCGTGGGCGGCTCTCGCGGTGCTCCTGCCGGGCGGTGCGGGCGCACTCGCGGCCGGCTCCGTCGTGGCCGCGCTGGTGGCGGGTGGGGCGTGGCGCGTGCGGGAGCTCCGCCGGGCATCCAGCACGGCCCTCGTGGCGACCCTCGCCTGCGTCCTTCTGGCCGGCGCCGCCCTCCAGATCGCGTTGCGGGAGGCGGGGCCGGTGCCGGAGCTGGCCCGGCAGCGCGCGCTCGTGACGGTGGAGGGGCGAGTCGGCAGCGACCCTCGCCTGCTGCGCGCGGGGCCGGAACGCCGGGCCGACATGGTGCTCGTGCGGCTCGAGGTCGACGAGGTGGTCGGCCGAGGGAACCGTTCCGCCGTCTCCACCCCGGTTCTGGTGTGGGCCAGCGAGGAATGGGGGCAGGTGCGGTGGAACGAGCGCGTCCGCGCGTCCGGACGGCTCGCCACCGCGCCAGCCGGGGAGGACGTGGTGGCGCGGTTCACACCGATCGGAGCGCCGCACGTGGTGGCGGGCGCTGGAGCCGTCTCGGCGGGCGCCGAACACATCCGTTCCCGCCTGCGCGCAGCCGTCGAGCCCCTCCCGAAGGACGCGCGCGGGCTCCTCCCGGGGCTGATCATCGGCGACACGAGCCTCACCCCACCCGAGCTCACCGACGACATGCGCGCCACGAGCCTGACCCACCTGTCTGCGGTGAGTGGCTCCAATGTGGCGATCGTGCTGGCGGCGGCCCTCGGGGTCGCTCGGGCGGCCCACCTGCCGCGGCGCTGGCGACCGGTGTGGGCGGGGGTGGCGCTGCTCGGATTCGTGATCCTCGCGCGGCCCGAGCCGAGCGTCCTGCGGGCCGCGGTCATGGGGGCAGTCGGGCTCGTGGGGATCTCCGCGTCGCGGCGGGCCGCCGGGCCGCCGGCTCTCGGGGCGGCGGTGTCGATCCTGTTGCTCGTGGACCCATGGTTGGCCCGGTCGTACGGGTTTGCCCTGTCCACCCTGGCGACGATCGGGTTGCTGGTGTTCGCCCGGCCGTGGGGCGAGTGGTTCGGGAGGTTCCTGCCGCGGCGCCTCCGGGGCGTTGGGCCGGCGCTCGCGATCCCGGTGGCGGCCCAGGTGCTGTGCGCGCCGGTCATCGTGCTGCTCACGTCGTCGGTGTCGGTGGTCGGCGTGCTGGCGAACCTGCTTGTGGCGCCCCTCGTGGCGCCCGCGACGATCCTGGGCGTGGTCGCGGCGCTCCTTGCCGCAGTGTGGGTGACCCTCGGCACGTGGGTGGCCGCGCTCGGTGCCGTCCCGGCGCTCGGGATCGCGCAGGTGGCGCACCGTGGAGCGACGGTCCCCTTCGGATCCGTGCCGTGGCCCGGGGGGATCGGCGGCGGGCTGCTGCTCGCGGGGGTGAGCGTCGCAGTACTGGTCAGCGGACCGTGGCTGCTCGCCCAGGCGGTCCGTCGCCCGCTGGCCGCCGTGGCCGTGACGAGCCTCGCGCTGGCCTTCGTCCTCCCCCCGCCGGGTGGCAGCTGGCCGGACCCGGGGTGGCGGTTCGTGCTGTGCGACGTCGGCCAGGGCGACGGGATGGTGCTGCGGACGGGGCCATCGTCGGCCGTCGTGGTGGACGCGGGGCCGACGCCGGGACTGATCGCGGGGTGTCTGGACCGGCTCGGCGTGGAGGCGGTGGACGCGATGGTGCTGACGCATATGCACGCCGATCACGTCGCCGGGTTAGAGGGGGTGCTGACGCGCTGGCCGGTGCGCGAGGTCTTTACGGCAGCGGTCGACGATCCGCCCGAGGACGCCCGGCGGGTCGCCGCGTCGCTGTCCGCTCGTGGACTCACGCTGCAGCGCGTCCACCGCGGGGACGTGCTGAGGTGGGGGTCGGTCGTGGCGCGGGTACGTTGGCCCGAGGGGCGGCTCGCGTCCGGCTCGGTGCCCAACAACAACTCCGTGGTCCTGGACGTCGATGCCGACGGCCTACGGCTCTTTCTCATGGCGGACGTCGAACGCGAGGCGGCGGTGGCCATCCGTGCCGAGCTGACTCGCGACGGTGACTCCGGTCCGGTCGACGTGCTGAAGGTAGCCCATCACGGGTCCGCGAACCACGACCGCGACCTGATCGTGCGGCTGCACCCTCGGATGGCCCTCATCTCCCTGGGCGCCGACAACACCTTCGGTCATCCGGCGCCGTCGTTGCTGTCCACCCTGGCGCTGGTCGGTGCGCCCGTCTTCCGTACCGACCGTGACGGCGACCTGCTCGTGAGCGTCGTCGACGGGGTCCCGGCGCTCGCCCGCTCCCGCTGATCGGAGGTGCAGGGCCGGGGCAGGAGGCTCGCCCGGGCGACGCGCCTCAGGTCAGAACGCGCGCCGCGCCCAGCGCGACGGCGCTGTCGATGAGCGCCGTGATCGTGGCGTGCACGGCGGGCACGCGGCACAGGTCCGGAGTCGTCACGGCGTGGACCGTGCGTCGCGACGGCGGGTCGATCGGCAGGATCGTCACGCCGGGGTTGGAGGCGCTCGCGAGAATCAGGTCGGGGATGAGCGCGATGCCGAGGCCGGCCGCGACGAAGCCCAGCACCGCCACGTAGTCCTCGGTCTCGAACCCGACGCGCGGCGAGAAGCCCGCTGTGTCGCACATCTGCACCAGGTGGCCGCGACAGCGCGGGCAGCCCGCGATCCAGTTGTCGCCCGAGAGTTCGGCAATGCGTGCGACGGGCTGGTCCGCGAGGGGGTGGTTGTTCGGTACGACGAGTCGGACCTCGTCGTCGAGCAGGGGATGCGACACGAACTGGTCGAGCGCTTCCTCACCCCGGCCGAGGTCGGTGCCCTCGTAGGTGAACGCGACCGCCAGATCGCAGTCGCCGGCCCGCAGGGCAGCAAGGGACTGAGGTGGTTCGCCTTCGGTGAAGGTGACCGTCACGTCTGGGTAGCGTTCCCGGACGCTCGCGAGGGCCCTCGGCACCAGGGTGGCCGACGATGAAGGGAAGGCCATGAGCCGCACCCGTCCGGCGCGCAGCCCGGCGATGGCGGCGACCTCCTCCTCGGCGGCCTCGAGGGCGGACAGCACGCTGACGGCGTGACGGGCCAGCACCTCACCGGCCTCGGTGAGCCGGACGCTGCGTCCTACGCGCTCGACGAGCGCGGTGCCGGTGCGCTTCTCCAGGCGTCGGACCATCTGCGAGATGGCGGGTTGGGAGTACTCGAGCGCGGACGCGGCCGCGGTGAAGCTGCCCTTGTCGGCGATGGCCTTCATGACTCTCAAACCTGCGGCGTCGATCATCGCTCCAGCATAACGTGACGTTATCTACATCAGTGGAGTTGATCGCTGCTGAGAGTCGTCGTGGCTCCGGGGAGCCCCTCAGAGGCGGCGCAGGACGGCCGTCACCTTGCCGAGGATGACCGCTTCGTCGCCGAGGATCGGTTCGTACGTCGCGTTGTGCGGCAAGAGCCAGACATGGCCGCCGCGTCGCTTGAACGTCTTGATGGTCGCTTCGCCGTCGAGCATGGCCGCCACGACATCGCCGTTGTCTGCCGTCTGCTGACGGCGCACCACCACCCAGTCTCCGTCACAGATGGCGGCCTCGACCATCGAGTCACCGCTGACCGCGAGGAGGAACAGCTCTCCGTCGCCGACGATCTGGCGCGGCAGGGGGAAGACGTCCGTCACGGCCTCCTCGGCGAGGATCGGGGCGCCGGCGGCGATGCGTCCGAGGAGGGGGACGTAGGCCGGGGCCGGTCGTGAGTCGCCGGAGCCGGTCTCATCGACGTCCTCGACGCTCGACGGGTCATCCGGCGCGATCCCCTTCGGGACGGGAGGCGGGGTGCGCACACCGCGGGACCGGGTGGTGCTCGGCATGGCGACGATTTCGATGGCCCGCGGACGGTGCGGATCGCGACGGAGATAACCCTTGCGTTCCAGTGCCGCCAGCTGGTGGGCGACGCTGGACGGACTGGTGAGTCCGACGGCGTCGCCGATCTCGCGCAGGCTTGGCGGATAGCCGCGCTTCTTCACGGCCGACTTGATCACGTCGAGAATCCGCTTTTGCCGCTGCGTGAGGCCGTACCCGGTGTCCCGCTCGGGGAGCCTGTGGATCCTGGCCATCGTCCCTCCTTGGTGTCTTCCCTGGTCGCAGGGTTGTCAGTGGTCCTTGCTTGAGTAGTCGTCGTGAGGGTCGGTCGCGTAAAGAACATCACAACACGCGTTCGATCGTCCACTCGACATCCTGTTCGATCTGTGCCCATAATCGCACAGGCGTCCAATCGAAAGCGTGTTCGAAGCCAGGCATGTCGCGCGGAGCGCGCGCCGGGGTCGACGAGACGAGGAGGTGGCCGTGATGAGTGTGGCGTTGGAATGGGGTTCCGTGAGCTCCGCGCCGGACGCGACGGGGCGCGCGCCGGAGGGTGCTCCGCCGCGGCAGCGGCACTTGCGGCTGGTGCCACCGCCGGCGTCGGCGCCGTCCCGGGCGTGGCGCCTCACGCGGCGAGGCAGGCTCGCACGCACCCTGCTGGTCATCACCGCGCTCATGGTGCTGGCGCTCATGAAGCCGGCGCCGGGGGTCGGTGACGGCTGGCTCAGCGCGGACCACGCGGTCACGGTGCGGTCGGGGCAGACCCTCACCGACCTCGCCGTCCAGGAGCTGCCCGGCATTGCCGTCGCCGACGGCGCGCTGGCGATTCAGCTGCTCAACGGCCTGCCCAACGCGGCGGTCTACGCGGGTCAGCACCTGCAGATCCCCGCCGGCTGATCTCGCTCCACCGGCCCTTTGCGCCGGTGCCCGATGACGCTGGGCGGCGCCGACGAAGGCGGCGCGCCGAGGTCATCTCGGCCGTTGCCGGGCCGTCGGGGAGGTGTCGGCGCGGCGGCCTAGACTCGCCTCGATGTCCAGCCAGCCGCGCGCCGTCGTCAGCCCCACGTCCCACGTCGGGACAGGGTTCGCCCACCTGCACAATCACACCGAATACTCGATGCTCGACGGTGCCGCCCGCATCGACGACCTCTTCGCCGCCGCGGCGAGGATGGGCATGCCGGCTCTGGCGACCACCGACCACGGGTACATCTTCGGGGCCTACGAGTTCTGGAAGAAGTCCACCGCGTACGGCGTCAAACCGGTCATCGGCATCGAGGGCTACCTCACGCCCGGCACCCATCGCAGCGACAGGACGCGGGTGAAATGGGGTGGTGCCGACGCCGGCCGTGCCGACGTCTCGGGCGCCGGTTCGTACACGCACATGACGATGTGGGCCAGCAACAACGCCGGCCTTCATAACCTCTTTCGGATGTGCTCCCTCGCTTCTCTCGAAGGGCAGTACTTCAAGCCCCGGATGGACCGGGAGCTGCTGCAGAGCTACCACGACGGCGTCATCGCCACCACGGGTTGCCCGTCCGGGGAGGTGCAGACCCGGCTGCGGCTCGGCCACTACGCCGAGGCCCGCCAAGCGGCTTCCGACTTCCGAGACATCTTCGGCGCAGACAACTTTTACTGCGAGGTCATGGACCACGGTCTCGCCATCGAGAAGCAGGTCCAGCGCGACCTGCTACGCCTCGCGCATGAGCTGCAGCTGCCGCTCGTCGCCACCAACGACCTGCACTACACCAACGCCGAGGACGCCAAGTCCCACGCCGCCCTGCTCTGCGTGCAGTCCGGCTCGACGCTGATGGACCCGAACCGGTTCAAGTTCGACGCCGACGAGTTCTACCTCAAGTCCCCTGAGCAGATGCGCCACCTGTGGCGCGAGTTGCCCGAAGCCTGCGACAACACGCTGCGCATCGCCGAGGCGTGCAACATCTCGTTCGACGAACACGTCGGCAAATTCATGCCCCGCTTCCCCTGCCCAGACGGGGAGGACGAGACCAGCTGGTTCATCAAGGAGGTCGAACGGGGGCTGCACGCCCGGTTCCCGCAGGGCGTGCCGGACTACGCCCGCAAGCAGGCCGAATTCGAGCAGGACGTGATCGTCGGCAAGGGGTACGCCGGCTACTTCCTGATCGTCGCGGACTTCATCAACTGGGCCAAGAACAACGGGATCCGGGTGGGGCCCGGCCGCGGCTCCGGCGCCGGTTCCATGTGCGCGTACGCCATGCGGATCACCGATCTGGACCCCGTCCCGCACGGCCTGATCTTCGAACGCTTCCTCAACCCCGAACGACCCTCGATGCCCGACTTCGACGTCGACTTCGACGAGCGTCGCCGCGGCGAGGTCATCAAGTACGTCACGGACACGTACGGCTCAGGTCACGTGGCCCAGATCGTCACCTACGGCACGATCAAGGCCAAGCAGGCGGTCAAGGACTCCGCCCGCGTGCTCGGCCACCCGTTTGCGGTGGGGGAGAGGCTGACCAAAGCCATGCCCGCCGACGTGATGGGCAAAAGCATTCCGCTGGCGGGCATCTTCGACCCGGAGCACAAGAGGTACGCCGAGGCCCAGGAATTCCGTGACCTGCATGCCGCCGACCCCGTCGCCCAGGAAGTCGTCGCCACCGCGCTCGGGCTGGAGGGCCTGAAGCGGCAGTGGGGCGTGCACGCGGCGGGCGTCATCATGTCCAGCGAGCCCCTCATGGACGTCATCCCGATCATGCGCCGCGAACAGGACGGGCAGATCATCACGCAGTTCGACTACCCGAGCTGCGAGTCGCTCGGCCTGGTCAAGATGGACTTCCTCGGCCTGCGTAACCTGACGATCCTGGACGACGCGCTTGCCAACGTGAAGGCCAACCGAGGCGAGGACATCGACCTGGACGTCCTGTCCAAGGACATGACCGACGAAGCGGCGTACAAGCTCCTGCAGCGCGGCGACACCCTCGGCGTTTTCCAACTCGACGGCGGCGGCATGCGCTCGCTGCTGCGGCTCATGCAGCCGGACACCTTCGAGGACATCTCCGCCGCCCTCGCGCTCTACCGGCCCGGGCCGATGGGAGCCGACAGCCACACGAACTACGCGCTGCGCAAGACGGGGCGACAGCCGATCGTGCCGATCCACCCCGAACTCGCCGAACCCCTGGACGACATCCTCTCGATGACGCAAGGCCTGATCATCTACCAGGAGCAGGTCCAGCAGATCGCCCAGAAGCTCGCCGGCTACAGCCTCGGCAAGGCGGACATGCTCCGCAGGGCGATGGGCAAGAAGAAGAAGGAGGTGCTGGACGCCGAGTTCGTCCCCTTCGAGCGGGGGATGCTGGCCAACGGGTACTCCGGGCAGGCGATCAAGACGCTCTGGGACATCCTCGTACCCTTCTCGGACTACGCCTTCAACAAGGCGCACACCGCGGCGTACGGCCTGGTCAGCTATTGGACCGCCTACCTCAAGGCGAACTATCCCGCGGAATACATGGCCGCCCTGCTGACCTCCGTCGGCGACGACAAGGACAAGTCCGCCCTGTACCTCGGCGAATGCCGTCGGATGGGCATCAAAGTGCTCCCGCCCGACGTGAACTCCTCGATCGGGTTCTTCGCCGCCGTCGGTGAGGACATCCGCTTCGGCCTCGCGGCGGTTCGCAACGTCGGCTCGCACGTGGTGGAGGCGATCGTGCAGGCGCGCGACGAGAAGGGCGACTTCACCTCGTTCGCCGACTTCCTGCACAAGGTCCCCGCGGTCGTGTGCAACAAGCGCACCATCGAGTCGCTCATCAAGGCGGGCGCGTTCGACGCTCTCGCCCACCCGCGGCAGGGTTTGGTGAGGATCCATGAGCAGTACGTGGACGCGCTGGTCGACGTCAAGCGTAAGGAGGCCGTCGGCCAGGACAGCCTCTTCGGGGACTTCGGCGGCTTCGACCACGGCGACGCCGACGGCGCCGACGCCCTGTCGGGGCTGCCGAACATCCCCGATGTGGAGTGGGACAAAGCGACCCTGCTGTCCTTCGAACGCGAGATGCTCGGCCTGTACGTGTCGGACCACCCGCTCTTCGGCGTCGAGCACATCCTGACCCGCCACGCCGACACGCCGATCTGCTCGCTGAGCCTGCCCGTCGATGAGGGCGGCCGAGGCGACGGCGCCACCGTCACGGTCGCTGGCCTGATCACTGGGCTGCAGCTCAAGCGCACCAAAAACGGCGAGTTGTGGGCCATCGTCACCGTCGAGGACCTCGAGGGCGCTGTCGAGTGCCTCTTTTTCCCGAAGACCTACCTCACGGTGTCCACCATGCTCGCCACCGACGTCGTGTGCTCGATCCGGGGCCGAGTGAACCGGCGGGACGACTCGACGAGCCTGTACGCGCAGGACCTGACGCTGCCCGACCTCACCGAGGGGCCGCGAGGTCCGGTGGTGGTGTCGCTGCCGCTCACCCGGGCTACGACGGGCCTCGCGGAGCGACTCAAGGAGGTGCTCACGGAGCATCCCGGCGCCACCGAGGTTCAGGTCAAGCTGACCCAGCCGGGACGCAGCGTGCTCATGCGCCTCGAGGACTCCCTGCGAGTGAGCGCGAGCCCGGAGCTCTTCGGCGATCTCAAGGCGCTGCTGGGTCCCTCCTGTCTCGCGACGGCGTGACCGCGTGGGCCAGGTCGCTGGGTCAGTCCGCTGGGTCAGTCTGCTACGTCAGTCCGACCGTGCGCGTCGTCCCGTCGTCGCCGCCGCTTGAGCTGCCGCCTTCGCCGCATCCGCGACCTTCACCTCGTCGACGAGGGTGAGCCCGGCCTCGATGAGGCCAGCCAACGCGGGGGGCACCAGGGGTGCCACCGTGGGCACGATCGCCAGGTCCCCCTCGAGCGGGGCACAGCGCGCCGTGCGGCATTCGTCGGCGCGTCCGGCAGTGATCAACAAGAGATCGACCAGTGACGGCAGGTGGATCTGCGTCCAGTACCGCGCCCAGTCGATCGTCGCCGTGTCGAAGCCGTCCCGCAGGTACGCCGGGCCGTCGTCCCTGTGGAGCCACTGCGCGCGCAAGGCCCGAGTGCCGGCGTCGTCGAAGCGTGTCGTGCTGCACGCGTACGGCCCGTACAGCTTGACGAACTGAGTGGTCAAGGTGAGGCGCCGACTCAGCGAGGCAGACGCGCGGCGCACCCGGACGCCGAGGCGGCCCGGCGTGACGTCGAGCAGCGGGCCGACAGCAGCCAGCAGCGCGGCGTGACGCCGTAACCGGTGGTGCAGCGCCTCGGGGGAGGCGAACCTCCAGGGGGAGGGGCGCACGGTTCGGCCCGAGGAGTCGACCCAGGGGTGGGCCGCGAAGTACCCCTGCACGTTGGTGCGGATGTCGTCGAGCGTCGTCGGGTTCGTGACGGACGTCCCGACGTGCAGGTAGCGCGGCTCCGGCGTCTGCGGTGGCGCGAGGGCCGCGGCGAGGGTGGCGTTGACGACCACGTCGACCGGGACGACGTCGATGACGGCGTCGGGGAGCCCGGGGAACCCGGGTAGGCGGTTCTTGGCGTATGCCGCAAGCAGGGGGTCGGCCACCTTGAAGCCGTCCATCCAGCCGGGATACGGGTGGGATAGCGCGCTCTCGATGATCGCCGGGCGCAAGATCGTCAGCGGCCGGCCGGCCCATAGCTCTTCGGCGACACGTTCGCCGAGTGCCTTGGTGAACGTGTACACGTCCGTCCAACCCAGCTCTCGGGCGCGCCGGTGTCCGTCGGCGCTCAGTTGTTCTTCGATCCACCGTGCTCGGCGACGAGTCAGCTGTGCTGGGGCGGTGGGCGCAAGGCCACTCAGTTCCGTGCGGACGACGTCCGCGTGCCACTCGGCCTCGCGCCGTGCGCGCATCGCGACCGCGGCCGCGAACTCGGTCCGCCAGCAGACGTCGTGGTCCACGGCCACCTCGCGCCCGATGTCCACCCGGTCGGCCCACACGTACGCGGTCGACACGTGCACCACATGGGCGTGCGCCCCGGCGGCGCGCAGCGCCTCGTACAGGCCGACCACGCCTCCCACGTTGGAGGAGAACGATGTGTCGATCGCCTCGTCGAACGAGACGTCGCCGGCGCAGTGCACGACGATGTCGTACGGCGGACGGTCGACGAGGAGCCGATCCAGCTCCGACAGTCCACCGCTCAGGATCGTCACCCGTTCGGCGACGACCCGCGCGACGTGCGCGTCGCCCACACGCCCTCGCCAGGGCGCGAAAACCGCTCGCGACAAGAGCTCGTGGAGGCGCTGGTGGGGCGTGCTCTTCGCGTGCCGCCGCAGCAGAAGGTCGATGTCACAGTCGGGGTGCTCGGAGAGCAACCTCTCCAACAGCCCCTGGCCGACGAAGCCGGTCGACCCGGTGAGCAGGATGCGGCGTCGCGGCCGACCGGTCGAATATACGTCCACGAGGTCTCGTGTGTCCTTCCCCCAATGCGCCCGGCAGTACCCGGTGCGTGCCCCGCCGGTAAGCCGTGCGGCCCGAAATGGTGCGCCGCGTCGAGGGCGCATCGACGTAGGGTCACACCATGCCGACCCCCCCGGTGGCCGTCGTACGGCCTAGCGTGCGCACACTCCACGGTGACGTATTCGTCGATAAGTATGCCTGGATGAGCGCCTTGGACGACAGTCCCACGCGGGAGCACCTCGACCGGGAGAACGCGTATTCGGCGGAAGCGACCGCTCACCTGGCATCTCTTCGGGGTCTGGTGGTCGAGGAGATCCGATCACGCGTGAAAGAAACCGACCTATCGGTTCCCGTTCTGGACCGGGGCTGGTGGTACTTTTCGCGGACCCACGAGGGCAGGCAGTACCCCGCCGAGTGCCGGGTCCCGGCGGTTGTCGACGTCGCCCGCCCGGATCCGGCCCCAGGAGTGCCGCTGGCGGGGGAGCAGGTGCTGGTCGACGGCGACGTCGAAGCGGCGGGCTGCGACTTCTTCGCTCTCGGCGCGTGTGAGGTGAGCCCGCTCGAAGACGTGGTGGCGTTCTCGGTGGACCGGACCGGGGACGAGCGGTTCGATGTCGTCGTGCGGCGTGTCGAAGACGGACTGGTGGTCGACGACCGTCTGTGCGGCGTCGGGTACGGGCTCGTGTGGTCGGCGGATTCCACGCGACTCGTCTACACCCGGGTCGACGAGGCCTGGCGACCGCACGAGGTGTGGCTGCACCTGGTGGGCGACGACCCCGCGCACGACCGGCTCCTGCTGACCGAGCCGGATGAGCGTTTCTGGCTGTCGATCGAGGACTCCCGGGACGGCCGCTGGCTGCTCGTGTCGGCCGGCTCGAAGAACACCACGGAGTGGTGGGTGGCCGATCTGCGCGGGCTCGCCGGGATCGGGGCGCCAGACGCCGGACCGGGGGCCGCTCTGGTCTCGGTGGCGGGGCGCGTCGACGGGGTGGAGTACGACGTCGAGCCCTGCGGTGACAGCGTCCTGATCACTCACAACGCCACGAGCCCCGACTTCGCGGTCGATTGGGCGCCGCTGGATCTCGGCGGGCCGCAGCTCGCCGGATCGTCCGAGCGCCGGCGGCCCTGGCTTGAGCCGGTGCAGGGTGTCCGCTATCTCGGGGTCGAGGCGTTCGCCGGTCACGTGCTGGTGGCTGCGCGCGAGGAAGGGCTGGCGCGCTGGGCGCTCGCGCGGCCCGATCCCGACGGACCGGGGGGTTGGGGAACCCCGGAGCCGCTGCGGGTCGGCGACGAGGACCTGGTGACGTTGAGCGTCGCGAGCAATCCTCGGTGGGACGCGGACACGGTCCGGCTCGTGCACGAGTCGTTCGTCTCACCCCGTGCGGTCGTGGAGTACGACGTGGCCACCGGCGCGACCGAGGTGCTCAAGCGTCAGGAGGTCCCCGGCTACGACCCCGACCGCTACACGCAGCGACGCGACTGGGCGATCGCCGACGACGGTGTCGCCGTGCCGATCTCCCTGACATTCCGAGCTGACCTGTTCCCATCGGGCGGGCCGGGGGGACCGGGTCTGGGAGCGCCGCCGGCCATCCTCTACGGGTACGGGGCGTATGAGATGAGCCTCGATCCCTGGTTTTCGGTGTGTCGGCCCTCGCTGCTGGACCGAGGCGTCGTGTTCGCGGTGGCGCACGTGCGCGGCGGCGGTGAGATGGGGCGGTCCTGGTACGAGCAGGGTCGCCTGGGCGCCAAGCCGACGACGTTCACCGACGTGGTCGCCTGCGCGCGGCACCTGAGGGAGCGGGGCTGGTGCGCCCCGGATCGGCTGGCCCTCCAGGGTGGTTCTGCAGGTGGGTTGACGGTGGGGGCGACGCTGAACCTCGCGCCGGAGCTGTTCGTGGCGGCGCACGCCGACGTGCCGTTCGTCGACGCTCTGACGACGATGCTCGACGAGTCGCTGCCGTTGACGGTCGTGGAGCGGGACGAGTGGGGTGACCCGCTGCACGACGCGCTCGCCTACGGGTGGATGCGCGGCTACAGCCCGTACGAGAACATCCGGCCGACCACGTATCCCGCGATTCTCGCGACGACCAGCCTCCACGACACCCGCGTGCGATGCGCCGAGCCCGCCAAGTGGGTCGCGGCCCTGCGGTCCACCGTGACGCAGGATCTCGGCGCACGGCCGATTCTTCTGCGCACCGAGATGGCGGCCGGGCACGGTGGGCGCAGCGGCCGGTACGACGCGTGGGAGCAGTACGCCTTCGAGGCCGCCTTCCTCCTGGACCGCTTGCGCGCGACGGATTGTCCGGTCGGAGCTTGACGTCGGCCTGGTCGAGGCGTAAAAGCGCTATCACTTAGATAGCACAGGCCTCGGGCGGCATCGTGTCCAACGCCACGCCAGCGGGTTCCACCGCCGTACCGGGTGGCACAGCGCGAGTGCCGCATCGCCCTCCGGCGCCGATCGGCGCGGATCCCTAGAATGGCGCCCGTGATCTCCCGTATCGACCTGCGAGGCCGCGCGTTGGTGGCCGGCGCGCTGCGCGCGGCACTGCCACGCGCCGAGTTCGACCTGGACGACGCGCTCGACGTCGTCCGTCCGATCATCGACGCCGTGCGCTCCCGCGGCGCGGACGCCCTGCGTGAGTTCGGGCATACCTTCGACGGGGTCACGCCTACGCAGCTGCGGGTCCCGGCCGACGTTCTCCAGGCGGCTGCCGACGCGCTCGACCCCCAGGTCCGCGCCGCCCTGGAGGAGGCGATCCGGCGAGTCCGCATCGTGCACACCGACCAACTGCGCTCCCCGCACGTCACGCACGTCGTGCCCGGTGGCACGGTCACGCAGCGGTGGATTCCGGTGGAGCGGGTTGGCCTTTACGTGCCGGCCGGCCAGGCGGTCTATCCGAGCAGCGTGATCATGAACGTCGTGCCCGCGCAGGTGGCCGGGGTCGGTTCTCTCGCGGTGAGCAGTCCTCCCCAGCGCGACAACGTCGGGGTGTTCGCGGGATACCCACACCCGACCATCCTCGCCGCAGCTCACCTTCTCGGGATGAACGAGGTGTATGCGGTGGGCGGCGCGCAGGCGGTCGCGATGTTCGCCTACGGTGCGGCCGAGGCCGACGGGACGGTGGTGTGCGAGCCGGTCGCGCTGGTGACCGGCCCGGGCAACGTCTACGTCGCCTCCGCCAAGCGGGCCGTCCGCTCGGTGGTGGGGATCGACGCCGAGGCTGGGCCGACCGAGATCGCGATCCTCGCGGATGCGGAGGCCGACCCGGCCTGCATCGCGGCCGACATGATCAGCCAGGCAGAGCACGACGAGTTGGCGGCATCGGTCCTGGTCACCGACAGCGAAAAACTCGCGGAGGCGGTCGAATCGCAGCTCGTCGCGCAGCTGACCCGCACCAAACACCACGAGCGGGTCTCGGCCGCGCTGCGCGGGCGTCAGTCCGCGATCGTGCTGGTCGACGACCTCGCCGAGGGGCTGCGCACCGTGAACGCGTACGGGGCCGAACACCTCGAGGTCCACACCACGCACGCCGCCGACGTCGCGGGCCTGGTCACGAACGCTGGGGCGGTCTTCGTCGGTCCCCACTCCCCGGTGAGTCTCGGCGATTACGTCGCCGGGTCCAATCACGTGCTGCCGACGAGCGGTACGAGCGCCTACGCCTCCGGTCTCGGCGTGCACTCATTCCTCCGCTCGGTGCAGGTGGTGCAGTACTCCGCGGACGCGTTGGCCGAGGTCGCCGACGCGGTGGTCACCCTGGCTCACGCCGAGGATCTGCCCGCGCACGGCGACGCGGTCCTGGCGCGCACCCGGGTCGGCGGGCGTCCGGACTCGACGGAGGACGTCGCGTGACCGGCGCGAGCGCGGGCCCTGCGCGCGTCGCCGTCGAGCCCTCAGCGGCCGCGATCGAGGCGCTGCTGCGGGCGGATCTGCGCGGCAGGTCCGCGTACGGCGCGCCTCAGATCGACGTGCCCGTGCAGCTCAACACCAACGAAAACAGCTACTCCGTCCCGCAGCCGGTCGTCGACGCCATGGTCGAGGCGCTGACCAAGACCGTCCCGGATCTGAACCGTTACCCGGACCGGGAGTTCACCCTTCTGCGAGGCGACCTCGCGGACTACCTCACGGCGACGTCGGGCGTGACGATCGAGGCCGACCAGATCTGGGCGGGCAACGGCTCCAACGAGGTGCTGCTGCACGTGGTGCAGGCCTTCGCCGGGCCTGGCCGGTCGATGCTGACCTTTACTCCGTCGTATTCGATGTACCCCAACTACGCGCTCACGACGGCGACCACGTGGATCAGCGGGTTCCGTGGGGTGCCCGAGGGCGGGCTCTACGATCTTGCCCCCGACATGGCAGCCTCGCAGGTCCATGAGCACGACCCCCACGTGGTCGTGATCGCCTCGCCGAACAACCCGACGGGCACCGCGGTCGGGCTGGACGTGATCGAGGCGGTCTACGACGCGGCGCCGCGGGCGGTCGTGGTGGTCGACGAGGCGTACGCGGAGTTCTCCCGGGCGGGCACTCGCAGCGCGCTGATGCTGCTGGCCGGGCGGCCGCGGCTCGTCGTGAGCCGCACGATGAGCAAGGCGTTCGCGCTGGCCGGCGGCCGGCTCGGCTACCTGGCCGCCGACCCCGCCCTCATCGACGCCTTGCGGCTCGTGCGGATGCCGTACCACCTGTCCGATCAGACGCAAGCCGTGGCGCGCGCCGCCCTGGCGCACCGCGACGCCCTTCTTTCGGAGGTGGAGGCGATCAAGGCGCAGCGCGACCGCATCGTGGGCGAGGTGGCCGCGATGGGTCTGCAGCCGGTGCCTTCGGACGCCAACTTCGTCCTCATCGGCGGTTTCCCCGATGCGGCCGTGACCTGGCAGGCTCTCCTCGATGAGGGAGTCCTCGTCCGCGACGTGGGCCTACCGGGTCACCTCCGCGTGACGGCGGGGACGCCGGTGGAGACCACGGCCTTCCTCGACGCGCTGCGCCGGCATGTCGAGACCGGATACACCAGGAGGGGGACAACATGAGCGAAGCCCAGACCGACGCACAGGGCGCGCAACGTCGCCGACGGACCGCCACGATCACCCGGGAAACGTCCGAGAGCCGGGTCACGCTGACCCTCGATCTCGACGGCACCGGCCGCGGCACGATCGACACCGGGGTGCCCTTTTACGACCATATGCTGCTCAGCCTCGCCAAGCACAGCCTCATCGACCTGGACGTGGAGGCGACCGGTGACGTCGACGTCGACTCCCACCACACGGTCGAAGACGTGGCGATCTGCCTCGGGGACGGCCTGCGCAAGGCCCTGGGCGACAAACGCGGAATCTCCCGATTCGGGGAGGCCACGATCCCCCTCGACGAGGCTCTCGCCCAGGCTGTCGTCGACGTCGCGGGCCGCGCGTACTGCGTCCACACCGGCGAGCCCGCCGGTCAGGAGCACGCGATCATCGGTGGACATTTCATCGGCTCGCTCACGCGGCACGTCTTCGAGACCCTTGCCCACCGCGCGCAGATCGCTCTGCACGTGCGGGTCCTCGCCGGCCGCGACCCCCACCACGTGGTCGAGTCGCAGTTCAAGGCCGTCGCTCGCGCCCTGCGGGCCGCTCTCGCACCCGACCCGCGGGTCAGCGGGGTGCCCAGTGCCAAGGGCAGCCTCTAGGTCCGCCGGCCGGCGCGCCCGTTTGCCGCTCAGGCCCACCTCGGGACGCGGGTTCGTCCTGTCGGGGTGCCGTCCGGAGTCATCGGTGAGCTGGGCTCGGCGCGGCCTCGGCGCGGTGGTGATCGCCCCCCTGGCAGGCTGGACGATCGTCGTGCCTAACGGGCCTCCCGCGGCGCGCTTCCCGTACGACGACGCGGTACGAACCCTCGCCGGACGACCGGTATCGGTACGGATGCGCCCCGCCCTCGGGTTTTTCCAGGTCGGGCGGCAGGCCGTGATCACCGTGCACCCCGCCGCATGGCGTGCCGTCGAGCGTTGGGCGGTGTGGACGCCCCGCGACGCGATGGTCGCCACCCCCGGCCTGCCCACCACTCGGCCGTCGGCCATGGTGGTCGCGGCCGGACTTGACGGGGCGGAGGCCGTGCGCGCCGGGGAGAATCTGCACAGTCTCCTGGGCAACGGCGGGCTCGACGCCGCGACCGTGCTGGCGTCGGTCCTGGCGGAACTTGGGCTCCCGGGTCGCGACCTCCTCACCGGCGATACGGTCGCCGCGGACCTGCCCGGGGCCCGGCGCATCGTGCCGCGGGACCGGCACGCTCGCGCGTTCGAGCGGCTACTGGACGAAGTGGAGCGCTACAGCATGGAGCTGGAACGATGAGTCACGATCACGCGCCCCGCGTGGTGATCCTCGACTACGGCAGCGGCAATGTGCGCTCCGCGGTGCGGATGCTCCAGCGGCTCGGCGCCGACGTCACCCTGACCGCTGACCCAAAGCTCGTCGCAGAATGCGACGGGCTGGTCGTGCCCGGCGTCGGCAACTTCCACGCCTGCCTCGCGGGTCTTCAGGCGGTCGACGCTCCCCGTCTCATCGACATCCGGCTGGCCGGCGGGCGCCCCGTCCTGGGCGTGTGTGTCGGTCTGCAAGCCATGTTCGAGTCGTCGACCGAACCCGCCGCGGTTCGCCACGAGGGACTCGGGCAGTGGCCGGGGATCGTGGACCGGCTACCGGCCGCGGTGGTGCCCCACATGGGCTGGAATACGGTCCAGGCGCCCGAGGGCAGCCGCCTGTTCGCCGGCGTGGCGGACGAGCGGTTTTACTTCGTGCACTCGTACGCGGCGCAGAACTGGACCCTCACCCCGTACGGACCGTTCGAGGCCGTCGCGCCCAAGGTCACGTGGTCAAAGCACGGCGCGCGATTCGTCGCGGCCGTCGAGAACGGCCCGCTCGCGGCGACCCAGTTCCATCCGGAGAAGTCCGGGGATGCGGGGGCCCAGCTGCTGCGGAACTGGCTCGACACGCTGTGACGCCCACCCTGTAGCGGCCACCCCGTGACGCCGGCACCGATCCATATCCGCCCATCCGACACGAAAGGCTCACCATGACGGCCCAGCCAACCCCCGACGTCGCCGCACCCACCCTGGAGCTGCTGCCCGCCGTCGACATCGTCGACGGGCAAGCGGTGCAGTTGGAGCAGGGCATCGCCGGATCGGGCGGGCAGTACGGCGACCCGTTCGAAGCGGCGATGCGCTGGCAGAACGCGGGCGCGCGGTGGCTGCACCTGGTCGACCTCGACGCGGCGTTCGGTCGGGGCGCCAACGGCGACCTGATCTCGTCCATCGTGGGCCGCCTGGACATGCAGGTGGAGCTGTCGGGGGGCATTCGCGACGCGGAGAGTCTCGAACGAGCCCTGATGACGGGCTGTCGGCGCGTCAACATCGGCACAGCGGCGTTGGAGAACCCCGAGTGGACGGCGCGCGCGGTGGGGGAGTACGGCGACCGCGTCGCGATCGGTCTCGACGTGCGGGGCAGCACCTTGGCCGCGCGGGGCTGGACCCGCGACGGCGGCGATCTGTGGCAGACCCTGGCCCGCCTGGACGAGGAGGGATGCGCGCGTTATGTGGTGACCGACGTCAAGCGCGACGGCATGCTCGCGGGGCCCAACCTGACCCTGCTGCGCGACGTGTGCGCGGCGACGTCTGCCCCCGTCGTCGCGTCCGGCGGCGTGTCCACGCTGGACGACCTGCGGTCGTTGCGCGCGCTGGTCTCAGAGGGAGTGGAGGGCGCGATCGTCGGGTCCGCGCTGTATCGGGGGGCGTTCACGCTGACCGAGGCCTTGGACGTCGCGGGTCGACCATGAGTACGGGCCGCCAGCCCGCGTCCGGCGGGCTCCTTCGCCCTGCGCCCGTGGACCCTGCTAAAATTCGTGATTGACCTGTTCCGTCACGTGAGTGACGGCGTCAAGAGAAGTCGTCACCACGATGCTTCCACCCGCGTCGACCTTCGGTCGCCGGGTCAGCCTGGGTCCTAGGCCTGCCGCGGCGCGTGCCGTCCGGCGGGACGCGCGGTCGTCTTGTCGGCGGCCGTCGCGGGGCGTGCATGGCGTCGTGGTGGAGGGCTTCTCGCGGTGGACGCGTGAGGCCCTTTGGTCTCTCCCGGCCGCTGCGACGACCAGCAGATCGATGGAGACGGACGACACCAAACAAAGGAGCACACCATCAGCGAAACTCGCATCAACGACCGCATTCGGGTGCCGGAAGTGCGGCTCGTCGGGCCCAACGGAGAGCAGGTCGGCATCGTGCGCGTCGAGGACGCCCTGCGCCTGGCCGCCGAGGCGGACCTCGACCTGGTCGAGGTGGCTCCCATGGCGAAGCCGCCCGTGGCGAAGTTGATGGATTTCGGGAAATACAAGTACGAGGCCGCGCTGAAGGCTCGCGAAGCCCGCAAGAACCAGGTCAACACGGTCATCAAAGAAATTAAGCTCCGGCCGAAGATCGACCCACACGACTACGAGACGAAGAAGGGCCATGTGGTCCGCTTCCTGTCTGCGGGCGACAAGGTCAAGGTGACGATCATGTTCCGCGGCCGCGAGCAGTCGCGACCCGAGCTGGGCTTCCGGCTGCTGCAGCGCCTCGCCGAAGACGTCGTCGAGCTGGCGTTCATCGAGAGCGCGCCGAAGCAGGACGGCCGCAACATGATCATGGTGCTCGGACCGACGCGGAAGAAGGCCGAGGCCAAGGCCGAGCAGCGCAAGCGCCGCGACGACGCGGAGAAGGTGGCCCGCGCCGCGCGGGTCGAGCACGAGGATGCGCCCACGCTGTCGACGCCGGCTCCCGCAGCGCTCACACCGGCTGCCGCACCCTCAGCCGCGTCGCCGATGACGGACACCTTCGCCGTCGAGTCCGCGGATGCCTCTCCGGCTGCGGACGTGGCCCCGGCTCTCCTCGCTGATGTGGCTGCGGACGTGGCCCCGGCTCCCCTCGCTGATGTGGCTGCGGACGTGGCCCCGGAGCAGTCGGCTCCGGTCGCTGACGTGGCCCCGGACGAGCCCGCTGCTGACGTG
>JBDTWM010000014.1:0-36413 GCA_040006675.1 Dermatophilaceae bacterium | reverse complement strand
CCTCGGCCAACTGGTACGCCCGACAGCTGAAGTTCCACGGCGACATGCGCGGCTCGCTGTCGGGGAACCTGGCCACGATGGGCCCCGGCGTGCCCTACGGCATCGGCGCGAAATTCGGCTGCCCCGACCGTCCCGTCATCGTCTTCGCCGGCGACGGTGCGATGCAGATGAACGGTATGGCCGAGCTGATCACCATCAAGCACTACTGGCAGCAGTGGCGCGATCCGCGTCTGATCATCGCCGTCCTGCACAACAACGACCTCAACCAGGTCACCTGGGAGCTGCGGGCGATGGAAGGATCGCCGAAATTCACCCAGTCCCAGACCCTGCCCGACGTCGACTTCGCCGCTTTCGCCGCCAGTCTGGGCCTGCAAGCGATCACCATCACCGACCCTGACCAGCTCGGCCCGGCATGGGACAAGGCGCTCGCCGCCGACCGCCCCACCGTCCTGGACGTCCACACCGACCCGAACGTGCCACCCATCCCACCGCACGCCACGTTCGAGCAGATGAAACACGCCGCCGAGTCGATCCTCAAAGGCGACGAGAACGCGTGGGGCGTCATCAAAGAAGGCGTCAAAACCAAAGCTCAGGAGTTCCTGCCACAAGGCAGCCCCTAAGACATCACCACCGGCCCACTCAAGAAAAAGTAGTGGCCACGAACGGGGTTCGTCCCCAGCACGGGCCGCAGCAGCAACGGGCCGCAACGGACGACCTCTCCCTCAATGACGACCATCCCGTCAAGGAGTCTGCATGATTGACGCCCGCATCGACTCGGTCGGGGTCAGCGCCTACACCGTTCCCACCGACGCGCCGGAAGCCGACGGCACCCTGAGCTGGGACTCCACCACGCTGGTGCTGGTCCAGGCCCGATCCGGTGACGTCCAAGGTCTCGGCTGGACCTACGGCCCGACGGCCTGCGCCACCATGATCCGCGACACCCTGGCCGAGATCGTGACCGGCCGTGACGCGATGGACGTCGGTGGCAGTTTCACGGCGATGGTGAAGGCCGTGCGCAACGCGGGACGTCCCGGTGCCGTCGGGTACGCCATCTCAGCGGTCGACGTGGCCCTGTGGGACCTGAAGGCTCGGCTGCTCGACCTTCCCCTGCACCATCTCCTCGGCGCGACGCGGGAGCACGTGCCGGTCTACGGAAGCGGCGGCTTCACGACGTACGACGAAGGACAGCTGCGCGAGCAACTGGGCCGCTGGGCGCTCGAGCAGCGCATCCCCCGGGTGAAGATCAAGATCGGTCAGTCATGGGGCGCTGACCCGGCCCGCGACCTCGACCGGATGCGGCAGGCCCGGGCGGTCATCGGCGAGGAGACCGAGCTTTTCGTCGACGCCAACGGCGCCTACACGCGCAAACAAGCCATCCAGGTCATGGCCGCCGCCGCCGAATATGGCGTGCGCTGGTTCGAGGAACCGGTCTCCTCAGATGACCTCGACGGCCTGCGCGAGGTCCGTGACGCCGTCACCGCAGATGTCACGGCCGGCGAGTACGGCTACGACCTCCACTACTTCCGGCGGATGTGCGAAGCCGGCGCGGTCGACTGCCTCCAAGCCGACGTCTCCCGCTGCGGCGGCATCACCGAATGGCAGCGGGTGGCGGCGGTCGCTGCATCCTTCTGTCTCGAGATCTCCGGCCACTGCGGGCCGCACCTGCACGCCCACATCGCCGCCGCGACCCCGAACGTGCGGCACCTGGAATGGTTCCACGACCACGTTCGGATCGAGTCGATGTTCTTTGACGGCACCCTCGACCCCACCGGCGGCACCATCACCCCCGACTCCCACGCGCCCGGAAACGGTCTGTCCCTCAAAGCGGCCGACGTCGATACCTACCGGGTTGGGTGACCCGTCGAGCAGGATTCCCCCAGACCGGGTGTCGATGTCGTCCGAGAGCAACAGTCCAGCCACCCACGCGGTCGAGCGTGAACAGGGCGTTGCGGGCAAACATCTCGTGGTGACGGGTCAGTCCGTGCACGTCCGGCGAGGCCGCCCGCAGGGCCGCCTGCGAGGAATCACGCGGCCCGCCTCGAACAGTTCGCCGCCCTACACCCCCCACGGCTCGGGGCGGGAGAGCGCGCCGTCGAGACACGCGGCCCGGACCGGGCAATGCAGACACAACGCTTTGGAGGTCTCGACGTCCTCGGGCTTCTCGGCGAACCACAGCGACGTATTTCGTCAGGAGTCGGCGGGAGCGCTCGGCTCCGCGGGATCGGTTCCGCCACGGCCGGACTCGACGACATCCAAGGGGTCTGCTCCCCCGAGGACGGCCAGCGCCTGCTCGCCGTACCGCTCCAGCTTGCGCGCACCCACCCCCGGGATCAGCGAGAGTTCGGCCGAGTCCGCGGGGGTGCGCTCGGCGATCGCGACGAGGGTGGCGTCTGTGAAGACGACGAAGGCCGGCACCTTCTCCACCTTGGACACGGTCAAGCGCCACGCACGGAGCCGCTCGAACGTCTCCTCGTCGTACGTCGCCGGGCACCCGTCGCAGCGGCCCACCTTGCGCTGCGCCCCGGTCGCGAGCTCGGCGCCGCACACCCGGCACGCCGCACGTCGGGCGGGCCGCTTCGCTCGGCGCGCGGCCCGACCCCGTTCGCCCGCCCCGCTCGGACGCGCGCCGACGCCGACCGCGTCGCCGAACACCGCCGCGGCTCCGTCGAGGAATCGGGAGGGCCGTCGGGTGCCGCGCCCGCCCGCCTGGCGCGCGGCCGCCCAGCTGAGCCTCAGCTCGCGGCGTGCCCGGGTGAGGCCGACGTAGAACAGCCGCCGCTCCTCCTCGATCGCATCGGGTCCCTCCGCCATCACAATCGGCAGGTACCCGTCGCTCGCGCCGGCGAGGAAGACCACGTCCCACTCCAGCCCCTTCGCGGCGTGCAGCGACGCGAGCGTGACGCCCTCGACAGTGGGGGCGTGCTGGGCGGCCGCGCGCTGGTCCAGTTCGCGCACCAGGTCTGGGAGACGCACCTCGGGGTTCGCGGCCGCGAGGTCGTCGGCAAGCCTCGCCAAGGCGCTCAGGGACTCCCATCGTTCGCGCACCGAACCGCCGGAACTCGGCGCCTGGAAGCTCCAGCCCGCGCCCGTGATGACGTCGCGGGTCAGCGCGCCCAGAGGCGCGGAGCCGTCGTCGGATCTCGCCGCACCGCGGAGCAGCACCACCGCGCGCCGCACCTCCTCGCGGGCGAAGTAGCGTTCGCCGCCTCGCACCAGGTAGGGAACGTCCGCTGCAGAAAGTGCCTGCTCGAAAGCCGCGGACTGCGCGTTGGTGCGGAAGAGCACTGAGATCTCGCTGGCCGAGGTCCCCTCACGCAGGAGCGCGCCGATGGCGGCGGCCACGCCGGCAGCTTCCGCGTCCTCGTCCGGATACGCGGTGAGGACAGGCGGCGGCCCCGGCGGTCGTTGGGCGATCAGGCGCACAGGCTCGCCCGTACGGCGTGTTGCGACCGGGCCTGAGCGAAGCACCAGGTTCGCCAAGCCCACCACCTGCGGCGTGGAGCGATAGTTGCGCACCAGTCGGACCACCCGGGCGTCGGGATGGCGCTGCGTGAAGTCGAGCAGGTGCCGCGGTGACGCGCCGGTGAACGAGTAGATCGTCTGGGACGGGTCTCCCACGACGCACACGTCATCGCGGTCTCCCAGCCACATGTCGAGGAGCCGTTGCTGGATGGCGTTGACGTCCTGGTATTCATCCACCACGAAGTGTCGATACTGCCCCCGCACCTGCTCGGCGATGCCGGGGTGCGCGGCGAGGATGCCCGCGAGAATCACCAGCACGTCCTCGAAGTCGATGACGCCTCGCGCCGATTTGGCGTCCTCGTACGCCGCTAGGAGCCGGGCCATGGCCGTCGGATCGAGTCCCGCCGGATCGCGCCGGGCCGCTCGTGCGGCCGCAGCGTACGCCTCGGACGTGTGGCCGCACAGCTTGGCCCATTCGATCTCTGAGGCGACGTCGCGCACGGCGGGGCGGTCCAGGCGCAGACCGAGCCGGCCGGCGGCCTCGGCGACGAGGCCCGCCTTGTGCGGCAGGATCTCCGGGGCCGCGCCGCCCACCGCCCGGGGCCAGAAGTAGTGCAGCTGCCGCAGCGCCGCAGCGTGGAACGTGCGGGCCTGCACGCCTCCGACTCCGAGATCCCGCAACCTCGTGCGCATTTCCCCGGCGGCGCGCGCCGTGAAGGTCAGGGCGAGGATCCGGTCGGGGCGACACACCCCGCTCATCACCCCGTACGCGATCCGGTGGGTGATCGCGCGGGTCTTGCCGGTGCCGGCACCCGCGAGCACGCATGCGGGACCCACCGGGTGCGAGGCAACCTCGCGCTGCTCCGGATCCAGGCCGTCGAGCACCGCGTCCGCGTCGCCCACGCCGCCCCTCGAGCCCGCCACCGTCGCCACCTCCCTGTCGCGTGAGGTGTCCCCACGGCCCGTCCTTGGTCGGGGTGCCCGGTTCCGCCTCGGGCACATCCCAGACGGTACCGACACGCCTCGTCGCGTCGTCCGCTGGTCGCCGTCTTCCGGTTGTGTTCGCAGGCGCGGGGCTGGCTGGTCCACACTGGGCTCATGGCTGAGCGTCCGACACGACCCGAGCCCGGCCGCGTCGTCGTGTTCGCGACGTCCTGGTGCCCGTTCTGCGCCGCGTTGCGTTCGGGGCTCGACGAACTGGCCGTGCCGTATGACCTGGTCGACGTGGACGAAGACGCGACGGGGGCGGCCTTCGTGGAGTCCGTCAACCGGGGTGATCGGACGGTGCCGACGGTGCTGTTCCCGGATGCCTCCACCCTCACGAACCCCACCTCGGACGACGTGGCCCGGCGTCTGGCCTGATCCGGCTCAGCGCTGTCGGACGGTCCCGGCCTCCAGCACCTGGTCCAGCTGCCCTCCGTACCAACGCTCGATGAGCCGACGCGCGATCGACAGACGACCCGCGATGCCCACCGTGCCCGCGCTGAGCTCCCCCGCGAGTTCGTCGCGGCCCCACCAGCGCGCCTCGACGATCTCGGCGGAGTCGAGCACGAGACGCTCCTGCGAGGTCCTCGCCTCGTAACCGATCATCACCGAGGCCGGGAACGGCCACGGCTGGCTCCCGACGTACGAGACCGTGTCGACGACGACGCCGACCTCCTCGGCCACCTCGCGCACCACGGCGTCCTCGAGCCGCTCGCCCGGCTCCACGAATCCCGCCAGGACGGACACGCGCGCCGCCTTGAACTGCGGACCCCGACCCAGAAGCAGGCGGTCGTCGGGCCCGATCACGGACATGATCACGGCCGGGTCGGTCCGGGGAAATTGGACGGAGGAGTCCCGGACGCAGACCCGCACCCAGCCCGACTGCCCTGACTGCGCGGGCGCCCCGCAGCGTGGGCAGTGCGTGTGGGTGGCGTGCCAACGGGCCAGCCCCACGGCGGTGAGGGCGAGCTCGAGCGCCAGGTCGTCGAGCCACGGGCCGCATTCACGCAGGTCGGCCCAGATGGCGCCCGAGTGACCGAGGACCCGTCGGGCCCGGGTGTTGTCGGGGTGGCGCATCAGCACGTACGCGATCCCGGCGCCGTCCCTGCCCAGGAAGGCTGCCCTTCCGACATCGTCTGCCTGTGGACCGTCCGGCCGGGGGCGTCGAGTGACCAGACGTGTTGCCGCGCCGCCCGCGAGAACCGGCACCTCCTCCCCCGCGGTGTCCAGCACCCGGGTGTCGGAGCTCGCGAGGAGCCGGCTCATGAGGTCTACCTGCACACGCTCGTCGGATCGTCGATCGAGCCGGGAGACGAGGTCGCCGTCGGGGCGGGGGGAGGCCCATGCCCGCCGCGCAGCGCCCTCCGTCGCGGGGTCCATGCTCTTCAGCGTATCGGCCGCGAGTGGGCCCGTCGGGTGACCTCCCGGTGGGCAGGTCGGTACGGTGGCAGCGTGACACGCGACGCCCTGACCTTCGCTGCCTTGGCGAGCGCCGCCGTGCCCGGCCTGTCCCCCGTCAGCGCCGAAGCGGTGCGTGGCCGACCGGGCGAGCAGTTCCGCGTCGGCTTCGTGGAGGACGCCGAACACCGCCGTTGGGTCGTGCGCCTCCCGTCGGATGCCGCGGCGGCTGCCAGGCAGGACGCGTCGATCACCCTGCTCTCGATGCTGGCGCGCCGCGTCCCCTTCGCCGTGCCGTCGCCAAAGGGATTCGTCGCGTTGCGAGACGGGCGCCGCGCGATGATCTATCCGCTGATCAGCGGCCATCCGTTGTCGCTCTACGCGATGCCTCCCGGCGCGGGGCTGGCCGCCGAGGTCGGACGAGCGGTGGCACATCTACACAACGTGGACCGTCGGCTGTTCGAGGAGGCGGCGGTGCCCGTCTACGACGCGGGAGAATGCCGGCGGCGGCACCGGCTCGAGGTGGACCGCGGGGCGCATACCGGGCTGGTGCCTGTCGGGTTGCTGTCCCGCTGGGCACGGCTCCTCGACGACGAGTCGTGGTGGCGCTTCGCGCCGTGCCCGACGCACGGACATCTCGACGGCGCGCACCTGCTGGCGGCTTTCTCCTCCGACGAGTACGCGGCCAGCGGCCGAATTCGCGCCATCGTCGGGTGGGAGGACGCCAAGGTGGGGGATCCCGCCGAGGACTTCGCCGCACTGGTGGCGTCTGCTGCGCCCGAAACGGTGGACACGGTGCTGGAGGCGTACGCCATGAGCCGCCTCGAAAACCCGGACCCTCACCTAGAGAGCCGCGCCCGACTCATCGCTGAGTTGAGGCTGGTCGCGGACCTGCTGGCCGCGATGTCCGCGATGGACGAGCTTGCGACCGAGGCGGCGGCGAAGGCGCTGCGGCGTCTCAACGCCGACGTCGGGGACCCGGCGTCGCCTCAGCGGGACGGGCATGATGAGGCCGCCGTCACCGTCGTGTTCGACCGCGGCCCAGCGCCGGACCGGCTCTACACCACGGGCCCGCCCTCGGCGGACGCGAGCTGGTCGGGACCCGCGCCCCAGCCCCGCGCTTCGCGACCTTCGAGCGGACGCGACACGGAGCCGACCTCGGAGGCGACGCCCTGATCCGACATGCCTTCCCCGACTCAACCCGCTGAACACGCAGCGCAGGCAGGACACGCGGGACACTCGCCGTGACACGAGCGGGTCGTGGACTGTTCACCACGCCTCTGCCACGCGGGGCGCGGACCCGATGAGCGCAGCCTCCAGCTCGGCCGTGGAGGGAAGGTCGGGGTATACGGTCCGGCCGGTCTCGGCGTTGTAGTAGGCAGCGCGGACCTGCGTCTCGTCGAGTCCTCGGAGCCTGGCGTAGGCGAGGCGGTAGATCGCCAGCTGGGTCGCGACCGCGCAGGCCCTGCGCCCCCCCGCCCGCCCGGTCTTCCAGTCGACGATGACCACGCCTCGGGACGAGGGGTCGGGGTCGGGGTCGGGGAAGATGGCGTCGATCCGCCCCCGCACCGCAACCCCCGCGATCGTGATCTCCACCGGGAGCTCGACCTCCAACGGCACCCGATCGGCCCATTCGGCGTCGAGGAACCGCGCGCGGGACTCGACGGCCTGCGTCTGCGAGGGGTCGACGCCGTCCGCGTTCCCCGGGAGGTCGTCAAGGTCGAGCATCGCGGCCCGCTGAAAATGGCTCTCGACCCAGGCGTGGAACTCCCGACCAGCGTGGGCGCCCTCGGTCGGCGCTCGAGGCATGGGACGACGCAGGTCGATCGCGTAGGAGTCCTCGTCGCGTGAGAGCGCGACCAGCCCTGACACGGAAAGGTGCTGCGGCATCCGTACTGTCGGGACACCCCGGCGGGCCGTCGCCTCGTCCCGTTCCGCGAGCAGCGCGACGAGCTCGCGGTCGAGGATCGATCCGGCCGCTGCCGCACGGACGACCTCGTCGGCCCACGCCACCCGCGGGTCACTCACTGCGCAGCTAGACGCAGATCGCGCCGGCGACGCCTCGCCGGCCGGTGTGCTGCGGTCAGGCAGAGGGGGGTCGGGCAATGACCAAATGAGCCGCGCCGCGTCCTCCAGCACGGCTCGCCGGTGGGGTGCGGGTTCCGCCGGCCAGCTCGCGGTCTGTCCGTCGATCGGCTCAGGGCGGGTGCATCGCCCGTGTTCGTCCGGCGTCGGCATGGGCGCCCAGGGGCCGACGGTGATGTCTCCGGCCTCGTGCGGGTCGATCCCGGTGTCGAACCAGACGGGCTCGCCCAGCAGTTCCCGCAGGAATCGCGAGGTCACCCGGGGGGTCGTCGCGTCGGTCCACACGGAGCAACTGAGCAGACACAGGTGCCGAGCGCGGGTGAGCGCGACGTACGCGAGCCGGCGTTCTTCACGGATCGTTCGTTCGCCTCCGGCGTCCACGAACTTCTGAAACGACCGTAGCAACTGGGCCGTGTGGGCGGCTGAGCGCCAGTCGAGCACGGGAAGTCCGTCCGCGTCGCCACGCAGGTCGTACGGCAAGGATCCCAGCCCGACGCACCAACCCTTGTCCCGGGCGTCCGGCACGACCCACCGTCCGTCTCGCCGCGAGGAAAGCGCGGACGCGGTGCTCGGGAAGGTGCCCTCTATGAGCCCGGGCACCGCGACGAGGTCCCATTCCAGGCCCTTGGCGGCGTGCACCGTCAGCACCTGCACCGCAGCGCGGGACACGGCCGCGACCGGGACGTCCAGGCCCTGCTCCTCGGACTGCGCCGCATCGAGCCAGTCGAGGAAGCCACCCAGCGTCGGCCGGTCCGCGCTCGCCTGGAACGAGGCGGCGGCATCGGCGAATGCGTCGAGATGCAGGCGTGACTCCTCCGGGGGACGGTCAGGCCGCGAGGCCACCTCCACGTCGAGTCCCAGGGACCGCTCGGCTTCGCCCACCACGTCGGCGACGCCGATGGCCGACACGGCTCGCACCTTTTGCACGACGCCCGCCAGCCACGAGATCCTGCGCCGAGCGACCCGCCCGATCCGCTGGCCCTCCGGGCCGACCCAGGCCGGCGGGGGAAGCTGTTCGATGGCTTCCACCAGGCCAGGCTCGTCTCGGACGCTCTCCGGACGCGTCATCGGGTCGGCGGTCGTCCACGGTGCTCCGGCGTCGCCGACCGGCACATCCGTCGCCGCGTCCGTCGCCGCGTCGGTCGGCACGTCGCCGTTCGGCCGTGGGCGGGAGCCGACGAGGGGTAGCGGGACACGCCCCAGATGCCCGGCCCAAGCCGCCAGACCGTCCAGATCGGCGGCGCCAAGACGACACGGCGGCCCAACGAGCAACCGCAGGAGGCGGTCGGCCCGGCTCGGGTCGTGGACAACGCTCAACAGGCACACGACATCCTGCACCTCGGGCGTCGTGAGGAGCCCGCCGAGCCCCACAACCTCCACCGGAACGCCGCGTCCGCGCAACGCATCGACGATCGCGGGGAACTGCGCGCGTCGACGGCACAAGACAGCCGCGCTGAGCCCGGTGGGCTGCCCGTCCGGACGGAACCATGCCGAGGCGATCCGCTGCGCGACGTGCGACGCCTCGGACTCCACGGTGGGCAGTCGGGCGACCTCGACCGTCCCGAGCGCGGCCCCCGGCGCGGGGATCAGCCGGCGCACGGGGACAGGACCGTCCGCGAGCGGGGCAGAGACGCGGTGGGCCGCCGTCAGGATGCGCTCGTCGTTGCGCCAGCTCAGCGACAGAGATAACACCCGCCCGGTGGCGCTGTCCACAGCGCCGTGCTCTCCGTGTGAAGGTCGGGAGCCCGCCGAGGGGAAACGGGTGGTGAACCGCGCCAGCGTGTTCGCGCTGGCACCGCGCCACCCGTAGATCGCCTGGTGGGGGTCACCTACCGCCATCACCGGCACGCTCGGGCCGGCGGCCGGGGCCGCGAACAGCGAGTGCAGCAGCTCCAGCTGGGCCTCGCTCGTGTCCTGGAACTCGTCCAAGAGCACCGCGCCCACATCATCGCGCTCACGGCGCGCCACATTGGTGAACGTGCTCGCAAGCCGCGCTGCCAGAGCCACCTGGTCCGCGAAGTCGAGACAGTCCCGACGACGCTTTGCCTGGTCGTACGCGTTCACGAGCGGCAGGATCTGGCGGCGCGCGGCGACCGAGCCCAACAGCTCGCGCACGTCCGCCGGGATCCGTCGCGAGCCTGCGGCGGTCGGCAATGCCTGCACACGAGAGGTGAACTCCTCGTACCACCCGTCGAGCTCGTCGACCGTCCTGAGGTGTTCGGCCAGCTCTCCGGAAAGATGGAGAACGGCCCGGGTCACCGTGGACTCAGCCGAGGAGACCGCGTCCATCGGGCCGTCGTACGACGTGGTCACCTCGTGCGCGAGCTGCCAGGCGGACGCGGGGGTCAGAAGCCGGGCTTCCGGCTCGACGCCGAGGAGTAGGCCGTGCTCGGCGACGACCCGTCCCGCGTACGCGTGGTAGGTGGATACGGAGGGTGCGTCGACCGTCGGATCCCCCGCGTCCCACAGCCCGTGCCCGCCAGCGATCTCGCGCAGCGACCCGAGTCGGCGGGACACGCGGGTCGCGAGCTCGGTCGCGGCCTTGCGCGTGAAGGTGAGCCCCAAGACCTCACCGGGCCTCACCACCTCGTTGGCCACGAGCCACACGACCCTGGAGGCCATGGTCTCGGTCTTGCCGGACCCGGCGCCCGCCACCACCAACACGTGGTCGTGAGGGGCCTCGATCACGGTCCGTTGCTCGGGCGTGGGGCGGGGCAGGCCCAGGAGATCCGCGATCTCGTCAGCTCCCATGCCGGGCACGTCAGATCACCTTCCCGTCGGCACTCGCAGGACAACTGGCGCGGAACCGGCAGGTCCGGCACCAGGGGCCGCTGCTCGCGGCGAACGTCGATGAGGCCATGGCGTCGGCGGCGTCGGCGAGGAGACGGTGCGCCCACCCCGGTTCCTCGTCGCTCCCGAGGGCTGCCTGCACCTGCACGTCGACCTTTGTCGTCGCGGCAGCTGAGCCGAGCTGCAAGAGCGCCGCGCCGCCGGAACGGGCCGCCTCGTGCCGCGTCCGACCGACCTCACCCGACCCCTGCTCCCCGAGCGTGGCCGACGGGTCATCGGAGGCTTCGCTGTCGGCCAGCTCGCCCTCCTCCACCATCGCCTGGTAGGCACCGAGCTGAGGGTGTCGCGCGATGTCCGTGTGACGCGGTTTGCTGGAGCCGGTTTTGAGGTCGACAACCCGCAGCGAGCCGTCGGCAGATCGCTCAAGCCGATCGACGCGGCCGCGGACCGTCACCGGGCCGACCTGGGCACGGAGGGTGACCTCCCGCCCGACCAGGGCCCACCCGGCTGCGTCGGCGTGGGCGTGATAGCGCGCCAGGCGCGACAGCATGTCGTGGGCCAGGCGTCGCCGACGCTCTGAGACCCAGCCGTCGGGGACCCCCAGGCTCGGCCACCGGGCGTCGAGCGCGATGTGGAGGGCGGCGGGATCGGCGTTGTCGACCTCGGCGGCGATCGCGTGCACCAGAGTGCCCACGGCATCGGCACCGCCGCCCGTGCGCGGGTCGCCCCCGCTCGTTTGGAACAACCAGCGGAGCCCGCACTGTTGGAGCGCCTCTACGTGGGAGGGCGACACGATCAGGGTGTCGCCGCCATCCCTGCGCGGCCGGTCGTCGCTGACGTCCGCGAGCCCCCACCACGACGCGGGGTGGGCGCCGCGGACGCCGCGGGCGTCCAACAGACGCAGCCGCCGCGCGGCGGCCAGTCGCTGCGCATCGGTCGCCGCGAGGACCACGGCGCGCCGCAACTCCGCGACTGCCCCGGGGAGCGTGATCTCGCGCGGTGCGGCATCGGCCGGGCGATCCGGGTCCGTGGCGCCGGCCTCGACCAGCTCCAGGAACGGCGACGGTTGATCCTCCGCGCCCGCGACGGCGGTGACCAACAAGTCCCCGCGGGTGCGCGTCACCGCGACGTGGAAGAGTCGCGTCTCGTCGTGTGCCACCGCGGCGATCGCGGCGCGGACGCTCTCGGGACCGCCCGGTGGTCGTCCAGAGGCCCACTCCACGAGATCCTGGGAGCCCAGGATTGACCCGCGCAGTCGCAGGTCCGGCCACACCCCGTCCTGAACGCCTGCCACGACGACGAGGTCCCACTCACGACCGGCGGCGCCCTGCGGCGTGGTCAGCGTCACCGCGTCGTCGGCGGGCGCCGCGACCACCAGGCTGTCACCCGCCACGTCCTGGCTCTCGAGGTGGGCCCAGAACCCGTCGGGACCACGGCCCGGAAGCCGGTCCACGTAGCGCGCCGCCGCGTCGAACAGGGCCACCGCCGCATCGAGGCAGCGATCCGCCCAGGTCCCGGCCGACCCCCCGGCCACGGCGGTCCGGCGCCACGTCTCCGCGACGCCCAGACCTTCCCAGATGGCCCACAACACGCTGTGCGCGCTCACCCCGCGGTCCCAGCGTCCACCCTCGCGCCGTGCCGCCCGTGCTCCCGCGGTCAGGGCGCGCGCGAGGCGTCTCGGGGCTTCCCCCACCGCGCCGATCTCGTCGAGCACGCCGTCGCCGAGCAGCCCCGCGACCAGCACGTCCTGGGCGCCACGGGCGGCAACCGGCGACACGTCCAGCGACGTCGTCGCCTCGCGCGAGCCCATGGAGCGGCGCTGCACCTCCGCCGCTGCGCGGCGCAGCGCCCGCCGCATCCTGCGGACGGCCAAGCCGTCCATCCCGCCGAGGGGGGAGGTGAGGAGCTCGTACGCCTCGTCGGAGCTCAGCGGCTCCGGCTCCGGCTGCGCCTCCGACGATGCGACGCTCAAGCTGACGCGCAGCAGCAGCATCAGTGCACGCACAACCGGTTCTTCCCGAAGGGGGCCCTGCGTCCCCGCAACCGCGTGCGGCACGCCCGCGGCGCACAGCGCACGGCGCAACCCCCCCGCCCGATGCCCTCCGCGCACGATCACCGCCATGTGCGACCAGGGCAGATCGTGGAGCAGATGCGCGTTGCGCAGCGCCTGGACGACGTGACGGGACTCCTCTGCCGCCGTGCTGGCCAGCAGCACGCGCGCCCTGGGTGATGCATCGACCCCTGCCTCGGCGGGCAGGGGTTCGGGCTGGGCCGGCGCCGGCGCTCGATGCGCCGCGCTCCCGTGCACCCCGATGCGCCCGGCCACCCGGTCGGCCACTGCCGCCGGTTCCCCGGAGGACCGCCAGCGATGCCGCAACACGTACGTCGGGCCTCCCCCCGCCATCGATGTGAAGAGCTGCGGGTCTGCGCCGCGGAACGAGTGGGTGGCTGCGTCCGGGTCGCCGACGAGAAGGAGATCAGCTCCGAGGCTCGCGGCCCGCGCCACCAGTCGCGCCCCCGGCGGGGTGAGCTCCTGGGCGTCGTCCATGACGATCACCGCAAGCCCGGGCAGCACGCTCGCCAGGAGGTCGGGATCGGCATCGAGCGCGTCCGCGGCAGCGCCGAGGATGGCCGCCGGGTCGTATCCCCCCGGGCTCGACAGCGCGGTCACGTCCTCGTACTCCTCGGCCACCGCGGCTGCAGCGACCCATTCGGGTCGGCGCAGCCGACGACCCAGCGAGGCGAGCTCGGATGGTGAGATGTCGCGTTCCGTGGCGCGCATCAGGAGATCCCTCAGCTCCCCGCGAAAGCCCCGCGTGGCGAGGGCCCCGGCCAGTCGGTCAGGCCAGGCGGCCCGACGACCCAGGCCGTCCGCGTGCCCCGCGAGCAGCTCCCGCAGGATCACGTCCTGCTCCGGTCCGCTGAGCAGTCTCGGCTCGGGCATTCGTTCGGCGGCAGCACGTGCGCTCAACAGCGCGAACGCCAACGACGACGGGGTGCGGGCGAGCGGCTGCGTCGCGGCCCTCGACAGGCCGGTCGCGATCCGGTCGCGCAGCTCGGCAGCGGCGGAGCGCCGGGGGGTCAGGACGAGGCACGCGTCCGGGGACACGCCCTCGTCGATCCGGTCGAACACGGCCGCCAGGACCGCGGTCGTCTTACCCGTCCCCGGGGCGCCCAGCACCACCGCACGACCTCCTCGATGGCACGCCACGGCACGCTCATCCGGGTCGAGTTCGGATCCGCTCCCCCAGATCCGCGACGCGCGGGATGCTCCGCCTTCCGGGGTGCGACGCTCCAAAACCACCATGAAGCGATAGCAGCAGAGCGCACCGACAGTGCTAGGAGCTGCGGAAAGGCGAGCTCCGTTCGTCCTGGGTAGGGAGCCGTCCTCGCGAAAGGTCGACCCGTCCGTCCGTCCCCAACGCCGTCCCCTCATCCCGCCAGTGGGCACCGGCCCGCTCACGGAGCCCGGCGGGCAGGTCACCGGCCGCGTTCACGACACGCCACCACGGCACCAGGTGCCCGTACCGACGCATCACCCACCCCGCGTAGCGCGGTCCGCAGCCCACGAGCGCGGCCACGTCTCCATACGTTCGGACCCGGCCCGGGGGGATCGCGTCGACGACATCGAGCACCTCCCACGCCGCAACTGGGACTTCCAGCGCGACGTCCTCTCGACCGCCGTGACCGTCGGCGTGTTCGGCCCGGCGTCCCGCGGTGCACGCCATGGCGCGGACATTACCTCGCTAGGATGACGCACACAGACCTCGCCCGACGGCCATGCTCCGCGGTGCAGGTTCAACGGGTCGGGGTCTCAGACGAATCTGCGATGGCTGGCTGGCGGGCGCCGGAGGCGGTTTCGTGTACGGACGGTGAAGGAGCGCGACGTGACGAGCTACGACGACAGTCGGAACAACCGCGGGATCCGCCTGTCCCGCCAGGCCCGCCGCGCCCAACTGCTGGAGGCAGCCCAGCAGGTGTTCGTGAGCAGCGGCTACCACGCCGCCGGGATGGACGAGATCGCCGAGCGTGCTGGAGTGTCCAAGCCAGTGCTCTACCAGCACTTTCCCGGCAAGATGGAGCTCTATCTCGCCCTCCTCGACGACGCGAACGAGCAGATCATGGCCGGTGTCCTCAGCGCGCTGGAAGCCGCCTCCAGTCAGAGCGACCGTGTCTGGGCCACGATGGAGGCCTACTTCGACTTCGTGTCGCGCGAGGGCACCCCGTACCGGCTCGTCTTCGAATCAGACCTTCTGAACGACCCCGCGGTCCGCGAACGGCTCGAACGGGTCGAGCGCCAGAGCGCGGCCGCCATCGCCCCCCTCATCCAGCAGAACACCGACTACACCGACGCCGAAGCGATGTTGCTGGCGACCGCGATCGTCGGAATGGCACAGCACTCCGCGCGGTTCTGGCAACAACGCGATGAGAGCATCCCGCGACAGGATGCGGCCCGCCTGGTGGCGACCCTCGCGTGGAAGGGCATCAAGCGCCTTCCCGAAAGCCGCGCGGCACTGGGCGAGGTGTTCCTCGGCCACTGACGGCCATAAAGCCCATCAAGACGACCGGTCGGCGCGCTCCGAGCCCGGCCCGCGACGAAAGGAACCCCATGGAGATTCGCATCGGTGTCCAGCACTGCACCCGTGAGATCACCCTGGACAGCGATCAGAGCCCAGAAGAGATCGAGGCCGCCGTGTCTGCGGCTATCGACGCCGGCACGACCCTGCGCCTGCTGGACAGCAAAGGCGAGGTAGCGCTGGTGCCGAGCCGCGCCATCGGCTACATCGAGATCGGCGCCCCCCGCCACGGCGGTGTCGGCTTCGGCCGCCTGTGAGGCGCGCCGTCGTCCCGCCCGTCGCCCCGACCTCCCGTTGAGCGTCCAGTGAGGTGCTCGACGCACCCTTCGTCGCGCCCATCTCGCCACTTGCCGCGCAGACGTCACGATTCGATCGCGACGCCGTGTCAACGCGTCGCGCGCGGGTACCTACCCTGCCGCGGGGGACCTGCCCCGGCACGGAGCAAGCCTTCACGAAGGAGAATAACGTGATCAGCACCATCATCGGCGCCATCATCGGAGGCCTCATCATCGGCGCTCTGGCACGACTGGTCATGCCCGGTCACCAGAACATCTCGATCCTCATGACCATCCTGCTAGGCATCGTCGGCTCGGCCATCGGTTCGTGGATCGTCTACGCGCTGGGGTACAACAACAGCAATGGCGGTTTCGAAATCATCCCGTTCATCGCTGGAATCATCGTCGCGGCGGTCCTGATCGCCGTGTACTTGTCGGTGACCGGCCGCAAGAGCGTCGGTCGCTGACGCGATTCGAGGCGCCCACCGCGCTGGACGGCAGTAGCGGCGCACTCACTCACGACCACACGATCGGGGGCTCCGCGGCGCGGAGCCCCCGATCACGCTTCCCAGAAACAACCGTTATCATGAGTGTCGATATGTCGGTGCCCGGTCGGCCATGACATCGGAACCCGTGGTAATCGTCCACGCGGGAGGCGCGAGAGAAGCGCCTTCCACCCTGTGAAGAACTCCGATCGGCTCCTTAGTACGCCGCCACTGCCTTGACGCGGTGGGACTGCGCGCGAGCGCGGTGACCTCGTCCGGCGGCCCGATCGAGAGAAGAGCATGACGCTGACCACCTTCGACCCTGTTTCCATCCTTGCCGCCACCATTGCCTCCACGGACGTGAAGCACGACCTGCCGATCATCGATGCGGGCGAGGACCCGCAGGTCGCGCCCGAGACGACGTTCGCCGACTTCGGGATCCACGCTGACATCGTGGCCGCGCTCGCGGAGGCGGGGATCATCACCCCCTTCCCCATCCAGGCCATGACGCTGCCGGTCGCTCTCGGCGGTCACGACATCATCGGCCAGGCCAAGACAGGCACCGGCAAGACCCTCGGCTTCGGGGTCCCCTTGCTGGACAAGGTGGCGGCGTGCGGCGACCCCGCGCACGACGATCTGCCCTACCCCGGCCGCCCGCAGGCGCTCGTCGTGGTCCCGACGCGCGAGCTGGCCGTCCAGGTCGCCGGAGACCTCACCACCGCGGGCACGCGTCGCGGCATCCGGATCGAGTGCATCTACGGCGGGCGAGCATTCGAGCCGCAGGTCAGCGCGTTGAAGCGAGGCGTCGAGGTGGTCGTCGGGACCCCTGGTCGCCTGTTGGACCTCATGCAACAGGGGCATCTCAACCTGCACTCCGTGCAGACCGTAGTGCTCGACGAGGCCGATGAGATGCTTGACCTCGGCTTCCTCCCCGACGTGGAGCGGCTCCTCGCGCAGACCCCGACATCGCGGCAGACGATGCTCTTCTCGGCGACGATGCCGGGGGCTGTCGTTGCGCTGGCGCGTCGCTACATGACCCAGCCGACCCACATCCGGGCGATGGCCGTGGGCGACGAGGGCAGCACGGTCGCCGCGATCGAGCAAGTCGTTTACCGCGCGCACGCGATGGACAAGGTCGAGATGCTCAGCCGCATCCTGCAGGCGACGGGGCGCGGTCTCACGATCGTGTTCGCCCGCACCAAGCGGACCGCCGCCAAGGTCGCGGACGAGCTGACAGATCGCGGGTTCGCGGCGGCGTCCCTGCACGGTGACCTCGGCCAGGGCGCCCGCGAGCAGGCGATGCGGGCCTTCCGCAAGGGCAAGGTCGACGTGTTGGTCGCCACCGACGTGGCGGCGCGCGGGATCGACGTCGACAACGTCACCCACGTCGTGAACTACCAGTGCCCCGAGGACGAGAAGACCTACCTGCATCGCACCGGCCGCACCGGCCGCGCGGGTCAGACCGGCGTCGCGATCACGCTCGTGGACTGGGACGACGTGCCCCGCTGGAGCCTGATCAACAAAGCCCTCGACCTTGGCATCCCGGAGCCGAGCGAGACCTACTCAAGCAGCGAGCACCTCTTCACCGACCTCGACATCGACCCTTCCGTCACCGGACGCCTGCCCCGGAGTCAGCGCACCCGCGCCGGCCTGAATGCCGAAGAGGTCGAGGACCTTGGCGAGACCGGCGGGAAGGGCGGCCGCTCCGGAGGGCGCCCGGACCGCGCCGGCCGATCATCGGGCGGGCGTCCGCCAGCGGGACGAACCGCGCACCGCGGTGAGGCACCCAGCCACCAGCGAGGGTCCGACGCCTCCGACCGCCGAGCGGACAAGCCGTCCGGCAGTGCGGGCAGTGCGGGCAGTGCGGGCAGTGAAGGTGGCCGTCGGCGTCGGCGCCGCACCCGCGGCGGCGAGGCGAAGGGCGCCTGAAGGCAACGCCCCGCGATCACATCTCGCGGGGCTCGTCGCTCACTGCTCGCAGACCTCGTCTTCCTCGCCGGGTAGGCCCGCCCAGGGACTCTTCGCCGGCGTGTAGGCCCGGCCCGTCGAGCAGTGAGCGCGCACATCGCACCAACCGCAGAGCATCGACGTCTTGGGCACGAACTCCGGCGCGTCCGGGCCGAGGGCCGCGAACGCCGCGTCCGCCCGCCGCAGATCGGCCGCGATCGACTCCGCCTCGTCGACCTTGCGCTGCAGGGATTCCTCCGTGTGCTCCCACGCCGCGACGGTCCCGGTCGGGACGTGGTGCAACTCCACCCGTGCACACGGCCGACGGAACACGCGGGCCGCGCCGAGCGCGTACAGGCCGAGCGCGAGCGAGGTGCGCGCATCGTCATCGCCCGGTGCGACCCGGCCGGTCTTGTAGTCGACCACGACCAACTCGCCGTCTCGATCGTCCAACCGGTCGACGCGCCCCGAGAACGCCAGCGACGCTGTCGTGAACGAGACGGTGCGCTCGACCCCGCGGGGTTCCTTGTCACGATCGAGCCGCCCCAGGTAGGCGAGCACCTGCCAACGCGTCCGCTCCCGCCACCGTGCCGCCTGCGCGTCATCGCGGAACCCCGCCGGAATCCAGTGCCCGGACAGGATCGCCTCGACGGCCGCCGGGGTACGGGCGTGTGGTTCCAGATCCCAGAAATCGCGCAGCACCAGATGGGTGACGGTGCCGACCGTGGTGTGCGCCCGCGGTGGACGAGGCTCTGGCCGGGGCCGGTCGAGGTAGCGCATCCGGTACATCAACGGGCAGTCCAGCCACGCCAAGAGCTTGCTCGGGCTCGCGGCATACAAGCGGCGGACCGGGACGGCCAAAGATCCCTGCCGCTCTTGCGACGGCGCATGCGCGGGAGGGGGGACCCGTCGCGGCGACGCCTCCCTCACGGCGCGAGGACCGGCGTCGCGTGGGGCCGGTCGAGCAGCGCTGCGAAGGCGTCGGGATCGGTCGTCCGGGCGCCGAGCCGCTGCTCCTTGCCAGCACCGTGGTAGTCGCTGCTCCCCGTGACGAGCAACCCCAGGCCGCGCGCCAGATCCAGCGTCCGGGCCACGGCCCGGCCCGAGTGCTCCGGATGGTGCGCCTCCAGCCCCACCAGCCCGGCGCCCGCCATCTCCTCGATGACCGACTCGTCCAGATGCGGGCCTCGCTTCCAGGCGAACGGGTGAGCCAGCACCGGGATGCCGCCCGCCCCCAGGACGAGCGTCACCGCGTCGACCGCGTCGGGCGCGTAGTGGCTCACGTAGTACGGCGATCCCGTGTAGAGATAGCGCTCGAACGCCTCGTCCCGGTCGGCCACCACACCGCGCGCCACCAGCGCGTCCGCGATATGCGGCCGCCCGACCGTCGCACCGGGCTCGAGCTGGGCCAGCACATCCTCGTACGCGATGTTCACGTCCCGCGCGAGAGCCTCGACGATCCTCTCTGCCCGCCGCTCCCGGCTGTCCCGGGTGAGCGTCATCTCGCGCACGAGCGGCGCGTCGTCAGGATCGGGCAGATAGGCCAACAGGTGCACCGACGCCAACCGGTCCGCGCTCGCGGCGCCGCAGGACACCTCGATGCCCCGGACGAGGATGATCCCGCGCTCCCCCGCTGCCGACGCTGCCTCGGCCCAGCCATCGGTCGTGTCGTGGTCGGTGATCGCCAGGACATCCAGACCGACCCGGGCAGCCTCGACGACGAGCTGGGTCGGCGTGTCCGTGCCGTCGCTGGCCAGGCTGTGAGCGTGCAGATCGATGAGCACGACCACAGCGTACGGGCGTCATGCGCGCGCTCCTCGTGGCGGGCCGGTCCACCCGTACCCCGTGCCGACGAGGACTGTCGATGAGGATCAGCGACAGCCGGGATCAGCGACGCCCGAGATCAGCGGCGGGGCATCAGCACCGTGTAGTCGAAGTCCAGCACCACCTCGGGCAGATACTTGCCGTCCTGGCCCTTGTACGGGAAGTCCGCGCAGGCCCGGTCCTTCGTTGCTACCGTGCGGACCCGCAGCGCGCCCACGTCCGAGCGGTCCGGCAACACCATCGTGTCGAGCACCTCGCTCCAGGCGTAGACCGTATGTCCGGCGAACGTCGGGTTGCAGTGCGTGCCGCCGTTGATGGCGGCGATCGACAGCGCGTTGCCCAGCCCGTTGAAACTCAGCGACCGCGCCAGGGAGATCACGTGCCCCCCGTAGACGATCCGGCGGCCGTTTCGACCCCGTCCCTCGACGTGCTGGTTGAAGTGCACCTTCGCGGTGTTCTGGTAGAGCCGGGTGGCCATCATGTGCTCGGCCTCTTCGATGGTCACCCCGTCGACGTGGTCGATCCGCTCTCCCACCTCGTAGTCGTCCCACATGTCCGGAGAACCGGCCAGCTGCACGTCGTACGAGGCGATCCGGTAAGGGACCGTCAGCGAACCCACCGGCACTGAGGTGGGGAGGTCGGGCACGACCGGTTCTGGTGTCGGCGCCGAGGTGTCCTTCTTGTGCACCATGACCCAGCGGTTGTAGTCCAGGACCGTCTCGTCGCGCTGGTTGACGCCCACGGAGTGCACGTAGACGACGCCCGTCTTGCCGTTGGAGTTCTCCTTCAGGCCGATGACCTCGGACGTCGTGGTGAGCGTATCCCCCGGGTAGACGGGCACCCCGAATACCCCGCCCGCGTACCCCAGGTTCGCGACCGCGTTGAGCGACACGTCGGGCACGGTCTTGCCGAACACCACGTGGAACACCAGCATCGAGTCCAGCGGCATTCGCTCCAGCCCGACTCCCTGCGCGAACGTGGAGCCCGAGGTGACCGCGAAGCGGGACCCGTACAAGGCCTGGTAGAGCGCCGCGTCGCCGACGCTCACCGTGCGCGGGGTCGCGTGCTTCAACTGCTGGCCGATCGAGAAGTCCTCGAAGAAGTTGCCGGTGATGACCTTGCCCATCGCGCTACGCCTTTCTCTGCCGGTGCCGCCCGCGCCGGTGCCTCATCTCGAGACCATCCGGGTGCGTGCCCGACCCCGATCCTGTCACCGGCCGAGGCCTGGCGGTGCCGGAGCGCCCCGTTACGCTGACCTCATGGCTGACTTCGATGTGATGGTCCTGGGCGCCGGTCCGGGCGGGTACGTGGCGGCGATCCGGGCGGCGCAGCTCGGCAAATCAGTCGCCGTCGTCGAGAAGCAATATTGGGGCGGCGTCTGCCTCAACGTGGGCTGCATCCCCTCGAAGGCGCTACTCAAGAACGCCGAGCTCGCGCACACCCTCACCCACGACAAGAAGCTGTACGGGATCGAGGGTGACGCGACGATGTCCTTCGGCCCGACGCATGCGCGCTCCCGGACCGTGAGCGCCGGGATCGTCAAGGGCGTGCACTTCCTGATGAAGAAGAACAAGATCACCGAGATCGACGGCTGGGGCACACTCACCGGTGCGCACTCGATGGACGTCGCCTCCGACGACGGGTCGACGCGGTCGATCTCGTTCGATCACCTGATCATCGCCGCAGGCGCCGTCGTGAAGATGATGCCCGGCATCGAGCTGTCCGAGAACGTGGTGACGTACGAGGAGCAGATCCTCGAGGCCGAGTTGCCGAAGAGCGTCATCATCGGCGGGTCTGGCGCGATCGGGGTCGAGTTCGCCTACGTGATGGTCAATTTCGGCGTCGACGTGACGATCGTGGAGTACGTGGACCGGATGCTGCCGACCGAGGATGTCGACGTGTCGAAGGAGCTGGCCAAGCACTACAAGAAGCTCGGGGTGAAGGTGCTGACCGGCACCAAGGTCGAGGGCGTCGAGGACACCGGCAGCGGCGTGCGGGTCACCGTGTCACCGGCTGCCGGGGGTGAGGCACGGGTGCTGGAGGCCGACCGGATGCTGTCGGCGTTCGGCTTTCAACCGCGGGTTGAGGGGTACGGCCTGGAGAGCATCGGGGTAGCGCTCACGGAGCGCGGCGCGATCGCGGTGGACGAGTACTGCCGCACCAACGTGCCGGACGTGTATGCCGTCGGCGATGTCACGGCCAAGATGATGCTCGCCCATGTCGCTGAGGCGATGGGGGTCGTCGCTGCCGAGACGATCGCCGGCGCCGAGACCATGCCGATCGACTACGACTTCATCCCGCGAACGACCTACTGCCACCCGCAGATCGCCTCGATGGGGTACAGCGAGGCGCAGGCCAGGGAGAAGGGGTACGACGTCAAGACGGCGACGTTCCCGTTCTCCGCGAACGGCAAGGCCGCGGGGCTGGGCCAGGCCGTCGGGTTCGTCAAGGTGGTCGCCGACGCGGCGTACAACGAATTCCTCGGCGTGCACATGATCGGCCCCGACGTGACCGAATTGCTGCCCGCCATCAACGTCGCCAAGCAGTGGGACCTGACGGCCGACGAGGTCAGCCGCACCGTCTTCGCGCACCCGACGCTGGGCGAGGCGCTGAAGGAGGCCGTGCACGGCATCGCCGGCCACATGATCAACTTCTGAGGCGGCATCACAGCACGGCCGATGATGCTCAGACGTCGTCGGTACTGGTGAGTCGCGCGTCCCACGCGTACCCGCGGTGCAGCCGGCCGCGGGGGGTGACGTCGGGTGCAGACTCGTTGCCCCACGCGGACCAGCCGTCCCGCGGGTAGCGGGCAAACAGCTCCAGCCGCGGCCCGGGGCTGCACGCCTCGATCAGCTCGGAGAACTCGTCCGGCTTGCGAGAATGCTCCCGCTTGCGCGTGCGTACGAGGTTGACCTGGCGCCGCCCCGGGTCGAGGGTGCGCAGCCTGCCGCGCACCCCGAAGAGCAGCAGCTCGGTGACATTGCGGAAGTAGAATCCCACCCCGCGCCCGTCCGGCGCACCGTCGAGTCGGACCTTCTCCCACACGAGATTCGACACGTACCGAAACCCCCACGCCTCCATCACGCGCAGGCCCTGCGGCAGCAGCGCGTTCGGGCACCACAGGTACACGTGGGCGTCCGGCGCGACCACCTGCGTCACGGGCAGCGCGCAGAGCTCGGGCAGGCTCATCGTGTCGTACCGGTCCAGCCGGCGATGCTCCGGCGACACCTTGCCGCTGCGGTGCGCGAACCGCCACGGTGGATCGGCGAGCACCGTGGCGAAACCACCGTGGACGCACGGTAGCGGGGGCACGAGCTCCGACGCCGATGAGTCGGTCGGTTGCGGCACGGAAGCTGGCGGCGCTTGCTCGGTCATGATGCCGCCACCGTACGGCGCGGGACGACGGCAGGGGCGGGTGCGGGGGATCACATCCCATCGGCGGGCGGGCGACAATGGAGGAGTGAGCGAGCAGCAGCCGAAGGCCGAGCACCGGGGGATCCCCATCACCGACGAGTTCCGGGCCTTCGTGTCCTCCGGCTGGGCGCCGTCGGACGACGCGTCGCCGCCGCTCGCGGAGGTCGCGCCCTTCGCGGCCGCGCGGCGCGAGGCCCTGTCGGCGGCCTTTCCTGGGGAGCGACTCGTGATCCCGGCGGGTGGGCTGAAAGTGCGCAGCAACGACACCGACTACGCCTTCCGCCCGCACAGCGCGTTCGCGCACCTCACGGGGCTGGGCGCTGATCGCGAGCCTGACGCGGTCCTGGTCTTGGAGCCGCGCGCTTGCCCCGTCGATGGTCCGCCCGGTGTAGGTGTGAGCGCGGGGCACGACGCGAGGCTCTATCTGCGCCCGCCGAGCGGACGGAACACCGATGAGTTCTTCACGGACAGTAGGCACGGCGAGTTCTGGGTCGGCCCCCGTCCGAGCCTGGCCGCCGTGTCGGCCGAGCTCGGGATCGTGACCGTAGATCTCTGCCGGTTCGAGAACGAGGTCAGCAAAGATGTGGGCGCGGTGCAGGTCCGCGTGATCCCCGACGCGGACGCCGCCGTGACCGGGATCGTCGACGCGGTACGCGCCACCGTGGAGCAGGTCGCCGTCGCGGCGGTCGCCGCGACGCAGGTCGAAGCGCGCGAAGCCCAGCACCAGGACAGCCCCGACGTGCAGTTGGCCCGGTTCTGCTCCACGCTGCGGCTGCGCAAGGACGCCTGGGAGATTCAGCAGATGCGCGACGCCTGCGCGGCGACCGCCGGGGCGTTCGAGGACGTCGTGGCCGCGTTGCCCGAGGCGATCGCGCGCGGGCGCGGGGAGCGTTGGATCGAGGGAACGTTCCAGCGCGCGGCGCGGCACGCGGGCAACGGGGTCGGTTACGACTCCATCTGCGCCGCGTCCGACCACGCGAACACCCTGCACTGGGTGCGTAACACCGGCGACATCGGCGACGGGGATCTGGTCCTGATCGACGCCGGTATCGAAGTGGACTCGTTGTTCACCGCCGACATCACCCGCACCCTGCCCGCGAACGGCACCTTCACGCCCGTGCAGAAGAAGGTGTACGAGGCGGTTCGGGCCGCCCAGGCCGCGGGCATCGAGGCGGCGCGGCCTGGCGCCCTGTTCAAGGACGTGCACGCGGCGGCTATCCGGGTGATCGCGCAGCACCTCTTCGAGTGGGGGTTCCTGCCCGAGGGCGTCACCGTGGACGCTTCCCTGGACAAGGACGGCGGGCAGTGGCACCGCCGCTGGATGGTGCATGGCACCAGCCATCACCTGGGGATCGACGTGCACGACTGCGCGCTGGCCCTGCGCGAGGACTACTTGGACGCACGCCTCGACCCGGGCATGATCCTCACGGTCGAGCCGGGCCTGTACTTCAAGGCCGACGACCTCCTTGTGCCTTCGGAGTACCGCGGAATCGGCGTGCGGATCGAGGACGACATTCTCGTCACCGACGACGGTTGCGAGATCCTGTCAACCCACCTGCCCAGAGAGGCCGACGGGGTGGAGGCGTGGATGCGATCCATCTGGTCGGGGGTGCGCCGCCCCGGAGATGGGTAGACCCATCGCCCGGATCTCAGCTTGTCCCGGGGGCGCACCCGACCGAAGAGCTCACCGAGCGCGTCGACACGTTCCGGGCGTCCGGCGTCCGGGCGTCGCCCGGGAGCTCAGGCTCGATCATCGGGGGGTGGCGCCGAGCCGTCCGCCGTGTCGTGGGCGTCCTCAGCGGCGACGTGGGCACCAGGCGCCGGTGCCGGCGCGTCACCCTCGCGGGCCGCGCGCTCAGCGTCGAGAGCCTCACCGTAGGTGCGGTACCTCGTCGGAGCCGACTCCGTCGGGGAGGTGGGACCCTCTGGATTCGCGGGCGAGGCGACATGGTCAGGTCCGCCCCAGCCCTGCGCGTCAGACGGTGGGGGGTCCGCCTGGCCGGAACCCCCTGCGCGGCCGTGCGACCGACCGGTCGGGGGAGCCCACCCGGTGTGGGCGGTCGCCCCCGACTGCGCGGCGTCGCTCCCGTGGCCGTGGCGGCGACCCGTCTCCGCCGGCACGCCGCGGCGCATGTCCTCCAGGAGGCGTCGCCCGTCGGCCGCGAGGTTGTGCTCCACCAGCACCTCGTATCGGGTCGCCACCACCTGGGTGACGGAGGTGAAGTCGCGCGCGCCACCGGCCATCCGATAGATGGTCCACGCCCACACCAGACCGAACACCGCGCCCGCGAGCATGGCGGACAGCAGGATCGCGACCCCCATCCCCGGCACGAACAGCCACATCAGGCCACCGAAGAACAGGCCCATCCAGGCGCCCGACGCTGCGCCGGACGCCGTGACGCGCCCCGTGGTCAGCCGACCGGTGACGCGCTCCACCTGCTTGAGGTCGGTGCCCACGATCATCACATTCTGCACCGGAAACTCACGGTCGGAAAGGTAATCGACGGCCCGTTGAGCCTGTTCGTATTCGTCATACACCCCAAGACTCATCGGATGCTGCAATTCGAGACGGTGAAGTGGAATGCGTTGTTGCCCCAGGGACTGGGTCATGGCGACTCACTCTCTTGCGCGATCGGCCTCAAACAATCGGAGCGCTGCTAGGCGGCACCACCCGGCGAGTTCCCCACCCTCGTCATAGGGCTGTCCAAATCGCGGGAGTGGCGGCCGGACGCCCGTAAGGCGTGGGGTGCCATCCTCCCACGGGCCGGCTGAAGGGGCCCTGACAGACGTCACACGTGGAGAATCAGCCGTGGGCCGGACCCGTCCGAGGTCGGCCACAGGAAGTGCGTCCACAATGGGCGCTGTGATTCCTGCCGATGACCAGCCGAGCGCCGCACCCGACGGGGCCCGCGGCCCGCTCCGGCGGCGCCGATGGGCGGCCACGGCGGCGGCCCTCACCATGACGGCGGCGCTCGGGGCCTGCAGCGGCGAGCCGCCCGCCGACCAGCAGTCCGGCAGTTCCGGCGGGGCACCCGGATCGAGCGCCACCGGAAGCAGGCTGCGATGCTTCGCGCAGGCCGACGGTGCTGATCCCGGCATGTCCTCACCCGAGCGCGAGTCGTTGGGCCTGACGCTCATCGCCTCAGCAGAGAACTCCAGCCTGCAATGGGAGCAGCAGTACGGCTACATCGAGTACAACGTGGAACGCAACGAGGACGAGAACCGTGGCTACACGGGGGGCATCGTCGGCTTCACGTCGAAGACGAACGACATGCTGCGCCTCGTTCGTCAATACGTGGCCGCCAAGCCTGACGACAACGCGCTCGCCTCCTACCTGCCCGCCCTGGCGAAGGTGGACGGCACCTCGTCGCGGTCCGGGCTGGACAAGGGCTTCGTCAACGCCTGGAAGTCGGCAGCCACCGACCAGGTGTTTCAACAGGCGCAGCTCAACCTCACCAACCAGCTGTACTTCACCCCCGCGTTGGAGGCCGCCCGCAGCGACGGCCTGGGCTCGCTCGGTCAGTTCGCCTACATGGACGCCATCGTCATGCACGGTTCCGGCAACGACGAGAACAGCTTCACCTCGATCCGCAAGGTCGCTCGCGCCGCGACCCGGCCGCCCTCGGAGGGCGGCGACGAGAAGGACTATCTGTCGGCATTCCTCGACGCGCGCGTCGCCGCCATGGAGCGGGAGGACGGCCACAGCGACACCTCTCGGGTCGACACCGCGCAGCGCGTCTTTCTCCAGTCCGGCAACCTCTCCTTGAGACTGCCCCTGACGTGGAAGGTCTACGGGAACTCCTACCGGGTGCTCCCGGGCAACGACCCGCAGTGCCCCACCCCCTCCTGATCGGGGGCACCCGAGGTCGGCCTCTGGATCAGGTGGTGGGGACGGCTCAGGTGGTCGGGAGCGAGATCGAGGTGACGCGGTAGCGGTCGCCGTACACCGACCAGGTGAGCGGCAGCTGCAGCGTCAGGTTCCCCGCGTTGAGGAAGACACGCTGCGCGGTGTCGACCCGAGAGGTGTCGCTGTGGCCGTCCTCGGCCTTCATCGCCCGCACGCGTGCGTCCAGGAAGGCCGAGATGAACGCCTTCTCGTTGCCGCCCTGCCCCGGGGTCTTGGCGGCGCGCGCCGCCGCCGCCCGGATTCCGCCGAAACTCATGGCGTCCGAGCCCGGCCCGTGCATGACCATCGCGTCGAAGTACGCGAACTGACCGAGCGGGCCCAGGCCGTCCGCGATCGCCTGGGTCACGGCAGGCTGGAAGTACATCGCGTCGGCCAGACTGATCTGCGCTTCCACGAACCGTGGGTCCTTCGCGGCCGTCTTCCACGCCGCCACGAACGGGACGCCGAGGCCGGCGGACGAGGAGGTGCCGTCCACCTTGGCCAGAGCGGGCAGGTACGCGGCGAGCGGATTGTTGGTCGGCGCCGCGGCCACATACTTGCGGATCAGCAGGAGCATGTCGTGCGTCTTCGATGTGAAGCCGACGACGCCCCCCGTGTAGCCACGGTTCTCCGCGGCGTTGCCCTCCACGTTGTACTCGATGTAGCCCACGTTCGAGCGCCAGTCGAGGTTGGAGTTCTCGGCCGAAGCCACCAGCATCCAGGCCAACTCGTGCAGCTGCGGGTCGTTCAAGGTGCGCCCTCCGGTACTCGGCGTCAGTGTCGGCGTCAGTGTCGGGGTGGCTGTCGGGGTGGGCGTCGGGGTGGCTGTCGGGGTGGGCCTCGGCGTCGGGGTCGCCGTGGGCCGGAAGTGGCGGTCCCAACATCTACCGTCACGACCACACGAGGAGTTGTCGCGTGATCGAGACGGGCCGGACCACGCCTCCGCGATCGGGGCGGCGCTCGCCAGCATCGCGGCGGCGAGCGCGAGGGACACGGAGGCACGACGGGTACGGAACAGGGGCAGGCGCATAAGGCAGCACTCGCGACTTCTGTGCGTGCGTCGACGGCTCGCCGGCAGGCCGGCTCATCGACACAGAGGGAGAGTCAGGGGACGTTCTCCCTGTCGTCTCGCCGCGCCCGTACTTGACGCCTTTCAGCGCATCGCAGGTATGTCCGGCCGATGGAGTGAGCCCCGCACGCGACGAGGTGGGCGCGGCGATCCGCGCCCACCTCGTATCGCGACCTCTACCGGGCCCTTCGGCCTTCCCTGGTGGCTGACGTCCGCCCACCCCGGCTCGGCGTCAGCCCCTCAGCTTGTAGTCCTTGAGCAGCGAGCGTCCGATGATCATCTTCTGGATCTCGGCAGTGCCCTCACCGATCAGCAGCATCGGCGCCTCACGGTAGAGCCGCTCGATCTCGTACTCCTTGCTGTATCCGTACCCGCCATGGATCCGGAAGCTCTGCTCGACCACGTCGGCGCAGAACTCCGCGGCAAGGTACTTCGCCATGCCCGCCTCGAGGTCGTTGCGGGTGCCGGAGTCCTTCAGCTTCGCGGCGCGCACCATCATCGCGTGCGCCGCCTCGACCTTGGCCGCCATGTCGCCGATGCGGAAGAGGATCGCCTGGTGGTCGATCAGCTTCTTGCCGAAGGTCTCGCGCTGTTGGGCGTATGCGATGCCCAACTCGAACGCCCGCCGCGCCACACCGCTGGCCCGCGCCGCCACGTTGACGCGGCCGACCTCGACGCCGTCCATCATCTGGTAGAAACCCTTGCCGGGCTCGCCGCCGAGGATCTGCGCGGACGTCGTCTGGTAGTTCTCCAGGATGAGCTCGGTGGTGTCGACACCCTTGTAGCCCATCTTTTCGATCTTGCCGGGCACGGTGACACCGGGCGCCGTGTTGCCGAAGCCGGGCTCCTTGTCCACCAGGAACGCCGACATGTTCTTGTAGACGCTGTCCGCGCCGACGTCGGTCTTGACCAGTACCGCGGTGAGGTTGGACGAGCCACCGTTGGTCAGCCACATCTTCTGCGCGTTGACGGTCCACGTGTCGCCGCCGGTGTTGACCGCCTTGGACGTGATCGCCGCCACGTCGGAACCGCAGCCGGGCTCTGACATCGAGAACGAGCCGCGCACCTCGCCCGTGGCCATCCGGGGCAGGTAGCGCTGCTTCTGCTCCTCGGTGCCGTGCTGCAGCAGCATGTAGGCGACGATGAAGTGCGTGTTGATGATGCCGGACACGCTCATCCAACCGCGTGCGATCTCCTCGACGGTGAGCGCATACGTGAGCAGCGACTCGCCGAGGCCCCCGTACTCCTCCGGGATCATCAGCCCGAAGATGCCCATCTCTTTCATCGCCTCGACGATGTCGGTCGGGTATTCATCCGCGTGCTCCAGCTGGTTCGCCACGGGGATGATCTGGTCCTCCACGAACTCGCGGACCAGCGAGATCAGCTCGGTCTGTTCCTCGCTGAGACCTTCGGTGCGCTGCAGTCGGGACATGTCCACCTCCGTTGGCGGCCGGGTCATCTCCCGGCGTGATGCGGTCGTCGAGTCGTGCGGGCCGTGCTCGTGTCGTGCCGCTCGCCCCACGCGCGTGCTCTCACCTCGTACCGTATGCCCTGCCGGCTCGCCTCGTACGGGGATGTGCCGCGAGGCACACGACGTACGAGATGCGCACCGTGCACCGGGGGGTCCGCGCACACTCGACCTGGCGTGAGTATGCCCGTCCGCGAGTCAGCCATCCGGCGAAGCGGCGGTGACTCCCACCACGTCCCACCGTCGCTCGCTGCCCGCCCTACCCGCGAGCGACCTCACACACCCCACGGCGGGCGAGGCGACGCAGCTTCGTCCGTACCCACACCCGTACGATGGGTGCGCCCCAGGGCCCGGGGGCGCACCCCCTGGGCCGAGTGGCCCGGCTCCCGCCCATACTCCCTGTCCACGCCCGCGACTGGAGGCGCTCCCCGTGCTCGACGTGATCATGGCCTGCCTCTGGGTGGTCACCGCCACGGGGGTGGTGCTGCTGCTCGGCGCCGCGGTCGGGCGTCTTCCACGCGGCGTCGCGCTGATCGTGGTCGGCGTCGCCGAGGCGGCCAGCATCGTCAGCGTCCTGGCGGATATCGCAGGTCTGGTCAGCGGCTGGGAGTCGCCCGAGCTGGCGACACACATCGGCTATCTGCTCACGGTCCCGCTCATCACGCCGGCCGGGTTCGCGTTGACGTACAAGAAGATCGACCGCGCCGGGCTGCTCATCCTCGCCGTCGCCGCGCTGATCACCGCCGTGATGATTGTCCGCCAGGTGCAGACACTCGGCATGGACTTCGGACACCTCAATGGCTGACCCCGGCCCCCCGTCGTCAGCCCATCCCCCGCCGCAACGGCGGGGCGTGGCCGCAGCAACCGGACCGGGGACCCTGTTCACCCTCCTGTACGGCGTTTTCGCGGTAGGGGCGACCTCGCGCAGCGTCGTTCAGTGGCTCACGAAGGCCTCCCACGCGCCGCTGGCCTACGCCCTGTCCTCGCTGGCGGCGTGCGTCTACGTCGCGGGCTTCCTCCTGTTGTTGCGCTGGGGCCACCCGGGCTCGCGTCGGGCGATGCGGGTCCTGTGCCAGGTCGAGCTGACCGGGGTCGTGGTGATCGGGACGCTGAGCGTGCTGCGTCCCGATCTGTTCCCCGACGCGACCGTGTGGTCGACGTACGGCCTGGGCTACCTGCTGCTGCCCGCCATCCTGCCGGTCATGGTCCTGCGCTGGCTGCGCCGCACCGAGGCCGCGGCCTCTTCAGCTACGACCACCACGAGCACCGCACCGCCCCGAACCCCAGAGCGATGACGGCCCGGCCGTCGAGCGGCACGCGAGGTCGGTGCGTGCATTCGACAGAAGAGGTCGACTGGCCCCCGCGTAGGGTGTCCCAGTCCGGCGTCCGACGGGACGCTCCCGAGCAGTCCACACCCCGCCGCGGAGCCCGTGCGACGGCGTCCCGGACCGCCACGCGCGACCGACGCTGGGCGTCACCGACCACCACTTCCACAGCCGATATCAGCAGGAGGATCCATGACCACCCCCACCACCGCCCGCCACATCGTGCTGGCCGAGCGTCCCGACGGTTGGCCCAGCGCCGCGACGTTCCGACTGGAGAGCGCAACACTGCCCCCGCTCGGGGACGGCGAAGTGCTCGTACGCAACCTGGTCATGTCCGTCGACCCCTACATGCGGGGTCGGATGAACGACGTCCAGTCCTACGTCCCGCCCTTCTCCCTCAACGCCCCGCTCGACGGGGGCGCCGTCGGGGAGGTCATCGCGTCGACCGACGACTCGCTCCCCGTGGGCCGTACCGTCCTGCACGGACTCGGCTGGCGTGATTATGCCGTGCTCGCGTCATCATCGGCCTCTCCCGTGGATACCTCGCTCGCCCCCGCGTCGGCGTACCTGGGCGTGCTGGGTATGCCGGGGCTGACGGCCTACGCAGGCCTCCTGGCCGCCGCCGAGTTCCAGCCCGGCGATGCCGTCTTCGTCTCCGGCGCCGCCGGTGCGGTGGGCTCGCTGGTCGGGCAGATCGCCAAAGCCAAAGGCGCCTCGCGGGTGGTCGGAAGCGCAGGCTCCCCCGCCAAGGTCGCCCGGCTGCTGGAGCTAGGCTTCGACGCCGCCTTCAACTACCACGACGGTCCGATCGTGGACCGCTTGCAGGAGGCCGCACCCGAGGGAATCGATGTCTATTTCGACAACGTCGGCGGCGAGCACCTCGAGGCAGCATTGTCGCGGATGAACATCGACGGTCACGTCGCGCTGTGCGGGGCGATCTCCCAGTACAACGCGACGGAGCCGCCCACCGCGCCCCGCAACCTGGCGACCGCCATCGGCAAGAGGCTCACGCTGCGCGGTTTCGTCATCAACAAGTACGCCAGCATGCGCGAGCAGTTCCTGACCGAGGTCGCGCCGTGGCTCGCCACGGGGCAGGTGCAATACGACGAGACGTTCCGCGACGGACTCGAGAACGCCCCGCAGGCGTTCCTCGACATGTTGCGGGGAGCAAACACGGGCAAAATGCTGGTCCGCCTCTGACGCCGGCCTTGCCCCCACCCACGCAGGATGGCTCACCTCACCCGTCGACGGGTGAGGTGAGCCATCTGCTACCGCGGATCAGGCGTCGGTCTCCAGCGCCCGGATCGCGGCGTGCATCGTCAGGATCCGCTGCGCGGACTCGACGTGCAGGTTCTCGATCATCTTGCCGTTGTACGTCACGACGCCTGAGCCCTTGCCGTCCTCCCACGCCTGCAGGATGCCCTGGGCCTCCTCCACAGCGGCGGGGCTCGGCGCGAACGCCACGTTCGCAGGCTCGACCTGACCGGGGTGGATCAGCGTCTTGCCGTCGAAGCCCCACTGCCGGCCTTGGACACACTCGGCCTCGAAGCCGTCGGGGTCCTTCACGTTGTTGTACACCCCGTCGATGATCGCCTTGCCGGCCGCGCGGGCGCCCAGCAGGCACAGTTGCAGGCCGGTCTGCACCGGCGCCCGACCGGGCACATGCTCGGCGTACAGCTCTTTGACCAGGTCGTTCGTGCCCATCACCAGCACGGACAGCTTCGCCGAGGCGCTCGCGATATCGTGCACGTTCAGCATCGCGATCGGCGTCTCCACCATCGCCCACAGCGTGGTCCTGGCGGGCGCCCCGTACGTCTCGAGCTCTTGCACCAGGTCGAGCACCTGCCGCGCAGTCGACACCTTGGGCACGGCGATCGCGTCAGGTCCGGCGGCACACGCGGACTTCATGTCCTCCAGGTGCCACTGCGTGTCCATGCCGTTGACGCGGATGATCAGCTCACGCCGGCCGTACTCTCCCGACCGGACCGCCGCGCAGGCAGCCTCGCGCGCCGCGGGCTTGGCGTCGGGAGCGACCGCATCCTCCAGGTCGAAGATGATGCCGTCGCACGGGATCGCCTTGGCCTTCTCCAGCGCTCGCACGTTGGAGCTGGGCATGTAGAGCACCGATCGGCGCGGTCGGAACTGGGTGTCACTCATCGTCACTTCAGGCTCCTGCTCGGTTGCGGATTCGGTGAGCGGCTCAGCCGGCGGATTTCGCGAGGGCCGCCGCCTTGGCCTGCTCGTACATACTCTTCAGATCCGAGTCGAGCTCGCCGAGCTGCTCGGCCAGGCGGACCACGACGAGGCATTGCTTGCAGGACGCGTCGTCCTCCATCTTGCCGTCGACCATGACCGCGCCGGAGCCGTCACCCATCTTCTCCACGACCTCGTACGCGTGCTCCACGTCCTTGGGGTCCGGGCTGAACACCTTCTTCGCGATCTGGATCTGCACCGGATGCAGCGTCCACGTGCCGACGCACCCCAGGAGGAACGCGTTGCGGAACTGGTCCTCGCACGCCACGACGTCCTTGATGTCGCCGAACGGCCCGTAGTACGCGTAGATGCCGTGCATCGCGCACGCGTCGACCATGCGAGCGATCGTGTAGTGCCACAGGTCCTGCTGGTAGATCGTCCGGGGTGTCGTCTCGCCGTGGACGTCGTACGAACCGTCCTCCAGCCGGGCCGGGTCGGAACGCACCAGATAACCCGGGTGGCCCCCGCCAACTCGCGTGGTCTTCATCCGTCGATCAGCCGCCAGGTCGGCCGGTCCGAGCGAGAGACCCTGCATGCGTGGCGATGCCCCGCAGATCTCCTCGATGTTGGCCACGCCGCGCGCGGTCTCCAGGATCGCGTGCACCAAGATCGGGCGGTTCAGGCCGGCCTTGGCCTCCAGCTGCGCCAAGACCCGGTCGATGTAGTGGATGTCCTCGGCGCCTTGCACCTTCGGCACCATGACCACGTCGAGCTTGTCGCCGATAGCCGGGATCAGCGTGGTCAGGTCGTCCAGGACCCACGGGCTGTCCAACGCGTTGATCCGGGTCCACAGCTGAGTGTTGGCGCCGAAGTCGACCTCCTGGGCGATCTTCACCAAGCCCTCGCGGGCGGCCACCTTGTTGTCGACCTTCACGGCGTCTTCCAAGTTGCCCAGCAGGACGTCGACCGAGCCGACCATGTCCGGGATCTTGGTGGCCATCTTGGCGTTGGACGGGTCGAAGAAGTGAATCGCCCGGGACGGCCGAGCGGGGATCTCCCGGACCGGGGTGGGGGCGCCCACCGCGAGGGGGGCGAAGAAGTCCTTGGCGCTGCGCACGTCGTTGTCCTCCTAGTTGCCGACGTCCACGCCGCGATCTGTGCCGCTACCGCCAGTTTCCGCAGCTGGCGGCGACCGGGGCGACGACCGAGAGGCGACGGCATGGGCGGGCAGGGTCGTGGGTTGCTTCGACGCTATCAGCGGGGACAACCCAGCCATAGGCCTTGACCTGTGACGACGTTCACGACGTGCCGGACCGCTGCCGAGGCACCTACCCCGCTCGCACGGCGAGCGCCGCGCATCGTCGGCGTCCTCGAACCGTGCACGGGTCGCGGGTACCCTGGCCATCGTGACGACGCGCGTCTACGTGAGGAGGTTGGTCAGCCTGCACGTGTTCGACCCCTTGGGAGACCAGGTGGGTCGGGCCCGCGACGTCGTCGTCTTCCATCACGCGGCCCGATCCCGTCCAAGAGTCATCGGTCTCGTCGTCGAAGTGCCCGGTCGTCGGCGTGTCTTCGTCCCGATGACGCGCGTGACAAGCATCGGAGGAGGCCAGGTCGTCACGACCGGCCTGGTCAACCTGCGGCGCTTCGAACAGCGCACGGGCGAATCTCTCGTCATGGGTGAGGTGCTCGATCGCGGTGTCACGGTGCGTGACACGGGCGGGGACTACGACGCGGTCGTCGAAGACGTCGCGATCGAAAAGGGCCGCTCTCGCAACTGGGCGCTCACCCGCGTGTTCGTCCGCAAGAGCACCAACGAGCCGCACCGCTTCCCTTCGCTTCGGCGACGTCGCGGGGAGACTCTCACCGTTCCGGTGGAGGACGTCGTCGGCCTGCTGACCGAAGACGATGACCAGGGGGCTGCTGCGCTGCTCGGCACATACAACGATCTCAAGGCAGCCGACCTCGCGGGTCTCATCCACGATTTGCCGGAGCAACGCCGCTGGCAGGTGGCGGCGGCACTCGACGACGACCGGCTCGCCGACGTGTTGGAGGAGCTGCCCGAAGATCACCAGGTGGAGATCCTCGCCACCTTGGCCTCCGACCGGGCGGCCGACGTGTTGGAGGCCATGCAGCCGGACGACGCGGCCGACCTGCTCTCCGAGCTGGAGCCGGAGGCGCAGGAGCGGTATCTGCGGCTCATGGAGCCTGACGAAGCGGCCGATCTGCGGCGTCTCCTGACGTACGACGAAGACACGGCCGGAGGGCTCATGACGACCGAGCCGGTGATCCTGCCGCCCGAAGCGACAATCGCCGAGGCGCTGGCGGTCGTGCGCCGCGCCGAACTGTCGCCCGCGATCGCCGCATCCGTTTTCGTCTGCCGTGCACCGCTGGAGACCCCCACCGGTCGCTACCTGGGGCTCGTCCACATCCAGCGGCTATTGCGAGAGCCGCCGAACGCGGCGGTGGGATCGTTCCTCGACACGAGCACTCAACCGTTGCGCCCGGGAGCCTCCATCGGAGCGATCACCCGTGAGATGGCGGCCTACAACAGCGTGTCGGTCCCGGTCGTGGACAACGGCCAGCACCTGCTCGGCGCCGTCACCGTCGATGACCTGCTCGACCACCTGCTGCCCGAGCACTGGCGCGAAGAGCGCCACGAGGTGACCCATGAGTGAGCCGCTCAGGGACCGCCTCGACCAGCCTTTGGAGGCGCGGGTCGGGGCGCGGCGATTGCCCCAGGTGGACCCCGACCTGTTCGGACTGTTCGCCGAAAAGTTCGCTCGGTTCATGGGCACCGCGCGCTTCCTCGTGTGGATGACGCTCTTCGTGATCGTCTGGATCGCCGTCAACCTGGTCGGCGTGTTCGGGTTGGACTTCGACCCCTACCCGTTCATCCTGCTTAACCTCTTCTTCTCCACACAGGCCTCGTACGCTGCCCCGCTGATCCTCTTGGCGCAGAATCGGCAGGCCGACCGCGATCGGGTCGGCCTCGAACAAGACCGCGCCCGCGACGAACGGAGCCTGGCGGACACGGAGTATCTCACCCGTGAGGTCGCCGCCCTCCGAATCGCGATGCGTGACATGGCCAGCCGCGACTTCATCCGTTCCGAGCTCCGGGACCTCCTCGACGAGGTCACCGAGCATCGGCAGGAATGCCCTCGGTGCGGCTGGACGCCCGAGGACGGCTCGTTGCGGGACAAGCGATCCGGCAAGCGCTGACCCGCGCCC
>JBDTWM010000013.1:0-37513 GCA_040006675.1 Dermatophilaceae bacterium | reverse complement strand
CCCGACGGCCGCGCACACCTGTTCGTCGGCGACAGCCTGTTCCCCGGCGGGGTGGGCAACACGTTCGGCAACGAGGATCACTTTCGCCAGCTGATCGACGACGTCGAGGAACGGCTGTTCGGCGTGTTCGGCGACGACGCGTGGGTCTACCCCGGACACGGGCTGGACACCACCCTCGGCGCGGAGCGTCCACACCTGCCGGAGTGGCTCGCCCGGGGCTGGTGAGCGCCCCGCGGCGCGCCACGGGCAGAGGTGCCCCCCCGTTCGAGGAGACGGGCAGAATGGCCCGGTGACCCCGGCTGACCCCACCACTCGTGTCCTCGTCAAGCCCGCGCATCCGGCCTACCCCGTCGGCCTCGTCCTCGTCGCGATCTTCTCCGTGCAGTTCGGCGGCGCGATGGCCGTCTACCTGATCCACCTCGTGGGGATCCTCGGGTCGGTTGCGCTGCGGTTGTCCATCGCTGCGGTGGTGATGGTCGCGTGGACCCGCCCGAGTATCCGGGGGTACTCGCGTTCGGACTGGCTGACCGTGCTGATGTTCGGGGTCGCGCTTGCCGCCATGAACGCCGCGTTCTTCGCGGCCATCGCGCGACTACCCGTCGGCGTGGCGGTGACGATCGAGTTCATCGGGCCGCTAGGACTCGCGGCCGTGCTGTCGCGGCATTGGTTCGACGGCATCGCCGTGGTCGTCGCAGCCGCCGGGGTCGTCCTGACGTCGAACGTTCTGACCGAGTCCTGGAACACCGTGGACCTGATCGGCATCGTCCTGGCTCTCGCCGCGGGCATCTCGTGGGCGTCGTACATCTTGCTGTCGGGGCGTACGGGACGGCGTTTCCCCGGCGCTCAAGGTCTCGCCCTGGCGATGGTCGTGGCCGCGGCCATCACGCTCCCGGCGGGGTTGGCCGTCGACGGCGCCGCGCTGTTCGACGCCAAAGCCCTGGGCCTCGGGTTCGTCATCGCGATGCTCTCGTCGGTGTTCCCGTACTCCCTCGAACTGTTCGCGTTGCGCTACCTGAACCCACGCGTGTTCGGCATCCTGCTGAGCCTCGAGCCGGCCGCGGCATCGATTGCCGGCCTCGTCGTGCTCGGGCAGGCTATGCAGTCCACGCAGTTGGCTGGGATGGCGCTGGTCGTACTCGCCTCGACAGCCGTCACCCTGACCCCGAAACGCCGCGAGCAGGCCCGCCCGCAGGAAGACGCCGCCCTGCCCGACTCATCGACGCCCCAGGGGAAGACACCCTGACGTCCGTTGTGCCACGCCTCGCGCGGTGGCCGAGGACCCTCAACCCGTCCCGGCGGGGCACCTGCCCCCTCGTGGGCGCGCAGCCCATCCCGTCCGGGGGTTGTCGGGAGCCGGCCGGCTCCCGACGTGGACGGCTACAGGCCGAGGTCGCGCCCGATCAGCTCCTTCATGATCTCGTTGGTGCCGGCCCAGATCTTGTGCACGCGGGCGTCGCGCCACGCGCGGGCCACCCGATACTCGTTCATGAAGCCGTAACCCCCGTGCAGCTGGACGCACTCGTCGAGGACGTCACACTGGACCTGGGCCGCCCACCACTTCGCCTTCGCCGCATCGACCGCAGTGAGCTGGCCGTGGAGGTGTGCCGCGACGCAGTCGTCGATGTAGGCCTCGGCGACCTCGATCGCGGTGACCATCTCGGCGATCTTGAACTTGTTGTGCTGAAACATCCCGATGGGCTGGCCGAACGCCTTGCGGTCTTTGCAGTACTGGATCGTCTCGCCGAGGATCTGCTTCGCATTGGAGATGTTCGCGATCGCGTTGCCGATCCGCTCCTGCGGCAGGTGCTGCATCATGGCGATGAAACCCATGCCCTCATCGCCGAGCAGATTGCTCGCAGGGACGCGGACGCTGTCGAAGAACAGCTCCGAGGTGTCGGACTCGACCTGGCCCACTTTGTCGAGCGGCTGGCCCTTCGTGAAGCCGGCCATGTCCTTCTCGAGCACGAGGAGGGAAATCCCTTTAGCGCCCTTGGCCGGGTCGGTGCGCACGGCGACCACCGCCAGATCGCACTGGTGGCCGTTGGTGATAAACGTCTTGGAGCCGTTGAGGATCCAGTCGTCTCCGTCCTTGACGGCCGTCGACTTCAGCGCCGCCAGGTCCGAGCCACCCGACGCCTCCGTCATGCCGATGGCGAGGATGGTCTCACCCGAGGCGACGCCGGGCAGCCACCGCTGCTTCTGCTCCTCGGTGCCCATGTGGACGATGTACGGCGCCGTGATGTCGGAGTGGATCCCAAAACACGACGCGGCCGCGGCGGTGAACTTGCCCATCTCCTCGGTGAAGACGGCGTTGAATCGATAGTCCTCGACGCCCGCGCCCCCGTACTCCTCCGGGATGGACAGCCCGAAGAAACCCTGCCGGCCGGCCTCCAGCCAGATATCGCGCGCGATGACATGCTCGGCGATCATCGCCTCCGCACGAGGCTTGAGGGTGCGGTCGACGAACTCACGGACGGACTTGCGGAAGTCCTCGTGCTCTTCGCTGTACAGGTTGCGCGGCATGGTCACTCCTGAGGCACGGGTGGGTGCTGCGGGCTGCGGACGGCCGGGCATCGGGTACGCATGCGAGGCGGCTCGTCTCGCACAGTGCGCGTCTGCCCAGTGGCCAGGTCTCTGCGCGGTCCGTTGCCGAGGCAGCCTGGTTACCCATACTCACGGGTAACTCAACGCACGTCAAGGCCGCCAGACAGTGGGTCTCACCCGACGCCTCGCGGGCTGTCCGGCGGTCAGGCAGATTGCACCCAGCGGTCGTCGAGACCGTTATTGCTGATCGCGCCGAGCGCCCCCGTCGCGTGATCGCGGGAGGTCGTCGCGCGCGGGCCGCGCGCTCTGATCCCGCGCCGACTTCACCAGGCTGGCTACCGTCGTGACACCCAGGATGAGAACGATCGCGCCAAGGGACACCCCGATGGGGATCTCGGGCACAGCGTCCACGCCCTCGCCGCCGCCGATGAACCAGAGCGTGTTCTCGTGCAGGGCGTGGAAGATCAGCTTCACGCCGATGAACGCGAGCAGCACGGACAAGCCGAACCCGAGGTAGACCAGCCGCTTCAGCAGGCCGCCGATCAGGAAATACAGCTGACGCAGGCCCATCAGCGCGAAGATGTTGGCCATCAGCACGAGGAATGGCTCCTGGGTCAGGCCGAAGATCGCGGGGATCGAGTCAAGCGCGAAGAGCAGGTCGGTCGTGCCCAACGCCAGGATCACGATGAACATCGGCGTGATGAATCTCTTGCCGTCGATCCGGCCGAACAGCTTGGTGCCGAACTCCCAGGATTGAGTGGCCGGGAACCGACGCACCACCCACTGCAGCAGCGCGTTCTCCTCGAATTCCTCATCGTCGTCGGAAGACATCGACTCCTTGAGGAGCCTGATGGCCGTGTAGATGAGGAAGGCCCCGAAGATGTAGAACACCCAGGCGAACTGGTTGATCAGGGCGGCACCCACAGAAATGAACACTGCCCGCAGGACCAAAGCGATCACGATGCCGACCATGAGGGCGCTCTGTTGCAACTTCTCGGGCACCCCGAACTTGGCCATGATGATGAGGAAGATGAAGAGGTTGTCGATCGAGAGCGAGTACTCGGTCAGCCACCCGGCAAAGAACTCCGCGCCGTATCGGCCGCCGGCGAACGCCCACACGCCGATACCGAACACGACGGCCGATCCGACGAAGAAGGCGAGATGCCGAGCGCATTCGCCCATCGAGGGCACGTGCGGGCGACGGGCGATCACGAGGACGTCGACGAGCAAGAACGCGATCGTGATGCCGAGTGTGACGATCCAGACCCAGAGGGGAAGGTTCACGAGGCGAGGTTCCTTCTAGTGAGGGTCACGTTTAGGACGGTTCGGCGCAGCCCACCGCGATCGTAGCCGCACGGCTGTCCTAGAGCGCGGCGCGCCGCATCTGGCGAAGCTCCTTCTTGAGGTCGGAGACTTCGTCGCGGATGCGGGCCGCCAGCTCGAACTGGAGATCCCCCGCCGCGCCGTGCATCTGCGTCGTCAGTTCGTGGATGAGATCGGCCAGGTCGCCGGCCGCCAACGTGGAGGCATCGAGGCCGGACCTTCCCCCGCCGGACGTCCCGGCGTCCGCCATGGCCGCCCCGCGTCCGCCGAGCCGGGCGCGGCCGCCGCCGGACTTGCCGCGCGACTGGTTGCGTCCGGACCCCATGAGAGCGTCGGTGTCGGCGTCCTCGCGCTGCAGCAGGTCGGTGATATCGGCGATCTTCTTGCGCAGCGGTTGCGGGTCGATGCCGCGCGCCTCGTTGTACGCCACCTGCTTCACACGGCGCCGCGCCGTCTCCTCGATGGCGTCGCGCATCGACGGCGTGACGTTGTCGGCATACATGTGCACCTGCCCTGACACGTTGCGCGCCGCCCGACCGATCGTCTGGATCAGACTGCGGGTGGAGCGCAGAAAGCCCTCCTTGTCGGCGTCGAGGATGCTGACGAGAGACACCTCGGGCAGGTCGAGCCCCTCCCGCAGCAGGTTGATGCCGACCAGGACGTCGTACTCCCCCAGCCGCAGCTCGCGCAGCAGCTCCACCCGCCGTAGCGTGTCGACCTCGGAGTGCAGGTAGCGCACCCGTACGCCGCGCTCGAGCAGGTAGTCGGTGAGGTCCTCGGACATCTTCTTGGTCAGCGTGGTGACCAAGACGCGCTCGTCGCGAGCGGCGCGCTCGCCGATCTCGTGCAGCAGGTCGTCGATCTGACCCTTGGTCGGCTTGAGGACGATCTCGGGGTCGACGAGGCCGGTGGGCCGGATGATCTGTTCGACGACCCCGTCGGACTTGGCCAGCTCGTAGGGGCCCGGGGTGGCCGACAGGTAGATGGTCTGGCCGATCCGGTCGAGGAACTCCTCCCACTTCAACGGGCGGTTGTCCATCGCGGACGGAAGCCGGAATCCGTGATCGACGAGGGTGCGTTTGCGGGACATATCGCCTTCGTACATCGCGCCGATCTGCGGCACGGTGACGTGCGACTCGTCGATCACGAGCAGGAAGTCCTCGGGGAAGTAGTCCAGCAGGCAGTTCGGGGCCGACCCGCGCTCGCGGCCGTCGATGTGCATCGAGTAGTTCTCGATGCCGGCGCACATGCCGACCGTGGTCATCATCTCTACGTCGTACGTTGTCCGCATTCGCAGCCGCTGGGCCTCCAGCAGCTTGCCCTGACGCTCGAACTCGGCCAGCCGCTCAGCGAGCTCCCCCTCGATGCCGGACACGGCCCGCTGCATGCGTTCAGGTCCCGCGACGTAGTGGCTCGCCGGGAAGACGTACATCTCCGGTTCCTCCCGGACCACCTGCCCGGTGAGGGGGTGCAGTGTGTACAGCCTCTCGATCTCGTCGCCGAAGAACTCGATGCGCACCGCCAGCTCTTCGTACATGGGAATGATCTCGACCGTGTCGCCGCGCACCCGGAAGGTGCCGCGGCTGAAGGCCAGATCGTTGCGCATGTACTGCATCTGGACGAAGCGTCGCAGCAGCTCGTCGCGCCCGATCTCCTGGCCGACCCGCAGTCGGACCATCCGGTCCACGTACTCCTGAGGGGTGCCGAGGCCATAGATACACGACACGGACGCGACCACCACCACGTCGCGGCGGGTCAACAGCGAGTTGGTGGCAGAGTGGCGCAGCCGCTCGACCTCTTCGTTGATCGAGGAGTCCTTCTCGATGTAGGTGTCCGACTGCGGAACGTACGCCTCGGGCTGGTAGTAGTCGTAATAGCTCACGAAGTACTCGACCGCGTTGTGCGGCAAAAGCCCCCGGAACTCGTTGGCCAGCTGCGCCGCGAGCGTCTTGTTGGGGGCCAGCACGAGCGTCGGCCGCTGCACCTGTTCGATCAGCCAGGCGGTCGTCGCCGACTTGCCCGTGCCGGTGGCGCCGAGCAGCACGACGTCCTGCTCCCCCGCACGCACCCGCCGAGCCAGCTCATTGATCGCATCGGGCTGATCACCCGACGGCTGGTATGGAGCCACGACCTCGATAGGGGCGACGGTGCGCTGGATATCCGTGGTCGGCCTCATGAGGGAACCCTAACGCCGCCTCCTGACAACGCTGCGGGCACCGGCGTCGCGACCAGCGACGACGAGCGACATCGCCGCTCCTGCTCGCGGCGTTGCCCGTCAGCGCGAAGACGCGGTCGTCTGCGGGGGTGTCCTGTCCACCTGTGGCATCCTCGAGCTGTGATGGCTCACGATCAGCCATCGGCCGTTCTCGTACTGGTAGTGAAGCTATACCGGGCCTGCATCCGCTCGACCGTCGCACCGTAGGGGAACGTGTACAAGCTGCTGTCTACCGCCATGTTGCAGCCCAGGTCGACATCGGAGTAATCGACCGACCGGCTGGCTTGTTGGCCTGGAAATGCTCGAAATAGTCGACCTTCTCGCCCACCGTGGAACGCACTTTATTGGAGACGGTCGGGACAAGGATCGAGTCGGGCGCAACGTCAATCCCCCGCACCACACGTCACAACACACGTCAACGAGCGCATCGCCCCAGAGCCTAGCGAGCTGCGGCCTCGCGACACGCGATCATGGCTGCCAGCCCGCATGCTGCGCCCACGACGTGATCCGTGGCCAGATCTCCTCGAACCAGGGCGCCTTCGCCTCCGCATACTCCCCGGAGTTCGCGGTACGCGACGCCAGGCCGGATTTCACCGTGACGTACTCCGCGGCGGCGTCGGGGTTCGCGCGCAACCAGTCGCGGAACAGCAGGGCCGACTGCCACCCGGCGCTGTCTACCTGGCGAACATGAACGTGCACGATGCGGCCGGGGTCGCAGGAGCCATGGAACCGCTTGACCCACAACGAGGGATCCAGCAGCTCGCCGGTCGGGTGGTCCATCCGGTTGTTGTCGACGCGGGGGAAGCCGAGGGCTCCCATCGTGGCCACGAACTCGGGATCGTCCGCGTCGCGTAGCTCCCGGACTCCGAGCTGCACGTCGACAGCGTCCTTGCCGGGCATCCCGGGCACGGCTGTCGAGCCCACGTGTTCTACCTCGGGCGCCCGCTCGCCCAGCGCCCGTACCAGTCGCTTGCCGATGCGCTCGGCGACGACCGGCCATTCCTCGTCGTACGAACTCACCACAGGGAGGTCGCGCCGGAACACCGTCTGGCTGCGCAGGTTTTCCTCGAACGGCACCAGGCGCTCGAGCCACAGCCGATCCACGGCCGCGTGAAGCTCCTCCACCGTGCCCTCGTTGGCGAGGACCACGTCGGCGGCAGCCAAGCGCTGCTCGTCGCTCGCCTGGCGGGCCATCCGGGCCCGAGCGTCAGCCTCGCGCATGCCGCGCTCGAGAACGAGCCGCTGCATCCGAGTCCGCAGATCCGCGTCAGTCACCACCACCAGGTGATAGTCCGGACCGAGGTCGTTCTCCACCAGCAGTGGGACGTCATAGACCACGATGCTGTCCGGCCCTGCGGCGTCGAGCAGGTCGGCGCAGCGAGCGGCGACGAGCGGGTGGGTGATCTCCTCCAGGGCGGTCCGGGCTCGCTCGTCCTCGAAAACGAGTCCCGCCAACGCGCGCCGGTCTAAGGAGCCGTCCTCGCCGAGGACCTCTTCCCCGAAGCGCTCGCGCACCCTCGCCAGGCCTGCCGTGCCCGGCGCAACGACCTCGCGCGCCAGCGCGTCCGCATCGATGATCACCGCGCCCAATTCGCCGAGTCGGCGCGCCACGGTCGACTTGCCAGAACCGATTCCTCCGGTGAGACCAACCCGCAACATAGTGCTCACTGTAGGGTCTCTGAACGCCTGCCCATGCACGTCCCCGCCGGAAAGATACCCGGGACTCGCCCGGACGCCGCGTGCGGGGGGTTTCCAGCCTCTGGGGCATGGCACATCCGTCGCTGCTCACGCATCTGTGCTCACACCCCATCCCGCCACGGCACGCGCCCGGTCCGGGTAATTGGTGACCACTCCGTCAACTCCGGCGTCGACCACGAGGCGAAGGTCCGCTGGAGTGTCGACCGTCCAGGGGATGACCGTCAGCCCCACGGCGTGGCACCGGTCCACGAATTCCCGGCCCGGCGGGTCGACGCCGGGGTCGGCGCTCATCTCGTCAAAGGCATCGCCGAAATGGGGACATACGACGTGTGCGCCGGCGTCCCGCGCCGCCGCGGGGAGGTCCTCCACCCGCAACCCCGCTGAGCCTGCCCCCGCCGGCCCGGTGCCGTCACCGAGCCAGGCACCGCTCACCCGTACGGAGGCGAGGGCTGATCGCCTCACGTGCGGCGCGAGATCGGCCGCGAGGGCTAGCACCGCCCAGTCGAAGGAGTGCACGGCGACGCGGTCGGAGACGCCCGAGGAATGAATGTCGTCCAGAGTGCGCTCCACCAGCTCTGTACTACGCCGCCTCTGGGACTCGTCGTCGGGGTCGACCTTGACTTCCACGACGAACCGCATCGCGGGTTCCGCAACTGACACCCGGAGGAGGACGTCGCTCAGGGTGAGCAGCCGTTCATCCTGAGCGGGCACCTGCTGGGCAAGCCCGGGGTTCGTCAACGACCCGATGTCCACGTGCTTGAGCTGCGTCGCCGTCAGTTCGTCGACGCGGCGCCCCAGCCACCGCGGGTCCGCGGGGAGGCACGTCCCCGAGGTCAGCACCGGGTCGTGCCACACCACGGCGACGCCGTCGGCCGACAGCCGCACATCCAGCTCCACCGCCGACGCGCCGAGTCGCCCCGCAAGCTCGAAGCCCGCGAGCGTATTGCCGGGCCGGTATCCGAGTGCGCCCCGGTGGCCCTGTACGTCGAAGCCCGCGCGCCCTGCCGATCCGGTCACACCCCCCACTCTGCCCGGACCACGACGGGCCCCGCCACCACGTCATGGTGAACGGGGCCCGTCAGGCCTTTGTCGGTGCGCGCGCTCTTGCGCACCGCAAGCCGGGATCAGTGACCGGTCAGCTTCTCCCGCAGCGCCGCCAGTGCCTCATCAGAGGCCAGCGTGCCTTCCGCCGGGCCCGCAGCGTCGCTGCGTCCCGAAGAGCCGGAAGAACCTGAAGAGCCCGACGAGTATGACGTCGGCACGTCGCCGCCTGGGACGGGGGCGTCCACGTCGGCCGCGAGAGCCTCCTTGACCTGGGCGCTGTGCGCCTCCCAGTGGGTGTACGCCTCGGAGTACTGCTTCTCCCAGCGCTCCCGGGCAACCTCGTGCCCTGGCAGCCATTCGTTGGACTCCGAGTCGAAGCCCTCGGGGTACTTGTAGTTCCCCTGCTCGTCGTACTCCGCCGCCATGCCGTACAGCGTCGGGTCGAACTCGCTCGTGGCGACCGCGGCGTCGTTGGCCTGCTTCAGCGACAAGGAGATCCGGCGGCGTTCCAGGTCGATGTCGATCACCTTGACGAAGATGTCTGCACCCACCGAGACGACCTGTTCGGGCAGCTCCACGTGGCGCTCTGCCAGTTCGGAGATGTGCACCAGGCCCTCGATGCCGTCGTCGACGCGCACGAACGAGCCGAACGGCACCAGCTTGGTGACCTTGCCGGGCACGACCTGACCGATCGCGTGGGTGCGGGCGAAGTGTTGCCACGGGTCTTCCTGCGTCGCCTTCAGCGACAGCGAGACCCGCTCGCGGTCCATGTCGACGTCGAGGACCTCGACGGTGACCTCCTGGCCGACCTCGACGACCTCGCTCGGGTGGTCGATGTGCTTCCAGGACAGCTCGGAGACGTGCACCAGGCCGTCGACCCCGCCAAGGTCCACGAACGCGCCGAAGTTGACGATGGACGAGACCACTCCGGAACGGACCTGGCCCTTCTGCAGCTCCTTGAGGAAGGAGGTGCGCACCTCGGACTGCGTCTGCTCCAGCCACGCCCGGCGGGACAGAACCACATTGTTACGATTCTTGTCCAGCTCGATGATCTTGGCCTCGATCTCCTTGCCCACATACGGCTGCAGGTCGCGTACGCGGCGCATCTCCACCAGCGACGCGGGCAAGAAGCCCCGCAGGCCGATGTCGAGGATGAGGCCGCCCTTGACGACCTCGATGACGGTGCCCGTGACGACGCCGTCCTCCTCCTTGATCCGCTCGATCGTGCCCCACGCGCGTTCGTACTGCGCGCGCTTCTTGCTCAAGATCAGCCGGCCTTCTTTGTCCTCCTTCTGGAGGACAAGGGCCTCGACCTCATCGCCGACGGTGACGACCTCGCTCGGATCGACGTCGTGCTTGATGGACAGCTCGCGGGAGGGGATGACCCCTTCCGTCTTATAGCCGATATCGAGCAGGACCTCGTCCCGGTCGACCTTGACGATGACTCCCTCGACGATGTCGCCGTCGTTGAAGTGCTTGATGGTGGCGTCGATCGCGGCGAGGAGCTCTTCCTCGGAACCGATGTCGTTGATCGCGATTTGCGTGATGGCCGGGCTGGCAGTCATGTAGTGGGGGCTCCGATGGTGGACTGGGATCGCTGGTGGATACAGGGATCAAGGGGGTACGGGCGTAAGCCGCGCACCCCGGCGGACGGGGGACGAACGAGTGCAGCCGCGGCAAGCGAGAGCGCAATGACATTGACGCGCCATGAGATCGAGCGCGTCATGACGCGTTGTCATATCGGGCGCTCCATGAGCGTGCCTCGGGCACACATGTAGACTAGCCCAGCCTACCTTCCGGCCTGTCCGAGCGGCAAAGGCACCTCACCCGTCTCCATACGCCGCCAGAGGCCCCCGCAGGCAGGTCGACGACCGGCCGCGGCCGGGCTCAGGCGGTCAGCTGGAACACCCAAGCCAGCAGCGTCAGGGTGACGATCGGGATCAAGACGATTCCGACGAGGTTGAGCCACACTCCACCCTTGAGCATCTGGGCTGACGTGACGTATCCCGAGCCGTACGCGATGGCGTTCGGTGGGGTCGCCACCGGCAGCATGAAGGCGCATGTGGCGGCCAGCGCGACCGGCACGGCGAGCAACATCGGGTGGGCGCCTACCCCGATGGCCACGCCGCCCGCCACCGGCAGGAACGTCGCAGCCGTCGCGGTGTTGCTCGTCATCTCGGTGAGCAACAGGATACCGATGGTGAACAGGACGATCAGCAGGATCGTGGACACACCGGTCCAGCTGCTGACGCGCGCGCCGATCCACGTGGACAGCCCCGATTTCGTGAACTGCGCGGACAACGCCAGGCCTCCGCCGAACAACAACAGCACCCCCCATGGCAGCGTGGTGGCCGTGTCCCAATCCAGCAGGCGCACACCACGGTTGGCGCCAGCCGGCAGGAGGAAGAGCAGGACCCCAGCGATCACGGCGATGCCCGCGTCGCTCAGCGGCGGCTTGTCCATGATGAGCGGCAAGCTCACCCACGCGAGCGCCGCCAGCACAAAGATCACCAGCACCCGCAGTTCGCCGCGGGACACCGGGCCCAGTTTGGCCAGTTCGTTGTCCATGAGTTGCCGGCCGCCGGGAATCCGCTCGATCTCAGGCTTGAACAAGACCTTCGACAGGACGAACCACGCGATCACGTTGAACACGATCGCGAGCGGCAGGCCGACCATCATCCATTGGCCGAAGCCGATGTTGATGTCGAAGTTCTCCCGCAGGTAGCCGACGAGCAACGTGTTCGGCGGCGTGCCGATGATCGTCGCGAGAGAGCCGAGCGAGGCGGAGTACGCGATCCCGAGCATCAGGGCGGTGCCGAAGTTCGTCTTCGTGACCTCGGCCTTGGTGGGCCGCCCCGTCGGACCGTCCGCCGTCGGACCGTCCGCCGTCGGACCGTCCGCCGTCGGGCCGTCCGCCGTCGTGACCGTGCCTTCGGAGGACTGTTCTGCCACCAAGAGCAGCACCGAGACGCCGATGGGCAGCATCATCACGGCCGTCGCGGTGTTGGACACCCACATGCTCAGAAACGCGGTCGCCAGCATGAAGCCGGCGATCACATTCGTTGACTTCGTGCCCATCAGCCGCACGGTCAGCAGGGCCATCCGTCGATGCAGATTCCAGCGCTGCATCGCCAGGGCGATGAGGAATCCGCCCATGAACAAGAAGATGATGTCGGCGCCGTACGAGGCTCCCACCTCGCTCACCGTCACCTGTCGCCCTACGGCGGGGAAGATGATCAGCGGCATCAGCGCGGTTGCCGGGATAGGAATGGCCTCGGTCATCCACCAGGCCCCCATGAGGACGGCCGTCGCGGCGGTGAGCTTGCCCGGGTGGGAAAGGTCGTCGGGCAGGGCGACGTACACGAGGACCGCGAGCGCAGCCCCCACGAGGAGGCCGATGCGCCGTCGCCTCGTGAAGTGACGGCTCTCCGCGCGCGCGCGTTCTCCTGGTGACTTCTTGTCGATCTCCGCACCGCGGTCCGGATCGGCCTCCAGTCCGTGCAGATGTGCTCCCGGCAGAGGTCGGTTCATGGGCGTTCCCCTCTCACGGGTCACGGGTCACGGGTAAAGGGTCGCGGGGCGAGCGGCAGGGAGGATCAGCCCCTTCTCGGGATTGTCACCGAGTGTGACACATGTCTCATCCGACGTTCCGTGTTCGACGTGGTTGCCTACCTGCCCGGCTGGCGTCGGTCCGCGCTCAGGTGGGCCGGGCCGTGGCCGCTCACGCCCGGCGCGTGTCGCCGTCCCAGTTGTCCGGGTTCTTCTTGCTCGGCTGGACTCGCGGCGGCTCGCCCGGCGTCTTGGGGTAGTCGGGCGGGAAATTCAACTCCCCCAAACCGCGGTCCAGGTCGGCCTGCCACAACGACAGCGCGCCGTCGATCGACCCTGTCGCCGCCGGCTCGTCCATCCCCGCCCAAGGATCTCCGTCGGCGGCGACGATCCCCGGCACGCTCCGTACCGTGAACTCCGCCGGATCCGCGCCCGCCACCGCCGACCACGGCAACGGCATCGACACCGGCGCGTGCGGCAGAGATCGCGGGCTGTAGGCGGAGGCGATCGTCCGGTCTCGGGCGGCCTGGTTGTAATCGACGAAGACCCGTCGACCGCGTTCCTCCTTCCACCACGCCGTCGTCACCAGATCCGGCAGCCGGCGCTCCAGCTCGCGCGCGATCCCGATCACCGCGTGCCGCACGTCCGTGAACTCGTGGGTGCGTTCGATTCGGCTGTAGACGTGCACGCCGCGGTTGCCGCTCGTCTTGGCCCAGCAGGTCAGGCGCAGCTCCCACATCAGCTCCCGCAACGCAAGCGCGGCTTCGGCCGCGTCAGCGAAGTCGCGACCGGGCTGCGGGTCCAGATCGATCCGCAGCTCGTCGACCACGTCGGTGTCGTCCGATCGCACCGGCCACGGGTGGAACGTCACCGTGCCCATCTGCACGCACCATACGGCGGCGGCGATCTCGTCGATCACCAGCTGCGGGTGGCTACGCGCGCTGGGATAGCGGCACACCACCGTCCGGATCCAGTCCGGTGCCCCACGGGGTGGGTTCTTGCTGTAAAACTCCTCGCCGTCTACCCCGCCTCGGAAGCGCTGCAGGGTTACGGGCCGGTCAGACAGGGCGCGCAGCAACCCGTCCTGCACGGCGATCACGTAGTCCGCCACATCCGCTTTCGTGATGCCCTCGGCGGGCCAGACGGGGCGGTCGGCGTTGGACAGGCGGACGATCCGTTCGCTCCCGTCCGTGGCGGGCAGGCTCAAGATCCGTGCGTCGCTCGCCATGGGCACACGGTACGGGAGAGCGGCGGTGCCCGCGTGAGGACGAGATGCGCGACCGTGGCGCCGGCCACGCCACCTCTCGCCCGTCCCCGACGACGCGGTTATGGTCGGACTAGGGCGCCCTACCGAGGGAGACACACATGACGAGCCAACCGACCTACCCGGCGCAGCGGACCGAGCAGGAGTGGGCCAACCTGCTGACCCCGGCGGAGTTCCACGTGCTGCGGCGCGCGGGGACCGAGCCGCCCGGCATCGGGCAGTACACCGACACGACCACGACAGGCGTCTACACCTGCCGGGCGTGCGGCGCCGAACTGTTCCGTAGCGAGGCCAAGTTCGAGAGCCACTGCGGGTGGCCGTCGTTCTTCGCGCCGCTGGCCGAGGACCGCGTCGAGTACGTCGACGACGACTCCCTCGGAACGGTGCGCGTCGAGGTCCGCTGCGCCACCTGCGGCTCACACCTGGGCCATCTCTTCGAGGGCGAGGGCTACCCGACGCCGACCGACCAGCGGTTCTGCATCAACTCGATCTGCCTACGGCTCGAAGAGCAACCCTGACCCGCCGGTGGCGCACGTCCGCTCGCCCCGCGCGCGCACCCGATCGTGGCCCTCAGGGCAGAGCCGCGACGATCTCGCGGATGCCCCTGCGCGGGCCCGTGAAGAACGGGAGTTCCTCGCGGACGTGCAGGCGCGCCTTCGAGCCGCGCAGGTGTCGCATGAGATCGACGATCCGGTGCAGTTCGTCGGCCTCGAACGCCAGCACCCACTCGTAGTCGTTGAGCGCGAACGCCGCGATCGTGTTGGCGCGTACGTCCCCGAAGGCCCGCGCCATCTGGCCATGCTCGGCGAGCATGGCGCGCCGCTCGGACTCCTCGATCACGTACCAGTCGTACGAGCGCACGAACGGGTAGACGCACACGTATCCCCCCGGCTCCTCCCCCGCCAGGAACGCCGGGATGTGCCCCTTGTTGAACTCGGCAGGTCGGTGGAGGGCAGCGGACGACCAGATCGGGACGAGGTGCCTCCCGAGCTGGCTGCGCCGGAAGCCCGCGTATGCGGCCTGCAACGCCTCGATCGTCTCAGCGTGCCACCAGATCATGAGGTCGGCATCGGCGCGCAGGCCCGACAGGTCGTACGTTCCCCGGACCACCACGCCCTCGTCGGCGAGCCCGTCCAGGTAGCCGGCCGCATCGGCCGCGACCGCATCGCGCTCGGCATCGTCCAAGGGCTCGTCGGCCGCGAAGACCGACCACATGGCGTAGCGGATCGAGTCGTTCAGCTCGCGGACTTCCGTCGGGGTGGGGCGCTCACTCATGGGGCCATTCTGGCCGACCCTCGTAAGGGGGCCGCCCGGGGGGTACGGCGCAGTCCGCGCGACGCCCCGCTACTCGCCGAGCGAACGGATGAGCTCAACCACACGCGTGAGGACACCAGGGTCGGTGGCGGGCAGCACTCCGTGGCCCAGGTTGAAGATGTGGCCGGGGGTCGTGCGACCTTCGGCGACGATGCGCCGCACCTGCTGCTCGACGACCGGCCACGGCGCGAAGAGGAGCCCCGGGTCCAGGTTGCCCTGCACCGCATACGCCGGACCGAGTCGGCGGCTCGCCTCGTCCAGCCGCAGCCGGAAGTCGACGCCGACCACGTCGGCGCCCGCCTCGCCCATCGCAGCCAACAGTTCACCTGTACCGACCCCGAAGTGGATGCGCGGCACCGTTCCGGCGACCGCCCCCAGCACGGCGGCAGAGTGCGGGGCGACGAACGAGCGGTAGTCCGCGAGCGGCAGCGCGCCCACCCAACTGTCGAAGAGCTGCACCGCGCTCACACCAGCCCGGACCTGGACGGCGAGGAACTCCCCCGCGATCTGAGCCAGACGCCCGCACAGGTCGTGCCAGAGCTCCGGGTCGCCGTACATCAGCGCCTTGGTGTTCTCCAGGTTTCGGCTCGGGCCACCCTCCACCAGGTAGGATGCGAGCGTGAACGGCGCCCCCGCGAACCCGATGAGCGGCGTGTCGCCCAGCTGCGCGACGAGCAACCGCACCGCCTGGGCCACATCGGAGACGTGGCCCTCCTCCAGCGGAGGCAGCTGCGCCAGGTCCTCTCGGCGTCGGATCGGCCGCGCGACCACCGGTCCGACTCCCGCGACGATGTCGACATCGACGCCGACAGCTGCCAGCGGCACGACGATGTCGCTGAAGAGGATCGCCGCGTCGACCCCGTGTCGGCGTACCGGCTGCAGCGTGATCTCGGTGACCAGCTCCGCGTCGCGGCAGGCCTGCATCATCGGGACGTCGGCGCGTATCGCTCGGTACTCGGGCAGGGAGCGACCCGCCTGCCGCATGAACCACACCGGCGGTCGGGCCCCGGGGGCGCGGCGCGCCGCGCGCACCAACAGGCTGTCGGACAGGCGGTCGGGGTCGGCGCTCACGGCAGCCATCCTCACACGCCTGGCCGCGCTCGCGGCGCGGCGACTCCCGCGGGCGACGCGCCGACGGTACCCGTGTGAGCTCGGCTTCTCGTTCCTGTGTTCGGCGTGGTGACCTCGGGCCACCCGGCTTCGACCGTAAGGTGCCAGACGTGAACAGCCGTCAGGTGCGCCGGGGGAGCTCCGAACTCTTCGCCCGGTCCGTGGACGGGCTGACCCGCGCCCGCGTGCGCCCCGAGGTGCACCTCGGCGACCTGCCCGCGCCGCAGAGGATCGCGCCGTTCAGCACCGCGCTGTCCGCGGAGGTGCTCCTGCCCGGCGTCGAGGAGCCCCCGGCCTCCGGGCGATTCATTGTGCTGCACGACCCGGACGCGCCGGACGTGTGGGACGGAAGCTGGCGGCTCGTCACGTACGCGTCGGCGCGCATGGAACCCGAACTCGCGGCGGACCCGCTGCTGGGGGAGGTCGGCTGGGCGTGGCTGACGGACATGCTGGACGACACCCCGCTGACGTATCGGGCGCTCGGCGGTACGGTCACCCGCGTCGTATCGGAGAGCTTCGGCACCCTGGGCGACAGAGAGCCGACCGTAGAGCTGGAGGTGCGGGCCTCGTGGACGGCGCAGGGCAACGATCTCGGCGAGCACCTTCGGGCTTGGACCGACGTGCTGTGCACGCTGGCGGGCCTGCCGCCGTTGCCGGAGGGTGTCACACCGCTGCCCGGGGTGAGACGGTGAGTTCGTGAGATCCTGGTCCTCGGCATGAGCACGCACCAGCACGAGGAGAGCCCCGCGTCCGCGACCGCCGGCCCCTCTCTCACCGACGAGTCCGCCCCGACGCCCGGCACGGGCCGGAGGCGCCGGACGCGCGCGTCACGCGCTGCCGTGCAGGCTGAGATCGCGCAGTCGCGCCGCGGGCGCACCGCCGCCCCCGATGACGCGGCGGGCGCCGGGCAGGAGCCCCGACAGGGGCCGTCCGAGGGGCCACCTGAGGGGCCACCTGGGCAGGCAGCTCCGGCGTCGCCGGACGAGGGTCTTGACGCACCGTCGGCGGAGCCGCTGCTGATCGCGCATCCGCGCGAAGGCATCCCAGAGGTCATCGAGGAGGAGAAGGCGCTGGCGGAGGCCGCGTCGGCGCTCGCCTGCGGGTCCGGCCCGGTCGCGCTGGACGCCGAGCGCGCGTCGGGCTACCGGTACGGTCAACGCGCCTATCTCGTCCAGCTTCGCCGGGCGGGCACGGGCACCCTGCTCATCGACCCCATCGCGTGCCCCGACCTGTCGCCGATCAGCCGCGTGCTGGAAGGCGTCGAGTGGGTGGTCCACGCGGCGAGCCAGGACCTGCCCTGCCTGGCCGAGGTCGGTCTGCATCCGCAGCGACTCTTCGACACGGAGCTGGGGGCGCGCCTCGCGGGTCAGCCGCGCGTGGGCCTGGCGACGGTACTGGAGCACTATCTCAACCTCACGCTGGCCAAAGAGCATTCGGCGGCGGATTGGTCCACCCGCCCCCTGCCGGAGCCGTGGCTGCGGTACGCGGCCCTCGACGTCGAGGTTCTGATCGAGCTGCGCGACGCGGTCGAGGCGGACCTGGACGCGCAAGGCAAGCTTGCGTGGGCTCGTGAGGAGTTCGACGCGCTCACGGACTTCACTGGCCCCCCGCAGCGGGTGGAACCCTGGCGGCGCCTGTCGGGCCTGCACAAGATCCGAAGCCGTCGCACCCTCGCGGTGGCGCGCGAGCTGTGGTGGATCCGCGACGAGATCGCCCGGACCCGTGACATCTCCCCGGGACGCATCATCCCCGATACCGCGCTGGTCGAGATCGCGCAGGCGGCACCGGGGAGCGTGGCCGACGTGGTCGCTGCGACACCCAACCGCTCGGCGCGGCGGTATGCGGTGCACTGGCTGACCGCGTCGAAGAAGGCGCTCGCGATGCCCGAATCGGAGCTGCCGTCCCGCACGCTGTCCGCCACGGGGCCCCCACCGCCGCGAGTCTGGGCCGACCGCGACCCGATCGCGGCCCACCGGCTGGCCCGAGCGCGCGCGGCCATCGCAGGCCTCGGGCAGGAGTATCGCGTCCCGGTCGAGAACATCCTGGCCCCCGACGTGCTCCGCCGAGTGATGTGGGAACCTCCGCCCGCTGCGCTCGAAGCCGTCCGCGAGGCGCTCGCGGGGCGCGGGGCACGTCCGTGGCAAGTGGAGATCGTGGCGCCTGCCCTGGTGGCTGCCCTCGCCGGTGACGACCCCGCCGACTCAGAGCAGGAGCCTCAGGACAATTCTGACGCAGACCAGTGAGACGCACCACCCGAGGTGCCGGCCCCCGGCCCCCTGACGTTCTTCGCGGCGTGGGGAGCGTGCTACCCCGTCGATTCCGGCGGCGGCGCAGCTCACACTGGGGATCGCCGCTTCTTTCGCGCGCGTCGAGCTAGCGTGGACAGATGGCGTGCGCCCGGGCCGCGACGCACCCCTGGCCTGAATCCTACCCGTCGGTAATAATGGCATCGGTGGCCGCAGCACCGTGTGAGCACCCGTCCGGGCTGCCCGTTCCTTCAGTGAGGGAGATTCCGTGTCCATCCCACGTCATGAGGTCGTCTTCGTCGACGGCGTCCGTACCCCGTTCGGCAAGGCCGGCGACAAGGGTCTGTACGCGCAGACGCGCGCCGACGACCTCGTCGTCGCCTGCGTGCGCGAGCTGTTGCGCCGCCACCCCGAGTTGCCCCCCGAGCGGGTCGGCGATGTCGCGATCGCAGCCACCACGCAGACCGGCGACCAGGGCCTCACCATCGGCCGCACCACCGCGCTCCTGTCCGGGCTCCCGGCGACGGTCCCGGGCTACGCCATCGACCGGATGTGCGCGGGCGCGATGACGGCCGTCACGACCGCGGCGTCGCAGATCGCCTTCGGCGCGTACGACGTCGCGATCGCAGGCGGCGTGGAGCACATGGGGCACCACCCGATGGGGCAGGGCGTCGACCCGAACCCGCGGTTCGTCGCCGAAAAGATCGTGGACCCCGAGGCGCTGTCCATGGGCAACACCGCGGAGGCGCTGCACGACCGCTTCCCGCAGCTCACCAAAGAGCGGGCTGACGCGTACGCGATCGGCAGCCAACGCAAGTTGGCGGCCGCCTACGACGCGGGCGACATCCAGGCTGATCTCGTCCCGATCGCCCTGCGGCACGCCGACCTCGGGTGGGGACTCGCCACCGCCGACGAGCCGCCGCGCCCCGACGTCACGATGGAGGCCCTGGCGGGTCTGAAGACGCCGTTCCGCCCACACGGCCGCGTGACCGCGGGCAACTCGGCGGGCCTCAACGACGGCGCGGCCGCCTGCGTCATCGCCTCCGAGGAGGCCGCCGCCGAATTGGGCCTGCCCGTGAAGATGCGGTTGGTGTCATTCGCATTCGCCGGCGTCGAGCCGGAGATCATGGGCTACGGCGCGGTTCCGGCCGCCGAGAAGGCCCTGTCCAATGCCGGGCTGGCCATCGGTGACATCGGGTTGTTCGAGATCAACGAAGCGTTCGCCGTCCAGGTCCTCAGCTTCACCGAACACTTCGGGCTGGCCGACGACGACGCGCGGGTCAACCTGTACGGCGGCGCGATCGCGTGCGGCCACCCGCTGGCGTCGTCCGGCGTCCGGCTGATGATCCAGCTGGCCCGGCAGCTCGGGCAGCACCCCGACGTGCGGTACGGCATGACGGCGATGTGCATCGGCATCGGCATGGGGGCGGCGGCGATCTGGGAGAACCCGCACCACGACGGCCAGTCGTCCGCGACGAACGAGGAGAGCGCGCGATGAGCATCGACTTTCAGGAGATCTTCCCCGACGAGATCGTCACGCGGGCGATCCCGCGAGACGTGCACCTGCCCGGAGGCGCCGGGACGTTGGCCCTGATCACGCTGGACAACGGGATGGACCACACCCGTCCCAACACTCTCGGCCCGCAGACCCTGCTCGGGCTCGGCGTTGTCCTCGACGGCCTCAAGGCCCGCGCCGCCGCGGGCGAGATCGTCGGGATCGGCATCACGGGGAAACCGTTTATCCTGGCGGCCGGGGCCGACCTGTCCGGCGTGTCACGGGTCACGAGCGCTGCGCAGGCACGGGCGATCGCCGAGCTCGGTCACGCGACGTACGCGAAGATCTCCGACATCGGCGTACCGAGCTTCTCCTTCATCAACGGGTTGGCGCTCGGCGGCGGGGTGGAGATCAACCTGTTCTGTACGTACCGGACGGTCTCCACGGCCATCCCCGCGTTCGCGCTGCCCGAGTGCTTCCTCGGCCTCGTGCCTGGTTGGGGCGGCACCTGGATGGTGCCGCGTCTGATCGGCATGGAGAACGCCGTCAAGCTGGTCATCGAGAACCCCCTGTCGATGAACAAGATGCTGAACGGGCCGGCGGTGTACGCCATGGGGCTCGCGGACGTGCTCCTCGACGGAGCGGACTTCCTCGCCGAGTCGCTGCGTTGGGCGGGCAGAGTCCTCACCGGCGAGATCATCGTGGAACGCCGACCCGTCGACCTGGACGACGCGGCGGCCTGGGCAGCGACGGTCGCCGCCTGCCGGGCGCTCGTGGACATGAAGACCGGTGGCTACGCGCCCGCGCCGTACCGCGCCCTCGACCTGATGGCCGGCGCGCGCACCGCGAGCCGCGAGGAGGGCTTCGCCGGGGAGGACGACGCCCTGACCGACCTCATCATGAGCGACGAGCTGCGAGCCGGGCTGTACGCGTTCGACCTCGTGCAGAAGCGCGCCAAGAGGCCGGCGGGTGCCCCGGACCGCTCGCTCGCGCGCCCGGTGACGAAGGTCGGGATCGTCGGAGCGGGTCTGATGGCGAGCCAGCTGGCGCTGCTGTTGGTGCGTCGTCTCAAGGTGCCCGTCATCATGACGGACCTCGACGCGCAGCGGGTGGGCCAGGGCATCGCCTACGTCCACGCCGAGCTGGACAAGCTCGTCAAGAAGGGGCGGCTGAGCCCCGATCGGGCGAACCGCTTCAAGGCGCTGGTCACCGGGTCGACCCAGAAGTCGGGCTTCGCGGACGCCGAGTTCGTGATCGAGGCCGTCTTCGAGGATCTGGGGGTCAAGAAGCAGGTCTGGCGTGAGGTCGAGGAGGTCGTCTCGCCCGAGTGCGTCCTCGCGACCAACACGTCATCACTGTCGATCACGGCGATGTCCGCGGACTTGGCGCACCCGGAGCGCGTGGTGGGCTTCCACTTCTTCAACCCTGTCGCCGTGATGCCGCTGCTGGAGATCGTCAAAGGCGAACACACCGACGACGCGACCCTGGCGACGGCGTTCGCGACGGGCCGCGGGCTCGGCAAGACGACGATCCTGGTCAAGGACAGCCCGTCGTTCATCGTGAACCGCCTCCTCGGTCGGTTCATGTCCGACATCGGGCGGATCGTCGACGCCGGCACCCCCATCACGGTGGCCGACCAGGGCTTCGCGGGGGTGGCCCCGATGCCGCCGTTCGTGCTGCTCGGCTTGGTGGGCCCGGCGATCGCGCTGCACAACGGCGAGACGCTCGCGGCGGCTTTCCCGGAGCGCTTCTACGTCTCGGAGAACCTGCGGCGCGTGGTGGAAGCGAAGAAGGCGAGCTTCTACACGTTCGGGCCCGAGGGCATGGTGCCCGACCCGTCGGTGATCGAGCTGTACGAGACTCCGCAGAACCCGGTCGTGCTCACGGCCGAGCAGGTGCGTGAAAAAGTACTCGCCGGCCTCGCTGAGGAATCGCGGATCATGCTCGACGACGGCATTGCCATCGCCGCGCAGGACATCGACCTCGCGATGATCACGGGCGCCGGGTTCCAGTTCTGGAACGGTGGGCTGACGCCGCTCCTGGACCGTGCGGGCGTCGCGGAGAAGGTCACGGGCGCCCGGTTCCTGCCGCCGGGGGTGGCAAGTCTGCCCGCCTGAACTGCGAGGGACCCGCCTGAATCGGCGTGCTCGACGAGCACGAGCGTGGCGGTCCGCCGTGTACCGATTCGCCCTGTCGATTCGTCTCCCCTCGCGGAGGGTCGCACGTTGCGCGCTCCGGAGACCGCTCCGCGAGCCCCACCGCGGTCTTCGGCGATCGCCGCCTCGTCTGTGCGCCTGCCGGGCGCGGCGGCCTTGCCGTGCGACACTCCGAGAGACGCTCAGATTCGGTCCTGGACGACTGCCCATGTCACACTTGGGCGGTCGTCCTCGAAGTTCCCTGAGTGGGATGATGCCTGGGGACGAGGCCTGACCACCATCCTCGACCGGCTGTTATCTCACATATGAGTTAGGCTACGTGGCATGAGCGAGGACTACTTGGCACGCATCGGAAGCCTCATCCGCGACGCTCGCCGTCACCAGGGGCTGACCCAGACAGAACTCGCCGACCACCTGGGCACCAGCCAGAGCGCTGTCGCCAGGATCGAGCAGGGCAAGCAGAACCTCTCTCTGGAAATGATCGCCCGGATCGGGGCCTCCCTGGACTCCGAGTTCGTCTCCCTCGGCCGGTCCGGCCCCCAGCACCTGCGCATCAGGGGCGGCACCAAGCTGCATGGCTCCATCGACGTCAAGACCAGCAAGAATGCGGCCGTCGCCCTGTTGTGCGCCTCCCTGCTCAACCGGGGCAAGACCACCTTGCGCAACCTCGCCCGCATCGAAGAGGTCAACCGCATCCTCGAGGTGCTCTGGAGCATCGGGGTCAAGACGCGTTGGCTGCCGGGCAGCAACGACCTGGAGATCGTCCCGCCGGATCGCCTCGACCTGTCCACCATGGACCAGGAGGCAGCCCGCCGCACCCGGACGATCATCATGTTCTTCGCGCCGCTGCTGCACGACTTCGATCACTTCTCGTTGCCATTCTCCGGCGGCTGCGACCTCGGGTCGCGCACGATCGAGCCGCACATGACAGCGCTACGCAATTTCGGCCTGTCGGTCGAGACCACCAACGGACTCTTCGTGGCGAGCGTGGACCGCTCGGTGCGCCCCACCCGCGCCATCGTGCTCACCGAGCGAGGCGACACCGTGACCGAGAACGCGCTCATGGCCGCGGCCCGCTTTGACGGTGAGAGCGTCATCAGGAACGCCAGCTCCAACTACATGGTCCAGGACTTGTGTTTCTTCTTGGAGAAGCTCGGGGTGCGCATCGAAGGGATCGGCACGACCACGCTGAGGGTTCACGGCTGCTCCGTGATCGACCAGGACGTCGATTACTCCCCCAGCGAGGATCCGATCGAGGCGATGAGCCTGCTGTCGGCGGCCGTCGTCACCGAGTCGGAGATCACCATCCGGCGCGTCCCCATCGAGTTTCTCGAGATTGAGCTGGCGACGTTGTCGGGCATGGGGATGCGGTACGAACTGAGCGAGGAGTACCGGTCGGCGAACGGCGAGACCCGCCTGGTGGACCTCACGACGATCCCCGGGCCGCTGCGAGCCCCGATCGACAAGATCCACCCGATGCCGTTCCCTGGCCTCAACATCGACAACCTGCCGTTCTTCGCGCTGATTGCCGCCGTCGCGCAAGGGCGGACGCTCATCCACGACTGGGTCTACGAGAACCGGGCCATCTACCTGACCGAGCTGAGCAAGGTCGGCGCCCACATCCAGCTGCTCGACCCGCACCGCGTGTTGGTGGACGGGCCGACGCGCTGGCGCGCGGCTGAGGTCGTCTGCCCGCCGGCGCTACGACCCGCCGTGGTGGTGCTCATCGCGATGCTGGCGGCAGAGGGCACGTCGGTGTTGCGTAACGTCTACGTGATCAATCGCGGCTACGAGGACCTCGCTGATCGGCTCAACGCCCTGGGCGCGAGCGTTCACACCTTCCGCGACATCTGACAGTTGGCACGCTGACGTGCGTCCGGATGGCCGAGCCCGGCCACCAGATCCCACGAATGCAGTGGCCCGCGCCTTTGCTAATGCGTACGGAATAACGTACGGTTTAGATGGAGGTGGAGTCCATGAGTGCGGTAAGTGCAACGTCGGCCCGATCGAACCTGTACCGGCTGATCGACCAAGTAAACGAGGAGTCTCAGCCGCTGACCATCACCGGGCAACGGGGCAACGCGGTGCTGATCGGCGAGGCCGATTGGCAGGCGATCCAGGAGACGCTGTTCCTGGAGTCGGTTCCGGGATTTGCCGAGTCGATTCGTCAGGCGCGGGCCGGGGGCATTGAGGCCGCCTCGGCCGAACTCGACTGGTGAGTGACTGGACGCTGTTCTACTCGCGCCAGGCGCAGAAGGACGCGAAGAAGCTCGCGACGTCGGGCTTGAAGCAGCGGGCTGAACGCGTCCTCGACGTGCTCAGCGAGGACCCGTTCGGTACACCTCCCCGGTACGAGAAGCTTGTTGGTGACCTGGCGGGCTGCTACTCGCGCCGCATCAACATCCAGCACCGACTTGTCTATGAGATGTTCCCCGATCGCCACGTCGTGCATGTCCTGCGGATGTGGACCCACTACGAGTAGCCGCCGCCAGGCGTCGCTCGTGAGCCCGTCCTGTGGTGCGATCCCTGGGTCCTTGGGGTGTTGCGACCAACGCAAGGACCCAGGGTTCCTTCAGCGGGATGACCGCCGCCGTCGGAGGCGATGGTCTGCCCGGTGATCCAATCGGCCACGGCGCTGAGCAGCCATACGACGAGGCGGGCGGTGTCGATGGGTGTTCACCAACGTTGGCCCGAGTTGGCTGCGGCGACGGTTACGCGGGTCTGGTCGTCGGCATAGCCGGTGTCGTTGGGTCCGGCGCGCGATCGCCGCGCAGATCGCGATCCGTCGGCTGGCGCCGGTCACGATCACAACGTGATCCGTCAAGCTTCCTCTTGCCATCGGACCAGGATGCCCTGCACAGCGGTGAGGGGTCCACGCGCCGATCGATCTGGACAGGATGCCCCGAGTCGATAGCGTGCAGCGCATGCCCATCAAACTCGAGAACGTCGGCATCGCCGTCCGCGACCTCGGAGCGGCGATCGCCTTCTTTACCGACCTCGGGCTGATCGTCCTCGGCCGTGAGACGGTAGCTGGAGAGTGGGCCGACACCGCCGTCGGCCTCGACGGCAACCGCATCAACATCGCCATGCTCGAGACGCCAGACGGCAGCGGCCACCTGGAGCTCTTCGAGCACCTCCATCCTGACGCGATCGAGACGGATCCCACCCGGCCCAACGAGATCGGCATGCACCGGGTGGCCTTCTCGGTCGACGATATCGACGAGGCCCTCGACGTCGCCGCGAGGCATGACTGCCTCCCCTTGCGCGGCGTGGCGACGTACGAGGAGGTCTACAAGCTCACCTATGTCCGCGGCCCCAGCGGCATCATCGTGATGCTCGCCCAGGAGCTGAAGAAGGACTGACCGCGAGTCGATCCGATGCGGAGCGGGGCTCGACGTAGCAGACAGGTCCGGGTGAACGTGGCTCATGCCCGGCGAGTGTGCGTTCTGCGAGGTCGAGCGCGGTGCCGCGCCGAGTAGTCGCGGTCCATCCCGGGCGTGGGCCTCCGTACCGCGGAAGTCATCCTGGCCGAAATCCGACCCGACGTGACTGGGGTAGACAATGAGCCTTGCCTGCCGCGCCACGACAAGATACGTTGTCTACGTGCGGATCGGAGTGCCGGCGCGAAAGCACGGGGTTGCCGACGATGACATCTGGCACGCCGCACGTACCGCAGTACGTCGGATCGTGATGGACGACGACTTGACGATGCTCATCGGACCAGCCTCGAACGGAGCTCCCCTGGAGATCGGTGTTCTCGACCTCGAGGGAGATGACCCGGTCGTCATCCACGCGATGCCGCTGAGACCGAAGTTCTACAGGATTCTTCGATGAAAGGTGATCACCGTGCGACACACCGACGATGAGATCGAAAGGGCCTCCCGTCGATTCGAGCAACTGGCGGACGACCTCGACCCAGCCGCAGTGGCCGTCGACCACACAGATGACCTACGTCAGATCGCCGCCGCTTCCGAGGCTGTGCGCTTTGACGAAGCCCGGTTGCGAGACAGCGTTGTTGCTGCGCGAGCGCACGGAAGGTCCTGGAACCAGATCGCCGTCGCCCTCGGCGTATCTCGGCAAGCGGCGCGGCAGCGGTTCACGGACAAGGCAACAGCCTGAGCCGGACACCCGAGGTGGCCGGGAAGGAGCCGGTTGCGGCTCACTGACCGGCGCTGAATCCCCGCCTGGGCGGCCTTTGCGGTCGTGTCGCGGTCGGCGCGGCAGACTGGGCGGCATGACCACATTGGAGGAGCGACGGCTGACCCGATGCGACAACGCGCCGGTGCTTGTTCTTACTGGTCTGCAGGGCTATGACGCCGTCACCTACGCGGTCCCGGTTGCCTATGTCAAGGGATGCTTGGATGACGTTAGTCTTGCGGTGAGGTCGACATGAGCAAGAGAATGATGAGAATTTGGTGCGCACTGAATCTCTTAACCGTCACACTTGGCGTCATTTATGGTGCGATAGTAATCAAAGAGTTCGCGCATGGGCACGGAGAAGGGACTTATGTGGCGATTCTTATTTTTGTCGGAGGCCCCGCCCTGTATGGCCTTTGGTTCTGCGCAACTCAGAAGAGTCGGGCACGGCGCCGGTAATTCTCCTGTATCGGAACGTCAGCGTCGAAACCCGTCGGCGGTCCGACCCGCGCCAAGCCATTCTCCCAGGGGCAATTAAAAGCCGGTCTTCTTCACCGTAAACGGCGTGTCGCCCTCACACCACGCCTCAACGCCGACTTTGAACAAGCCCTATTCCGATCCCCGCCGTGTGGTCTCTGCCCGTGCTGCGTCACTTCGACAGCAGCCGGTCGATCGCGTCGACCACCACCCCGACGGCCTGGGGCTCCAGGATCACCGAGTAATGGTTCGCGTCCACCTTTGTCACCGGCATGCCCTTCGGCAGGCCGATCACCGACAAGCGGTCCTCGTCGTACATCCCCTGGGGTTCGTCGAACATGCCGCGCGCCGCCCACAGCAGCTCCATCGGCACGCCCGCCTCGGCGGCTTGGTGCGCCGCGCGGTGGACGGCACCGTCGAGCAGCACTTCCGCGCCATCCTGGCGAATCGCGGCCAGCACGCACGACGACACCATCGAGACGCCATCGGGGGCGGGCACCAGGTCGTGCAGCAGGTAGCGCCGCGTCGGCTCGTGCGTCGCCTCGTCGGCGAGCAGCCGGCTGACGGCGGGGTGCTGGCCCCAGAAGTCGAAATAGGACGTTTCGTCGGCGAAGGTCATCGTCAGCCGCGCCATGGCCGGGCCGAGCACCGCGTTCATCGCGGTATCCGCGTCGAGGCTCGGGTCGATGGGGAACGCGAACCCGCCATCCAACAGCAGCATCCCCGCGATCGCGTCCGGTTCCTTCGCTGCCGCCATCGCCACCACGAACGCTCCCATCGAGTGTCCCAGCAGAACGACCGGAGTCTGAGCGGCGTGCGCCAGCTCCAGGATGTCGTCGGCGTGCTGGGCGATCCCGTACGGCTCCCCCAGCCCCCGCGCGTCCGCACGACCGCGCAGATCTGGCGACAGGACCGTGACTGAGCCGCCCCGCCGGGCCCCGATCTCCTCGGCGATCCGCACGAGGCACAGCCCGTTGCCGGTGATGCCGTGCACGAGGATGACCGTGGCCTGCCCCTCCCCGAGCGGGGCGCCGAGCAGGGGGGTGGCGGACAGGGCCGTCATGATGTCTCCTTCAGGTGGGTCGGCAATGTCGGGTCGCCGGGTCGGTGGACGGACGGGTGGTTCACTGCCATCTTGACGGGCTCGCGGCGCGCGCGGCAGCGAACTACGGAGCCATCTCCGGGGGTGGGCTCGCGGCCGCGGCGGCCGACACCCCGCGCAGGGACTGCAAGATGGACTCCGGTGTCAGGCCGATGTCTGCGAGCGCCTCGGCGCGGCTGGCGTGCTCGAGGAACCGCTTCGGGATGCCCTCCTGGACCACCGGGGTGGCAACTCCCTCCTGGGAGAGTGCGAGGGCGACCGCCGCGCCGATGCCGCCGGCGACCGCGTTGTCCTCGATCACGACGACGCGCGCCGCGTCGCGCGCCTGCGCGACCAGCTCGTGCGGCACGGGTAGCGCCCACACCGGGTCGACCACGCGGACGCTGCGGCCGTCGGCCGCGAGTCCTTCGCCCACCGCGAGCGCGGTCGGGACCATCGCGCCGATACCGACGATCAGGTCGTCGACCGCGCCGCCATCACGTTCGGCCAGCACGTCCACGCAGCCCAGCGAGCGGAGGGGTTCCATGGGCTCGGGCGGGTTGCCCTTCGGGAACCGCAGGACGGTCGGAGCGTCGTCGACATCGACGGCCTGCTCCAGTGACCGGGCGAGGCGGACTCCGTCGCGAGGCGCAGCCAACCGCAGTCCCGGCACGATGTTGGCGAGGGACATGTCCCACATGCCGTGATGCGAGGGCCCGTCGTTGCCCGTGATGCCCGCCCGGTCGAGCACGAACGTGACGCCCGCCTGGTGTAGTGCGCAGTCCATCAGCAGCTGGTCGAAAGCGCGGTTGAGGAACGTCGAGTAGAGGCACACCACGGGATGCAGCCCCCCGTAGGCGAGGCCCGCTGCCATCGTCACCGCGTGCTGCTCCGCGATACCCACGTCGAAGACGCGGTCGGGGTGCGCCGCCGCGAAACCTTTGAGCCCCACCGGGATCAGCATCGCGGCGGTCAGCGCCACCACATCCGGCCGCCGCGCCGCGAGCGGCTCGATCGCGCCGGAGAACTCGTCCGTCCACGAGCGGCCACTCACCTCCAGGGGGAGTCCCGTCTCCGGGTTGATCACCCCGACGGCGTGGAATTGGTCGGCATCGTCGTTGCGCGCCGGATCATACCCTTCGCCCTTGCGCGTGATGACGTGCACGATCACGGGCGCGCCGAACCCCTTGGCCTGGCGCAGCGCCACCTCGATCGCCTGCTCGTCGTGGCCGTCGACCGGGCCGACGTATTTCATCCCCAGGTCTTCGAAGAGCCCCTGCGGAGCGAGGATGTCCTTGATCCCCTTCTTCACGCCGTGCAGCGCTCCGAACGCCGGCCCTCCGACGATCGGCGTCCGGGTCAACCGCTCGCGGCCCCACGACATCAACGCCTCGTAGCTGCCGGTCGTGCGCAGCCAGCTCAAGTGCTCCGACAGGCCCCCGATCGTCGTCGCGTAGCTGCGGGTGTTGTCGTTGACGACGATGACCACGGGTAGCTCCTTGGCGACAGCCAGGTTGTTGAGCGCCTCCCACGCCATGCCGCCCGTGAGGGCCCCGTCCCCGATGACCGCGACCGCGTGGCGGCGTTGGCCGCGCAGCTGGTACGCGCGGGCGATGCCTTCCGCCCAGGACAGCGACGCCGACGCGTGGCTGTTCTCCACCACGTCGTGCTCCGACTCCGCGCGGCTCGGGTAGCCAGACAGCCCGCCCTTCGCGCGTAGCTTGTCGAACTCCTGCCGGCCGGTGAGCAGCTTGTGCACGTACGCGATGTGTCCGGTGTCGAAGACGATCGTGTCGCGCGGACTGTCGAACACGCGGTGCAACGCGATCGTCAGCTCCACCACCCCCAGGTTCGGGCCTAGGTGCCCACCGGTCTTGGACACGGAGTGCACCAAGAATGCTCTTATCTCGACGGCGAGGGTGGGTAGCACCGCCGGATCGAGCCGGGCGAGGTCCGCGGGCGTACGAATCGTCTCGAGCAGGGACACCGTGGGCGCATCCTTCCATCTGTTCCGAAGCCTCCGACCGCTGGAGGACCTCGTCGAAGCGTACGACGTGAGCCGCGTCCGCCGGCCGTAGGCTGGGCGACATGCCGACCATCTTCAGCCGGATCATCGACGGGGAGATCCCGGGACGTTTCGTGTGGCAGGACGAACACTGCGTCGCCTTCCTGAGCGCCGCCCCGATGACGCCCGGGCACACGCTTGTGGTGTCCCGGCAGGAGGTGGATGAGTGGACAGAGGCCTCCCCAGAGCTGATCGCGCACCTGAGCGTCGTCGCGCAGTCGATCGCGCAGGCGCAGCAGGCCGAGTGGGACTGCCCGCGGGTCGGGCTCTTGGCGCAGGGTTTCGAGGTGCCGCACCTGCACGTGCACGTGTGGGCGACGTTCACGCCGGCGGACTACAGCTTCCGGAACGCCGACCACGACCCCGACCCGGTGATGATGGATGACGCGGCGGCGCGCCTGCGTGCGCAGCTGCGGGCCGCCGGCCACGAGGCTCACATCCCGGCCGACTGACCAGCGGATGGAACGACCTGGGTCGGGACCACCGGCGCGGGCTCCCCAGGAAGCGCCGATGTCACAGGCGGTCCACGAAGCGCTCGCCCCGGAACGCTTCGTCCAGCAGCTGCGCCGACCGGGCCGCAGCTCGCAGCCGCAGACCCTCGCGTTCCAATGCTCCCAGCACCTCGGACACCGCCTGCGCGCCGAGTTCCTCGCCCAGCTCGACCCGCGCCCGCCGGTAGCATTCCCGCGCCGCCTCGACCTGGGCCTGAACGTGGCGGGTCGCCACCCAGGCCAACGCGAGGGAGTGCCGCCGCAGCGGCTCGTACAGCCGGTAGTCCGCGGGGCACTGATCGAGCAGCCACTCGACCGCCGCGTCCTGCCAGCCGGCCACCTCCGGTGGCGGCACCCCGACCGGCCAGCCCGGCGGCCCCCCGCGCGCGGCGCGCGGCACACCCGAGCGAGGGATGCCGTGCTGCGAACCGTCCATGGCGCCCATGCTGCCCTCCCCCACCGACAACGCCGAGCCACGCTCCCCCAGGGCGTCAGACCGACCGAGCCCGCGGCCAACACGCCCGGCATCAGCGACCGGAGGGGATCAGCCCATGCTCCAGCCGGATCAGGAACCGCATCACCCGACGCCACAGCAGCTCGGTCATCTCGTGGTGGTATTCCTCCGGCAGCGCGGCGTCCATGAACAGGTGTCCATCGCCCGGGTAGAGGTAGACGCTGCTGCACGCACCCGCACGTGCCGCCAGGCGCACCAGCCGCACCGGGGCGAACTCGTCCAGCCACACGTCGTCCACCATGTGGTGGGCATCCACGGGGACGCCGAGCGGCCACGGCTCGTCGTCGTATGCTCCGCCGCCCGCGACCAGCACCGCGCCGCGCGCTCCGGGCCGGTTGATCGCCAGCTCCTGAGCGATTCCCGCGCCCATCGAGAACCCGAGATACACCACCGCGTCCCGCACGGGTTCCACGGCTTCCCACGCTCGGTCGACCACGCGGGTCCACCCGACCGATTCCAGGTACGCCATCCCTGCCGCGTAGCCCGCCACGCCTCCATCGAACACGTGCCCGTCATAGAGGTCTGGCGCGTGCACGACGTGCCCGTGCTCTCGGAGTCGACGGACCGCTTCCGAGATCCCCGGTCGCAGGCCCAAGGCAGAGTGCAGAACCACCACCTCGGCCATGGTCTCAACCTCTCCGGTGTCCCTGCTCGCGACGTTGCTCCGCTTAGCCTGCCATCCCGCCGATAGCGAACGGGGACATCGAGGCCGCGAGTCACCACGACCTGAGCACACGGACGCCGGCAGCCGCCCCACCCGTCACTTCGGCACCGTACGCCCCAGGCGCACACGGATCCGCCCGGCGCCTCCCCGCACCCGCAGAACGCCGCGCCCCGCCAGTGCGGGACGCGGCGTCGACGAGATGAGCCGTCAGGGGACGGCAATGCCGGTCAGCCGACGGCGTTCAGCCGTGGATCACGCCGTGACGAGAGAGCGCAGCACGTACTGCAGGATGCCGTCATTGCGGTAGTAGTCGGCCTCGCCGGGGGTGTCGATCCGCAGCACCGCGTCGAACACGATCGGGGAGGCGGTCCCCCCGGGCTTCGTCGCGGTCACCGTGAGCGTCTTCGGCGTGCTGCCTTCGTTCAGCGCGGTCACGCCCTCGATGTCGAACGTCTCGGTGCCGTCCAAGCCGAGGCTCGCCGCGTCCTGGCCGGCCGGGTACTGCAGTGGCAGCACGCCCATCCCGATGAGGTTGCTGCGGTGGATCCGTTCGTAGGATTCCGCGAGCACCGCCTTCACACCGAGCAGGCGGGTGCCCTTGGCGGCCCAGTCGCGCGAGCTGCCCGACCCGTACTCCTTGCCGCCCAGCACCACGAGGGGGATGCCCGCGGCCAGGTAGTTCGACGACGCGTCATAGATCGTGCTCTGCTCGCCGCCCCGGGTGAAGTCGCGGGTGAAGCCGCCTTCGACGCCGTCCAGCAGCAGGTTTCTCAGCCGGATGTTCGCGAAGGTGCCGCGCACCATGACCTCGTGGTTGCCGCGGCGCGAGCCATAGCTGTTGAAGTCCTTCGTCGCCACCCCGTGCGCGGCCAGGTAGATGCCCGCCGGGGAATCCGACTTGATCGAACCTGCCGGGCTGATGTGATCGGTGGTGACCGAGTCGCCCAGCTTCGCCAACACGCGAGCGCCCGAGATATCTTGCACCGGAGTGAGGCTCATGGTCATGCCGTCGAAGTAGTTGGGCTTGCGCACGTACGTCGACGCGTCGTCCCACTCGAACACCTTGCCCTCCGGGGTGTGCAGCGCCTGCCAGAGCTCGTCGCCGGCGAAGACGTCCGCGTACTCCTTGGCGAACAGGTCAGCGGTGATCGCGGATTCCATCACCTCGGCGATCTCCGCGTCGGTCGGCCAGACATCCTTCATGTAGACGTCGTTGCCGTCCTTGTCCTGCCCGATCGGGTCCTTCTCCAGATCGATGTCCATCGTGCCGGCGAGCGCGTAGACGACCACCAGCGGCGGAGAGGCCAGGTAGTTCATCTTGACGTCGGGGCTGATCCGGCCCTCGAAGTTGCGGTTGCCCGACAGGACCGCGGTGACCGCCATGTCGTTGTCGTTGATCGCCTGGCTGATCTCCGGCAGCAGCGGCCCGGAGTTGCCGATGCAGGTGGTGCAGCCGTAACCGACCAAGTCGTAGCCGATCGCTTCGAGCGCCGGCCACAGACCCGCCGCCTCGTAGTAGCCCGTCACGACCTTGCTGCCCGGCCCCATCGAGGTTTTGACCCATGGCCTGCGCGTCATGCCCTTGGCGGCCGCCTTCTGGGCGACCAGGGCCGCGCCGATCATCACCGACGGGTTCGAGGTGTTCGTACAGGAGGTGATCGCGGCGATCACCACCGCGCCGTTCTTCAGCTCGAAGGTGGTGCCGTCGGCCAGCGTGACCGGCACGGACAGCGCCGGGTCAGAGGTGTACGTCGGCAGCGCCTCGCGGAACTTCTCCTGGGACTGCGTCAGCACGATCCGGTCCTGCGGGCGCTTCGGGCCGGAGATCGAGGGGACCACCGTCGACAGGTCGAGCTCGCTCCTCTCGGAGAACCGCGGCTCGCTGGCCGGGTCGAGCCACATGCCCTGTTCCTTGGCGTACGTCTCGACCAGCGCGATCTGCTCGTCGCTGCGGCCCGTGAGGCGCAGGTAGTCCAGCGTCTTGTCGTCGATCGGGAAGATCGCGCAGGTGGAGCCGAACTCTGGGCTCATGTTGGCGATCGTCGCGCGGTTGGCCAGCGGCACAGAGGCCAAGCCCTCACCGTAGAACTCAACGAACTTGCCGACCACGCCGTGCTTGCGGAGCATGTCGGTGATCGTGAGGACGACGTCCGTCGCGGTGACTCCCGGTTGCGTGGCGCCGGTCAGCTTGAAGCCGACGACCCGCGGGATCAGCATCGACACGGGCTGGCCCAGCATGGCCGCCTCGGCCTCGATGCCGCCGACGCCCCAGCCGAGCACGCCGAGGCCGTTGACCATCGTGGTGTGGCTGTCGGTGCCGACGCAGCTGTCCGGGTACGCCTGGCCGTCGCGCACCATGATCGTACGCGCGAGCCTCTCGATGTTGACCTGGTGCACGATGCCGGTCTCCGGCGGGACAACCTTGAACTCGTCGAAAGCGGTCTGCCCCCAGCGCAGGAACTGGTAGCGCTCCTGGTTGCGCTCGTATTCCAGCCGGCGGTTGATGGACCAGGCGTCTGGGCTGCCGAAGGCGTCGACGATGACGGAGTGGTCGATGACCAGCTCAGCGGGGGCGAGCGGGTTGATCTTGGTAGGGTCGCCGCCGAGATCGGCGACCGCCTCACGCATGGTCGCGAGGTCGACGACGCAGGGGACGCCGGTGAAGTCCTGCATGATCACGCGGGCCGGCGTGAACTGGATCTCCGTGTCGGGCTCGGCGTTCTCGTCCCACCCTCCGACCGCCCTGATGTGGTCGGCCGTGATGTTGGCGCCGTCCTCGGTCCGGAGCAGGTTCTCCAGCAGCACCTTCAGGCTGTACGGCAGCGTCGCGCTGCCGTCGACGGCGGACAGACGGAAGATCTCGTACGAGGCGTCGCCGACTTGCAGCGTGCCCTTTGCCTTGAAGCTATCTTGGCTCACGTCTGGCTCCTTCGCGAATTATCTCGACGTCAAGATATTCAATCACATTGCGTCCGGGGGCGCACCCATCGCGCGTGTCCGAGGCCGAACGGCAACATCCGGCGCCCCCGACGGCCGTGCGCGGGCGCCCTGTGCCAGATCCTGCCGCAGCCGCGCCGATCGTGCGGGGCAATCGCCAGGCAGAGTCAGGCCGCTGGCCGCACACGTTCAGTCGCGCGTCGCACGCAGGATCGCGATCGTTTCCATGTGGTGGGTCATGGGGAAGGCATCGTATGCGCTGAGCTGCGCAACCTCGTAGCCGTGCGCCTCGGCCAGCGCGAGATCCCGGCCCAGCGTGGCGGGGTCGCAGGCCACGTACGCGATCGCCCTCGGCCGCAGGACCGCCAGACGCTGCACCACGTCACGGCCCGCACCGGCGCGTGGCGGGTCGAGCACCACCAGGTCGACGGTCCCGGCCTGATGTCCGGGCCGGCCCAGCTCGTCGAGCGCCCGGTCCACCCGCGCCTGGACCACCTCCACGTGCGGATCGTCCGCGAAGTGCTCGGTCGCCGCGCGGCAGGCTCGCGCGTCGGATTCAACGGCGAGGACATGACCGGTGGGTCCCACCGCGTCGGCGAGGGCCCGAGCGAACACGCCTACGCCCGCGTAGAGGTCGAGGCAATGCTCCCCCGGCTGGGGGTCCAAGCCCGCCAGGACGGCCGCCGTGAATGATTCCACCGCCGCGGGATGCACCTGCCAGAACCCCAGCGCGTTGAGCCGGAACGTGACGTCCCGGCCGCCGATCCGCACGACCTCGTGGATCGTGGGCGTGCGTCGCAGCCCCTGAGGCGCCGCGACCACCGCCCTCTCCCCGGTGGAGGTCGCCACGGCGTGGACGGAGCGGGCGCCCGGGAACCTGCGCGCGAGCACCCCGGATTCACGGATCTCGGGGACGGCGATCAGACAGTCCTCCAGCGGCAGCACCGCGCGGCTGCGATGAGGCCGCAGCCCCGTGCGCCCGGCGCGATCCACCGCGAACTCCATCCGCGACCGCCAGCCCAGGCCGTCCTCATGCCCAGGGAGCGGCTGAACCGTCAAACCCTCGGCCAGCTCGGGCCGTAACCCGCCCAGCCGTGTGAGCTGGTCGACGAGGACCTGACGCTTGAGCTCCCGTTGCTGGGGCATTTCGACATGCTGGAAGTCGCAGCCGCCGCAACCGCCCGGCCCCGCGTATCGGCACGGCGCCTCCACTCGATGCGGCGACGCGTGGAGGATCTCGACCGCGTCGGCAAACACGTAGCGGTCCCCGCTCTTGCCGCTCGTCACGCGCGCCCGCACCCGCTCGCCGGGCAGCGCGTGCCGCACGAACACCACGAGCGCGTCGTGACGTGCGACGCAGTGCCCGCCGTGCGCGACCGATGTGACGGTCACCTCGAGGTCCTCCCCGACGCGGGACGACCCGGCCGAACGGTCGGCATCCACCACGTTGCTGCTTACCACGTCGTCATTCAACACGTCGTCATTCACCACGTCGCCATTCACCACGTCGCCATTCACCACGTCGTCATTCACCACGTCGCACCGAGCCGGGTGCCGATGCGTTCTCGATCGCGTCGAACCATCTCTCGGCCTTCTCCGCGCCGGCCAGCTGCCACGGCACGCTGACCACCATCACGCCCGGCGTGAACAGGAGCGCGGTCTTGAGCCGCAGCGCGGACTGGTTGTGCAGAGCCTGCTCCCACCAACGGCCCACGACGTACTCCGGGATGTAGACGGTGATCACATCCTGGGGCCGGCGCGCGTGAAGCTCTTTGACGTAATCGATGATCGGGCGGGTGATCTCCCGGTACGGACTGTCCAGGATGGTCAGGTGCACGGGGATGTCATGCGCGTCCCACTCGCGGGCCAGCTCCAGCGTCGCCTCAGGCTCCACGCTCACGGTGACGGCTTCCAGGCGGGACGGCCGCGCGGCCCGTGCGTACGCCAGCGCCCGCATCGTCGGCCGGTGGATCTTGCTGACCAGCACGATCGCGTGAACCCGTACGGGCAGGGCACGCTCTTCCCGCGGATCCCCGGCCAGGGCGAGCTGGCGGCTCACCGCGTCATAATGTCGTCGCACGGCCCGCATCATGAAGAACAGCACGATCATCGCCGCGATGGCGAAGCCGGCGCCCTTGAGGAACTTCGTGAGGAGGACCACCAGCAGGACCGTGCCGGACATGGTCGCGCCCACGGTGTTGATGATGCGGGAACGCACCATCCGGGTCCGGTCGGCGCCGTCGACGGCCAGGGGGATGTTGCGGTTCCAGTGCCGGATCATCCCGATCTGGCTGAGAGTGAACGACACGAACACGCCGACGATGTAGAGCTGGATGAGCCGGGTGACCTGAGCGTCGTACACGACGATCAGAACGATCGCGGCGCCGGCCAGGATGAGAATGCCGTTGCTGAACGCGAGCCGGTCGCCACGGGTGTGCAGCTGGCGCGGGAGGAAACCATCCTTGGCGAGCACAGAGGCCAGGACAGGGAATCCGTTGAACGCGGTATTGGCCGCAAGGATCAGGATGATCCCGGTGACGATGGAGATGTAGAGCAGGCCGAGCGGGAACCCCTGGAACACCGCGCGCGCGAGTTGACCGAGCACCGTCTCCTGCACGTACCCCTCGCCGACTGGCGTGCCGTCAAGAAGCAGCTGCTCGGCGGGGAACTCGGCGAAGTGCAGGCCTGTCTTGCCGGCGAGAATGATGATCGACAGGAGCATGGTGACGGCGATGCCGCCCATGAGGGCGAGCGTCGTCGCGGCGTTACGGCTCTTCGGCTTCTGGAAGGCCGGGACGCCGTTGCTGATGGCCTCGACACCGGTGAGGGCAGCGCACCCGGAGGAGAACGCGCGCAGCAAGAGGAAGACCATCGCAAACCCCGCCAGACCCTCCATGCCGTGTTCGGGGATCGTCTCGTACTTCGCCGACTCCGCCTGCGGCAGGCTCCCCCCGGCGGCGCGAACGAAGCCGACGATGCTCATCACGATGACGCCCGCCATGAACGCGTACGTCGGGATGGCGAAGAGCGTGCCGGACTCGCGCACCCCCCGCAGGTTGAGCGCGGTGAGCACCACGACGAGGGCCGCCGCCACCGGCATCTCATGCCCGCGGATCTGCGGGAGCGCGGCTGCAGCGTTCTGCACGCCCGAGGAGATCGACACCGCCACCGTGAGCACGTAGTCGACGA
>JBDTWM010000012.1:0-38923 GCA_040006675.1 Dermatophilaceae bacterium | reverse complement strand
GAGCCCGCGCAGGCCGCCCCGCCGCCCCCTCCGGAGCAAGAGCCCGCGCAGGCCGCCCCGCCGCCCCCTCCGGAGCAGGAGCCCGCGCAGGCCGCCCCGCCACCGCCTCCAGAGAGGATCCAGCCGACACCGTCGCAGACCGACGAGGATGCGACGAAGGGGCGGGTGCGCCGCTGGCTCACCCGCCGCGACCGTGGAGCGTGAAAACCGCTGGAACCGGACACCCTTCCTTGACGTCGGTCGTTCACGCCGACGGGTCGACCGCTCGTCGAGCGGGCGCGACGGCCCGGCGCGGTTCCCGGCTCCCCCTGTCGGCACTGACGTAATCTCGCCTCGGCGCACCGGGCCTGGTGCGCCCTCACACAACCCTTAAGGGAACCAGCACCTATGAACCCTCCCGCCCTGCCGCACCGGCTCGCCGCCGAAGCGCTCGGAACCTTCTGGCTCGTCTTCGGCGGATGCGGCTCGGCCATCTTCGCCGCGCACTTCCTGTCGACGGATCCGACCCCGGTCAACCTTGGCATCGGCTTCGTCGGCGTCGCCCTCGCCTTCGGTCTCACCGTCCTCACCGGCGTGTACGCTCTCGGGCACGTCTCCGGTGGCCACTTCAACCCCGCCGTGACCGTCGGCGTCGCCGTCGCGAAGCGGTTCCCGTGGAAGGACGTGCCCGCCTACATCGTCACGCAGGTCGTCGCCGGCCTGCTCGCGGGCAGCGTCTTATACGTCATCGCCAGCGGCAAGCCCGGCTTCTCGGCCACCAAGGGCTTCGCCGCGAACGGCTTCGGCGCCACGGGCTCCCCCGGTGGCTATTCCATGACCGCCGCATTCGTCGTGGAGCTGGTCTGCAGCGCGTTCTTCTTGATCGTGATCCTGGGCGCCACGGACAAGCGCGCCCCCGTCGGTTTCGCACCGATCGCGATCGGGCTGTCGCTTACCTTGATCCACCTCATCGCGATCCCCGTCACCAACACGTCCGTGAACCCGGCCCGCACGACGGCCGTGGCATTCTTCGCGGGCGGGGATTTCATCGGTCAGCAGTGGCTCTTCTGGGTCGCGCCGATCCTCGGTGCGGCGATCGCCGGATCCGCCTACGCCTACCTCACGGGCGTGCACCGCGAGGGGCGCGACATCGAGGGCGTCGTGTCCGCCTGAAGCGCCCCGCACCGCGATCATCTCGAGACCCTCACCCGCGCCAAGCCGGTGGGGGTCTCGTCACTCGGTGGTCCCGCCGCCGCTTCACGTGCGGCGCGAAGTCACCCGGTCCTCTCGGTCTCGCCGGGCGAAGAGCCGCCCGGGCGCGCCGAGCACATCGAAACCCGCACCCCAGGGAGAACGTTGGAGGTCTGGCAGGTCATCACCGACACGGCGCACGACGCTCGCGTCGGGGCTGGCGTGATGCCAGAAGCGGACGTGTCGATCACGCGGTGATCGACGTGGCCAAGCCGTTGTCTACACGGGTACGGGCCGGCACCTCGGTGCTGGTCGGCATGGACACCCTCTGCGTGAACGAGGAGCGGGCAGCGATCTGGGCGTAATAGGCAGCCTGACGCCGCGCCACCGCCCCACCCGCATTCGCCGGGGCCGACAACAACGCCGGATCCAACTGCGAGTTCATCCCCTCCCGCAACAACCGCAACGCCTCAGCTCGCATCTGCGAAATCCGCGACTCCGTCACACCCAACTCCGCAGCCAACTCCCGCATCGGACGATCCTCGAAGAAACACCCCCGAATCACCGTCTGCAACCGATCCGGCAACACCTCGATCGCATCACGCAGGTACGCCTGACGCTCCCGCGCCACCAACGCCGCCTCCGGCGTGGCCTTCGAACTGGGCAACAGCGCATCGGCACCCACCGAATCGGTGATCACGTCCAACCGCAACACCACCGACGCATGCAGATCCGTGTCCAGACGCTCCAACTCCGCCGTCGGCACACCCATCGCCTCAGCAGTCTCCGCACCCGACGGCCGACGACCCAACTGCGCCGCCAACGCATCATGCACCGCGTCGCGCTTACGAACCTTCGCCCGCAAGCTGCGCGTCGCCCAATCCGCGCTGCGCAACTCATCCAACAACGCGCCACGGATCCGACGCACCGCGTACCGACCGAACGGCACACCCAACGCAGGATCAAAACTGCGGGAAGCCATCGCCAACGCAGCCATCCCCGCCGACACCAGATCATCCGTGTACACATGCCCCGGAAGTCGCGAACTGATCGCCCGAACCTCGTACTGCACCAACGGAAGATGCACCCGACACAACTCCTCGAGGTCCACAACGACGGGAGGAGCTCCACTTACTTCAACAGAAACGGTCACAGGACAAAGGTATGGAAATAGTAAAGGAAGTGCCAAGAGACGTCCAACTAATGAGATTGCACAGGTCAGACCAGCAATCTTTACGAAAAAGATACCTTCTTGGACATCCGCTTAGATGCATGGATTTGCTTCTGGATGAGTCGATCTCGACGGAACGTCTCAGACGTCCGTCGGCTGATCTCACCGGAGGCGGCCTGTCAGCGTCGACGGTGATCGTCGCGAGGACTCGCGGGGAGTCACGACGAGGACCTCCCGACGGCGGGTCAACGGACCGTGCGCCGCCAGGAGGCCCTCGGATGCCAGTTAGGGGGCCTGGCCAGGGTGGTTTGGGGAACCGACCCTTCCGTGAACCTCGGAGCGATGGGGATCGCTCCGGTCTTGCGACGGGATGGTGGGGAAGCCATCCCGGGGTGCTGGATGCCTTGACGGTGGGGACCGTCACGCCATCCGACCGACATGTTGGGGACATCTCGGTCATGCGCGATCAGTGGGGGCTGATCGCGGGCCTTCGCCGGTGTGAACCGGCGCTTGGTGGGCCCGGTCGGGATTACCGGCGGGCCCGGCTTTCAGTCTTCACGAACCTATCGGCTCGGTCCGAACGTTCCTGAGGTCGTCCGGAGCACTTCTCGCGCGAGCGTCATCTCACGCCTGCCCCGTCTGGCCGCTGCGGCCGGACGGAACCGCCACGATCCCCGCTCGGGGCGCAGGAAGGCCCAGAGGTAGCTGCAGCACGGCGGGACCGGTCTATCATCCACAGGCCGTCCTCCGGGGGCGCAGCGAGGCGCTCCTTGTACGAGGAGCGGGCAGCGATCTGGGCGTAATAGGCAGCCTGACGCCGCGCCACCGCCCCACCCGCATTCGCCGGGGCCGACAACAACGCCGGATCCAACTGCGAGTTCATCCCCTCCCGCAACAACCGCAACGCCTCAGCTCGCATCTGCGAAATCCGCGACTCCGTCACACCCAACTCCGCAGCCAACTCCCGCATCGGACGATCCTCGAAGAAACACCCCCGAATCACCGTCTGCAACCGATCCGGCAACACCTCGATCGCATCACGCAGGTACGCCTGACGCTCCCGCGCCACCAACGCCGCCTCCGGCGTGGCCTTCGAACTGGGCAACAGCGCATCGGCACCCACCGAATCGGTGATCACGTCCAACCGCAACACCACCGACGCATGCAGATCCGTGTCCAGACGCTCCAACTCCGCCGTCGGCACACCCATCGCCTCAGCAGTCTCCGCACCCGACGGCCGACGACCCAACTGCGCCGCCAACGCATCATGCACCGCGTCGCGCTTACGAACCTTCGCCCGCAAGCTGCGCGTCGCCCAATCCGCGCTGCGCAACTCATCCAACAACGCGCCACGGATCCGACGCACCGCGTACCGACCGAACGGCACACCCAACGCAGGATCAAAACTGCGGGAAGCCATCGCCAACGCAGCCATCCCCGCCGACACCAGATCATCCGTGTACACATGCCCCGGAAGTCGCGAACTGATCGCCCGAACCTCGTACTGCACCAACGGAAGATGCACCCGACACAACTCCTCGAGGTCGGGCAAGCAAGAGGGTGAGTAGTCAACAGAGGCGGTCACCATGCCACCGTAGGAATTGCCGACGCTGAAACTCAAAGCTGGTCCGGTTGCTGAGAACCTGCTGGTCAACTGTCAAGTATTTACTGTTTCTATACCTTCTTGGACGAATGCATAGATGCATGAGAAACGCTTCGAGCGCCACCTCATCGGGCATCCGGACGAGGAGACACACGTGAAGACAGCCCGGCATGGGAGCAATCGAGATTCCCGTCGATTCCCGACGATGAACCGCCTCTTCGCTGCCGCGAAAGACGCCGGCGCGCCAACTTTTCCCCCACCGGCATGGCGCCTCGAAGGATGTCGCGGAGTAGCGGCCGTGCGCTCCGCGCCTTCCCCCGGCGACGACGCCGAGCGCGATCAGCGTGTACGCACGCACTGACGCGCCTGCCTCAGTTCTCACCCCGCTCGGACGATCAGGAAGCCGTGACGCAGAAGACTCCTGTGTGAGCGACCCCCTGACCCGGGAATCACGTTCTGGAGGAGCACCGCGGCGCCCTGTCGACCGCGACCAACGAGCTCTCCCAGCTCTCCCGGACGAACGGCGAAATGCTGGAGATCAGCTACAAGGCGGTCCAGGACACTTTGGACCGGTTCGACCACGCGTCCGACGTGGGCGCGTGCACCTCGCGCGGCGACCGGGAGACGGGCCGTTCACACCATCTGATCGACCAGATCAGCTGACCCCAGCAACCCGATGCGAGCCAGGGACGGCCGCGGGAACGCACCCCCCACCCACCCAGGAGACACGTCCATGACCATCACCGACGTCACCGCCGTGGCCCTGCGCTTCCCCACCGGCATGGTGGGCTTCCCGCAGTCCCAGAGCTTCGAGTTGGCCGAGATCGAGAACAGCGTGTACGAGCTGCTCAGCACAGATGACGAGCAGCTCGGCTTCGTCGTCATCGAGCCGGACACCTACTTCCCGGACTATGGCCCCTCGATCGATCGGGCCACCGCGGAGCGCCTCGGCATCACCGGCGTCGAGGATGCGCTGCTGCTGCTGGTCGTCAACATCGGCACCGACGGTGAGCCCCCGGTGGCCAACCTGATGGCGCCGATCGTGGTCAACAAGGTCAACCGGACCGCGACACAGATCGTTCTCGCCGAACAGGACTGGCCTCTTCGTGCGACGATTCCATTGGGCTGAAAGAGAATTCACCGATCGGTCGGCTCCCTGTGGGCCGCCGGTCGCTTGAGCCTCCGGGAGGCATGGGCCGCGGGCAGATGTGACCCCGCGACCTCCGACCGTGTTCCTGTCCACCCCTCCGACGCAAAGGAACCACCCGTGCTGGTCCTCAGCCGCCGACCGCAGCAGAGCCTGCTGATCGGCCACGACGTCGTCGTCACCGTGCTCGAAGTGAACGGCGACACGGTACGCATCGGGATCACGGCGCCTCCCGAGATCGACATTCACCGGGAAGAGGTCTATCTCGACCTCATGAAATCCAACGTCGACGCGGCGGCCGCGCCGGGCGCCGCGGCGGCACTCAGCCGGCGCATGCGGGCCAAACCAGCGGCGACCTCCGCTCGCAAAGCGTCCAGCGCGCGTGGCCCTCTGCCCGAACCCGCTCCTCCCCCGTCGTCGGCGCGCCCACCCCTGCCCACATCCGGGCCTGGCGAGGACACTACTGCTCCCGGGTGAGACCCCCCTCCTCGTCGAGCAACGCGTCGAACTCCGTTGCTCGGTAGCGCCGGTGGCCACCGAGCGTCCTGCACGAGCTGATCTTGCCGGCCACGGCCGAACGCGTCGCGGTCGCGGGGTCCACCCGTTCCACGCGGCGATGAGCCGGGCGTCCTCCCAGCGCGTCGGGCGTGGAGGCGTTCACGCAGGAAAGCTCGTGCATGAGAGACGGCGAGGGCATGACGAACCACCCCGGAATCCGCGCCGGTTCCAGCGGGTCGCCCAGACCATGTACGGTAGGAAGCACGACAGATACCAATCCCGGAGCCGCTCCGTGATGACCAGCCCAGCCGGGGCGGGCCGTCGCGATGCGCCTTCGGCAGACGCGCGAGGGGGTCGACGCCATGGGGCGCGGCCGTTCAAAGGCCAAGCAGACGAAGGTCGCCCGGGCCTTGAAGTATTTCAGCCCGGACACAGACCTGACGGCGCTTGAGCGAGAGCTCCACGTAGAACAGACCAGAGACGACCGAGGCGCACCTTACCTCGACCAGGGCGACGACGAGGACAACGACTTCACGTCATGGGACCACAGTCGGCGCTGACGCGTAGCCTGCACCCCTTCATACGATGCGTGCCGGATCGGCTTCCAGCCGATCCGGCCGTTCGTGTGAGGCGCGGGCGCTCACTGCCGCGTGATCGGCTCCACAACCCTGCCATGACGCGGAACCCTCACGCGTACCGGCGCAGCGCGGCAACCGCGGACGCGCCGTACGACCCGCCAAACAGGATGGCGTGGACGAGGAGCGGCGGAAGCTGGTACCAGGGGATGCGTGCGTGCCAACCCTCCGGGAGCGGGAACGCCTCGTCGTAGGCGGCGAAGCAGGTCGGCCCGAAGCCTCCGAAAAGGTGCATCATCGCGAGGTCGACCTCGCGATGGGCCCAGTGGCAGGCGGGATCGATGAGCCAATTGCGCCCGTCACGGTCGATCAGCCGGTTGCCGGCCCACAAATCCCCGTGAACCAATGCCGGCGGCTCGGCCGGACCGCACAGCTCGGGGGCGCGCGGCGCGCAGCGGTCGAGCAGGTCATGCGCGACGGGGTCGAGGGTGCCCATGCCGATAGCGCGCTCGACCAAAGGTCGAAGGCGGCGTTCCACGAAGAAGTCCGGCCAGTTCGTCATCGGCGTGAGGTCGATCTGCGCAGATCCCAGGTAGCCCGCGAGCGCGTCGTCGATCGCCCCGAACGTGGGGTTCGTGGCGCGGTGCAGCACAGCGAGGCCGAGGCCCAGCTCAGCCTCCGCCGCGGGGGTCGCTCGCCCGCCCACGTCGATCCATTCCAGGACCAGACCGCGCTCGCTGCTGCGGACCACCTCCGGGATCCCCAAAGACGACGGGACGCGCATGCGCAGGGCCGTCAGACCCGCCGCCTCGCGGGCGAACATGTCAGGCCGCGGATCCGGGTGTGTCTTGCAGAACAGCGGACCGTCGGGGGTGTCCAGCCGATAGGCCAGCGCGATGTCACCGCCGTGCACCCGCGTCGCCGATCGCGCGCCAAGTCCGTGGACGAGCTCCGCGGGCAGCTCGCGTGTCAAGCCGCCCGTCACGGGGCCACAGGGTGGGCGCCGACCACCTGCACCGCGCCGCCGTCGACGCCCTTCGTCCCGCGGGTCAGCTCGTGCGCGCCATCGATCCGGTACGTGCCCTCGTCGGACACGTCCCCCAACAGCCACGCGTTCAGCCCCTCGGCCGCAAGCTCGCCAAGCGCGCGGTCGACGCTCTGCGGTGCGACGATCGCGACGAAGCCCACCCCCTGATTGAGGGTGCGCTCCAGATCGTCCCGCGGCACCCGCCCAAGTCGTTGAATCACGCTGAACACCGGCGGCGGGGTCCAGGTCGCCCGGTCGACGCGGGCGATCAGGCCGACGGGCAGGACACGGGCGAGGTTCGCGGCGAGGCCACCGCCGGTCACATGTGTCAGCGCGTGGACGTCCACCCCGTCGGCGCGGATCAGGCGCAGGAGCTGCGCCGCGTACACGTGCGTCGGCGTCAACAGCTCCTGGCCGAGGGTTCGTCCCAGCTCGTCCACGTGCCGCTCGTACGTCCACCCGGCGGCGCTCACCACCCGCCGCACGAGCGAGTAGCCGTTGCTGTGCAGGCCCGACGAGGCGACCCCGATCGCGACGTCGCCCGCGCGGACCCGTTGCGGGCCGAGGAGCTCATCGCGCTCGACGACGCCCGTGGCGGCGCCGGCTAGGTCGTACGCGTCCACGGCCAACAGTCCCGGGTGCTCCGCGGTTTCCCCGCCGATCAGCGCGCAACCCGCCACGCGGCACGCCTCCGCGATCCCCGACACGATCGCGGCGATCCGCTCCGGTACGAGCGTGCCGCAGGCGATGTAGTCAGTCATGAAGAGCGGCTCCGCGCCGCACACCACGATGTCGTCGACCACCATGCCGACGAGATCGAACCCGATCGTGTCGTGGACGTCCATGGCCTGCGCGATGGCGACCTTGGTGCCGACTCCGTCGGTTGAGGTGGCGAGGACGGGTCGGCGCATCGCGGCGAGTCCGCTCGCGTCGAACAGGCCGGCAAAGTCGCCGAGCCCGCCGAGCGTCTCGGGTCGGCGCGCCCGGGCGACGGACGCCTTCATGAGCGCGACCGCCCTGTCGCCGGCCTCGACGTCGACGCCGGCGGACGCGTACGTGATCGGCGCGCTCGGCGCAGGACGCTGTCCCGACGACATCTCGCTCATCGCGCCTCGCCACCCGGGGCAACCGGGGCAACCGGGGCAACCGGGGCGAGCGTCGACTCCAGCAGGCCCTTGCCCAACTGATCGGGGTCAGGCAGGGTCATCGGGTACACGCCCGTGAAGCAGGCGGTGCACAGCTCGTCGCCGGGCTGCCCGGTCGACTCGACCATGGCCTCCTCGCAGATGTAGCCGAGCGTGTCCGCGCCGATGCTGCGCCGCACCTCATCGACGTCGAGGCCGGTCGCGATCAACTCGGCCCGCGTGGGGAAGTCGATCCCGAAGAAGCACGGCCAGCGAACCGGCGGAGAGCTGATCCGCACGTGCACCTCTGCGGCGCCCGCCTCGCGCAGCATCCGCACCAGGGCCCTTTGAGTGTTGCCGCGCACGATCGAGTCGTCGACGACCACGAGCCGTTTGCCGCGGATCACCTCGCGCAACGGGTTGAGCTTGAGGCGGATGCCCAGCTGGCGGATGGTCTGCGAGGGAGAGATGAACGTGCGCCCGACGTACGCGTTCTTCACCACGCCCGCCCCGTACGGGATGCCGGACTCTTCCGCGTACCCGATCGACGCGGGCACGCCGGATTCCGGGGTGGGCATCACCATGTCGGCCTCCACCGGATGCTCCCGAGCCAGGCGGCGGCCCATCTCGACGCGGGCGGCGTAGATTCCCCGCCCGCTGATCGTCGTGTCGGGGCGGGCGAGGTAGACGTACTCGAAGGCGCAGCCTCGCCGCCGCGGCTCCGCGAATGTGATGGAACGCAGTCCGTCCTCGTCGATGGCGATCAGCTCGCCAGGCTCGATCTCGCGGACGAAGCTCGCGCCGACGATGTCCAGCGCGGCCGTCTCGCTCGCCACCACCCAACCGCGCTCCAGACGGCCGAGGACGAGGGGGCGGATGCCGTACGGGTCGCGCGCCGCGAACAGGGTGTGCTCGTCCAAGAAGACGAAGCAGTATGCGCCGCGCAGCTTGGGCAGCACCTGGCAGGCGCGCCGCTCCAGCTCGTGACGCTCCGTGATGTCGCCCTCGCAGAGCATCGCCATGACCAGAGCCGTGTCGGTGGTGTTGCCGCGGCGCAGCTCCGTGTGCTTGTCGCACGGGCCGGCGAGCACGCGTTCGCGCAGCTCGGCCGAGTTGATGAGGTTGCCGTTGTGGCACAGCGCGACCGAAGAGTGCTCGGTCTCGCCGAGGGTGGGCTGCGCGTTCTCCCAAGTGGACCCGCCGGTGGTCGAATACCGCGTGTGGCCGATCGCGAGGTGCCCCCGCAGTTGCGTCAGCGCCGTCTCGTTGAAAACCTGGCTGACCAGGCCCATGTCCTTGTAGACCAGCACCCGCGAGCCATCGCTCGCCGCGATCCCGGCAGACTCCTGGCCCCGGTGTTGCAGGGCGTAGAGCCCGAAGTAGGTGAGTTTGGCGACCTCTTCCCCAGGCGCCCACACGCCGAAGACTCCGCACGCGTCCTGCGGTCCTTTGTCGCCCGGGAGAAGGTCGTGGTTGAGCAGTCCGTCACCGCGTGGCACTGCCCCAGTCTCCCACACGGTGCGAGCACCGTCGGGCGTCAGCCGCGCCGGTCCATGACGCGTTCGACGACGACGACCACGACCGCGGCCAGCGCCAGGCCGATCAGAGTTCCCAGCACGACGAGGTACCCCAGCGTCGAGCCCGCCTGGAAGGGGGCGACACAACCGGCGTCGCCGGGCGCGCATCCGCTGTTCGGCCCGAAGAGGTCGAGGGCCAGGCCCGCCACGGCGCCGAGCACGGCGCCCGCGATCAAGAACGCCGCGATGTTCGGGGCCCGACGCACCCGGTAACGCAGCACGCGTCCACCCGCCGCGCGGCGCGTCTCGGGGGCCGTCGCCGCGCCCCCAGCTGGGCTCACCGGCGGGCCCGTCTCGGGAATCGACTCAGTGGGCGGAGGCTGATCGGGGGGCACCCCGTCAGACTATCGGCGCCGCCGGACGCGCCACCGTTCGGCCGTCACTGAAGCTGCGGGTGCCATCACACCAGCGGCGGCGATCACACCAGCGGCAGGTGGTCGGACAGATCGGCCCGCTGCCCGCTCGCGCTCACTCGCCCGGCCGCGAGGGCGTCGGCCCACACGCCGACTCCGGTGGCCAGGGCCAGCCAGGTGGCGGGGTCGGTCTCCACCACGTTGGGCGGTGTCCCGCGGGCGTGTCGCGGCCCCTGGACGCACTGGACGACCCCGAACGGTGGGACGCGGACCTCGACGGATCTCCCGGGCGCACGGGCGGCCAGCTCCTCCAGCGTGAACCGGACGGCGGTCGCCGTGGTCTGCCGATCCGCGCCGCCCGGCCCCGCACGCCAGCGAGCGAGCGCCGCCCGGCCGGCGGCTGGATCGATGCGTCGCAGCGGTGGCATGGCTTCATGCTGCCGCAGTGTCTCCCCGCAGGAAGGTGCACCGCGGGAACCGGTGGGAGCATGGGGAGCATGAAGGCCACGTTCCTGTACGGTCCGTACGACATCCGCCTCGACACCGTGGACGACCCGGCGATTCTCGCGCCGACCGACGCGATCGTCCGCGTCGCCGCGTCCTGCGTCTGCGGCTCGGACCTGTGGAGCTACCGGGGAATCAACGAGTTCACGTCGGTGAAGGCGATCGGTCACGAGCTGGTGGGCGTGGTCGAGGAGGTGGGCGCCGACGTGCGCAGCCTGCGACCCGGGGACTTCGTCATCAGCCCTTTCACGATCAGTGACAACACGTGCCCGCACTGCCGCGCCGGGATGCAGACGGCGTGCGAACACCTCGCGTTCTTCGCGACGCGGGACGCCGACGGGTTGCCTTTCGGGGGAGCGCAGGCCGAATACGTGCGGATCCCCCTCGCGGACGGAACCCTCGTGAGCCTGCGCGACGTGCCGGACGACGCGATGATCCCCAGCCTGCTGGCGCTCTCGGACGTCATGGCGACCGGCTGGCACGCCGCGGTGAGCGCCGGCGTGCGCGAGGGCGACACGGTCGTCGTCGTCGGCGACGGCGCGGTCGGGCTGCTCGGCGTGCTCTCCGCGGCCCGGATGGGCGCCGAGCGTGTCCTCGCCATGTCCCGGCACGCCGATCGTCAGGCCCTGGCGCGGCGGTTCGGGGCGACCGACATCGTCGCGGAGCGAGGCGCGGAGGGAGTCGGGCGGGTCCTGGAGCTGACCGACGGCGTGGGCGCAGAGGCCGTGCTGGAGTGCGTCGGCACCCGTGAGTCGATGGACCAGGCGGTGGCCTGCGCGCGGCCCGGCGCGACGGTCGGGTTCGTGGGCGTCCCCCACGGAGTGATCCCACCGATCGAGCCGATGTTCCGCCGCAACGTCGGCCTTGCGGGCGGCATGGCGCCGGTGCGCAATTACCTGCCCCGGTTGCGCGACGACGTGCTGGGGGGAGCGCTCGATCCTGGGGCTGTTTTCGACCTGACCTTGCCGCTCGCGCAGGTGGCGCAAGGGTACACCGCGATGGACGAGCGTCGCGCGATCAAGTCGCTGCTGCGCCCATGAACGACGGGGGTCCGTCGACACCGCTCGGGCGCGGCGAGATCCTGTCGGCGAGCCACCGCGGCCTGCGCGCCGACGACCCGCCGCTGCGGTGACCCACCGCACCGGCCGGCGGGAGAGCAGCAGATCCCCGAGGCAGACTCCCGCGACAACGGTCCCCACGACCGCCGGTGCGCGGTTCGCGCACGACGCGGACGGCGGCGTGACCGTGTGGCGAGACGGTTTCCCGCAGTCATACGTGCGGCTCGACGATCCAACCGTTCTGGAGTTCGAGTACGTCGCCCAGATGGCCCTCGCGCTCGACGCCCTCACGACCCAAAACCCGCTGCGCGCCACCCACGTGGGCGGCGCCGGGTTGACACTGGCTCGCTACATCGCGCATACACGGCTCGGCTCGCCGCAGATCGTGCTTGAACCCGACGCCGACCTGACCGCAGCGGTCCGCGCGGAGTTGCCCCTGCCGCGGGGCCATCGCATCCGGATCCGGGCCCAGGATGGCATCACGGGAGTACAGCTTCTCGCGTGTGAGAGTGCCGACGTGGTGCTGCTTGACGCGTTCCACGAGGGACGCGTCCCCGCATCGCTCGGGACCATTGAGTTCTTGGCTGACGTGGCACGTGTGCTGGCCCCCGGCGGTGTCCTGATCGCCAACCTCGCGGACGAGCCCGGGTGGCGCTACGTGGCCCGGGTCGCCGCCTCGGCGGCTGCCGCCGACTTGGTCTGCTGCCTCGTCGGTCTGCACGAGGTGCTGAAAGGACGCCGCTACGGCAACGTCGTCCTGGTGGCCGTCCAAGGCCGCGATCTCGGCGCCTGCGGCGAAGCGGCGCTGCGGCGGGCCGCCGCCCGGTGCCCCTACCCCACCGGAGTTCGAGGTCCGTCCGAGACCGCCCAGCTGGCCCGCTCAGCCAGGCCCTTCACCGCGCGCGACTGCGCGCCGTCCCCCGAGCCGTGCCCGAGCAACCGGTGGAGGGTGAGGTGACTCCGACGGGCGCCCGGACGCCAGTAGACGGGGACGCCGCCGTCGCCGCCGCCGTCACTGGGCCGCCGGCCCCGTCGGCCTGTGCCAACAGGACACGCCCGCCGTCTGGCCAGAGCGCGACCGGCCCGCGGGTCGCGAGCGGCAGCGTGAACCGGAACGTCGTGCCGCCGCCGAGTCGCCGCCGCGCCGTGATCGTCCCGCCGTGGCGCTGGACCACCTGCCGGCAGATCGCGAGGCCCAGGCCCGACCCCGCGTATCGCGGAGCGTGCTCCGGCACTCGATGGAACGCCTCGAAGATGAGCCCCTGCTGGCCCTCGGGCACCCCGATCCCACGATCCTGCACCAACACCGCGACCTCATCCTCGCCGGTGTCGTAGGCAACGATATCGACGCGGGCTGGAGCCTTGCCCGCACGGTACTTCGCGGCGTTGCCCAGCAGATTCTCGATGAGCCGACCCAATAGGCGCGGATCGGCCTCGACGCAGACGTCGGCGTCGATCCGCAGGTCGAGCGGGTCCGCAGCTGCGTCGAGGGCCCGCTCCGCGGCGATCATCCGCACGAAATCGTCAAGGTAGAGCGACCGTCGGGCGAGCTCGCCGTCGCTGGCGAGCGTGAATTCGCTGATGTCCCGCAGCAGCGCGCTTGCCCGGTCGTGGGAGCGCAGGATCGACGCCAGAGCCGCGCGAGCGTCGTCGGCGTGCCCCTCGCCGAGCGCGGTGGTGGCCAGCTCCGAGGACAAGGCGATCCCCGCGAGAGGGTCGCGCAGGTCGTGCGTCACGGCCCGCGCGAAGTAGCGCAGCCCCTCCGTGCGCAGCCGCTCCTCGGTGACGTCCCGCAGGGATACCACGGCACCGGTCGCATCATCCTGCGGCATCGGGTAGGCGCGCACGGCCACGACCATGCCGGGTCCGCCGGTACGGTCCGTGAATTGCAGATCGCCCGCGGTCGTGCCGCTCCCGGCGAGGACGGCGCGCACCGGCCCGACCTCGGCGCCCTCCGGAGCGAGGGCGAGCAGGGCGTCCAGCGACAGGCCGGCGCGCTCCGCGATCACCTCGGCCGCAGCGTTGGCGAGCAGGAGCCCACCCGTCGGACCCGTGGTGACGAGCGCGTCCTGCGCCGAGTAGAGCACGCCTTCGAGCAGCTCCGCGTGGTCGCGCGCCATGTCCGCCTGCTCGTGGATGCGGGTCAGCAGATGGGCCCGCTCATGCCGCTCGTAGGCGAGCGCCAGGCTGACTCCGACCACGACGACGGCGAACGAGTTGAGGGTCAGCGCGTGGTTCCACGCCGCCCCATCGCTCAGCGACCCTGGGACCGCACCGGGACGCGTCCCCATCCAGGTCGCGACCGCCAGCAACGCCGCCGTATACACGGCCGCCCCCCGCACGGTGAACGCCGATGCGGCCCACAACGTGACGGGCACGAGCAGGTACAGGCGTTGGTCCGCGGTCCCGACGGCGAGGCAGGTCACCCCGGTGGCCACGGCGATGCCCAGCTTCGTCAGCCAACGCGCGGGTCGCAGCAGCCCCGACGAATCTGTGCAAAGTGCCTGCCACAGGCCGAGCGCGCAGAACGCTGCCGCGCTCCCCCGCAGCAGCCACTCCGCGGAGCTCGCCGCTCCGGTCGCCACGAGCGGCCCACCCGAGGCCACCACGTACCGGCTCACGTCGTACACCCCGAACGGCGCGGCCGCGACCGCGCCGGCGAGGCAGGCAAGACCGAGCCGCAACAGCCCGCCCACGCCGCCCGTCGCACCCCGGGGCCGCGCCCACCGGCGCGCGGCGAGCACGCTGACGACCGCCTGCGTGAGCAGCCCCCCGCCCCACATCAGGCCCTCGATGAGCCCGGCGGTCCCGCCCCGGCCGTCATGGAACGTCAGGGCGAGCGGCGTCAGGACGATGATGGCCGCGACGATCCGGGTGTCGCCGTAGCGCCACCAGCGCGGACGCTGGACGTGACCCGAGAGCCACAGGGCGGCCACGCCCACGGCTGGCAGGATCTGCTCGACGCCGTCGGCCTGCGCCCCGGCAACGGCCGTCCTGGAGCCGACGACGAGCGCCAGCACGTAGAAACCGCTCCCCGCCAGCAGGCCCGCAGCTCGCCGCGATGCCCACCCGCCCGGCAGGGGCCGCCGCCCCCTGACCAGGCGTTCCCACCGGTGCGGCCGCGACGCGTCGCAGCGCACGCGGGAGTACACGCCACGGGTAGGCAAGGGCATGGTCTGGGTCATCAGCTGCGGCACCGTTCTCACGCGATCTTCGGTCGGTCCCCCATCGACGCGAATCACACCAGTGTGAGTCGAACTCTCGCGCGAATGACACAGCTGTGACTCAGCGGGCCTGATGCTCCGCGGCGGATGTCATCGTGACGCCGTTCTACGTCGTCGCGCCGCGTCGAGTCACCGCGTCGAGCGTGTCAGCGGTCGTCGTCGTCCGAGCCGCCGTAGACACCGAAATCGCCGGTCCCGGACAGATCCTGAAGCACCTCTGGGTCGGCGGCGTGCGCGAGGCCGATCGTCCGGTGGTCGCGCGCCGCCGCATCGCGCGGATCCTGACCGTGAGCGAGCATCCCCTGCGCTGCGGTCAGCATCGCGCCGTCGTCCCAGATCTCCGGCATGTCGTCCCAGTCGACGCCGTCATCGGCCCCGTCCCGCACGGTCACGAATTCGGTCGACACGTCGGCCATCGAGATCTCGGCAGCCTTGCGGGCCGCGGCGAGCACCTCGGGCGTCACCAGGCCGTCGACCATAAGCACGAACCGCCTACCCTGCCGCACCTCCACGAAGTCTCCAAACCCTTGGGCGGCCAACTGCCCGGCAAGGGCGGCGCCCTGCGCGTCAGGGTGCTCTGGCTTCAGCATGACGTTCACGACGACAGTTCCCATGGGGGCGACTCCTGCAGACTGGAAGGCGGCGAGGCTCATCTTATCGGTCCGGTTCAGCTGAAACGGCGTCCCGTGAGTGCCTCGTACGCCGCGACGTACCGTTCCCGCGTCCGCTCGACGACCTCATCCGGCAGCGGCGGTGGGGCCTGCCCCCCCCAGCGGTCCCAGCCGCTGTCCGGCGAGGTCAGCCAGTCGCGGACGAACTGCTTGTCGTAGCTGCGCTGAGGACTGCCAGGCTCCCAATCCTTCGCCGGCCAGAAGCGCGAGGAGTCCGGGGTCAGCACCTCGTCGGCGAGGATCAGCGTCGAGCTCTCGCCCGCACCACCGGTCGGTCCGATGCCGAACTCGAGCTTCGTGTCCGCGATCAGGACGCCGCGAGGCGCGGCGATCTCCCCCGCTCGGGCCAGGATCGCCGTCGTGAGTCGGGCCGCCTCGGTCGCGCGTTCCGGCCCCAGCGTCGCGGCCGCTTGCTCGGCCGTGATCGGCTCGTCGTGCTCGCCCATCGCTGCCTTCGTCGTCGGCGTGAAGATCGGCTCGGGGAGCTTCGACGCCTCGGTCAGCCCCGGCGGCAACGGCACGCCGCACACCTCGCCCGTGCGCCGGTAGTCGGCCAGGCCGCTTCCGGTCAGGTAGGCGCGGGCGATGCACTCGACGGGCAGCATCTCCAGACGGCGCACGAGGACAGCGCGGCCGTTGACCTGCGCGGGCACGTCGGTCGACACCACGTGGTGCGCCACCAGGTCGGAGAGTCGCTCGAACCACCACAGCGACAGCTGCGTCAACACCCGCCCCTTGTCGGGGATCTCGGAGGTCAACACCGCGTCGTACGCCGAGATCCGATCGCTCGCCACCAGGAGGAGCAGATCCTCCCGCGGGGCGCCCGTGGACTCGTCGAGGGGTGCGTACAGGTCGCGGACCTTGCCGGAGGCCAGGTGGGCGTACCCGGGCAGGTCTGGGGCGCTCACCAGCTCGCCACGGAGTGACCGGCGGGCAGGCTCACACGCCCCTCCTGCGCCGCGAGCGCGATGTCGCGGCGGTGGTGAGCGCCGCGCAGGTGGATCGCGTCGACCGCGGCGTAGGCGCGCGCTCGCGCCTCACCCAGGTCTTCACCGGTTGCCACCACCGACAACACCCGGCCACCATCGCTCACCAGCTGTCCGCCTCTGACCGCCGTGCCTGCGTGCAGCACGGCCGCGTTCCTGACGTCCTCACACCCCTTGATCGGGTCGCCTTTGCGCGGCCCACCCGGGTAGCCCTGCGCGGCGATCACCACGGTCACCGCCGCATCGTCGTCCCAGACCAAAGGCTCCACCTGGTCGAGCGTCCCCGCGGCGACCGCGCGCAGCAGCCCCCCGAGCGGAGTGCGCAGGCGCGCGAGCACCACCTGCGCCTCGGGGTCGCCGAAGCGGGCGTTGAACTCCACGACCCGTGTCCCGCGGGATGTCAGCGCCAACCCCACGTAGAGGACGCCCGCGAACGGCGCACCACGGCGGCGCATCTCGTCGACGGTCGGCTGCGCGACGCGCGTCACCACCTCATCCACGAGCCCGGACGGCGCCCAGTCCAGCGGACTGTAGGCACCCATGCCGCCGGTGTTCAATCCGCCGTCACCGTCAAGGGCACGCTTGAAGTCCTGCGCGGGCGCCAGCGGCACGACGGTCCGACCGTCCGTCAGACAGAACAGCGACACCTCGGGTCCGTCCAGGAACTCCTCGACCACGACGGTGGGCGGCGGACCGCCCGCAGGCACCTCGCGGCTCAGGCACTGCGCGGCGTGGGCCAACGCCGTCATCAGGTTGTCGGTCACCACCACGCCCTTGCCGGCGGCCAGCCCGTCGTCCTTCACGACGTACGGCGCCCCGAAGGCGTCCAACGCCTGGGCGACCTCTTCCGGGCTGGTGCACACGCGCGCCAGCGCGGTAGGCACGCCTGCCGACGCCATGATCTCCTTGGCGAAGGACTTGCTGCCCTCCAGCCGTGCGGCGGCCTCCGACGGGCCGACGCACAACAGGCCACGGGCTCGGATCGCGTCCGCGACCCCGGCCACCAGGGGCCCTTCCGGCCCGACGATCACCAGGTCGGCCCCGACGCTTTTCGCGAGTCGCCCCACCGCGAGGTGGTCGAGCAGGTCGACGTGATAACACTCGGCGAGGCTCGCTATGCCTGGGTTGCCCGGTGCCGCGCAGATCGCGCTCACCTCAGGATCACGAGCGAGGGCAGTGACGATCGCGTGTTCGCGGGCGCCGGATCCGAGCACGAGAACCTTCACGCCGCTCACCCTATCGGGCGACCCCGCCCGGCGACGTCACGCCGCCGGGCGCCCCGCGCAACAGAGCGCCCCGGACAACAGGGGACCCTGCCCGAGGGCATCCGGAGGCTATCCGGGACCGCCCGGGGCCATCCGGAGTGCGGTCCGACCGGAGCGCTCGGCGGGGATGCCGTCCGAGGTAAAGAACGCCCAGATGAGATGGCCGTACCGAAACGGTCAGGAATGAGCTTGCGGAATAGTGACCTTTGCCATCATGAGATGGTGCTGACACGAACGTACGGAAAGACGCTGGCCTGATGCCCGACTTGGGCGGGACCGCTGGAGGTGGCGGCGGGAGCGCCGTCGACATCGACGTGGGCCTCCTCGACGGTCCCGACGGTGAGTTGCTTCGGCTGGCGCTCGATGGCGCAAGAGTACGTGTGTTGGACTGTCTGTCGGACCTGGAAGGTGCCATCCATCGGCTGGTCGCCGCGGCACGGCGCGACATCATGATCGTGCGTGACCCCTCACCCCGCACCCGGTACTTTCTCGCATTCGACGACGATCGTCACCACAGCGCCACCAAGGCCATCACCCGCCGGGCCATCCGGCTCAGGACCGGCTACGACGCCCGCGTGCTGGCCTTCCCCCGGGCGCTGTCCGTCATGCGGGCGCGTCGAGCGGCTGGGGAAGAGTCGCGCGTCGTCAGCAACGCGCCCGCTTCCCTGGTCATCGCAGACGACCTCGGAGCGGTCGTGGATTTCACCAGTATCGATAGTTCGGGCGCGGGATCGATCGTGGTGGAGGAGCCTCGCATCCTGGCTGCGCTCACGCAGCTCGCCGAGAAGGAGTGGTCGAGCGGCATCGAGGTGGCCGGCCACACCAACCCACTGGAGTCGGACGGCGCGGACGTCCTCACCCTCCTTGCCGCGGGGGCGAGCGACGCCATGATCGCCACCCAGACCGGCCTGTCCCAGCGCACGGTCGAGCGGCGGGTCCAGGCGCTGCTGCGGCGCTGCGGCGCCACGACCCGCTTCCAAGCCGGAGTAGTGGCCGCTCAGCGGGGGTGGATCTGACGGCCGTGAGGGGGGACCAGGGGTCGCGGTAAACTGGTGTGCTTGTGCCCCGGCCGATGCCGCCATCGCGGCGGTCGCAGGGGGTTGGACCGGCAGCGAGGCGGAGACGGAGAACGTGAACCCGACGGGCCGGGGACGGTCGATACGCGATGCGGAGCGGGCGTCAGCCCAGCAGGTGCTGAGCCGTGAGATCGCCGCGGAGCAACGCCACGTCGACCGCGTCTACGAGGCGTTGCAGGAGGCGACCCGGAGGGCCGACCTCGTGCAGGCAGACGGCATGGCTCGGGGACGCACCGACCGGACGGGCGATATCCGCGATGAGGAGCTGACCGGCCTGTTCGAGAGGGACGCCCTGGTCTATCGGGCGGCGCGCCGACGCGCCGCCCTCGAACGAGAGCACGAGGGCCTGGTGTTCGGCCGCCTGGATCTCGACGCCGACAGCGGCGAAGGACCCCGTGAGGTGCGCTACATCGGACGCCTGGGCGTGCGCGACGAGGACTATGACCCCCTCGTCATCGACTGGCGCGCGCCCGCGGCCTCGCCCTTCTACCGGGCCACGCCACTTTCACCGCACGGGGTCGTGCGACGCCGCGTGCTGCGTTGCCAGGGCTCGCGGGTCGTCGGCGCGGAGGATGATCTCATGTCGCCCACACCGCCGGACGACATGGTCGTGCTCGGCGAAGGGGCGCTGCTCGCGGCGCTCGGCCGCAGCCGGTCGGGGCGCATGCGTGACATCGTCGCCACCATTCAGGCCCACCAGGACGAGGCCATCCGGGCCGACGCTCGAGGCGTCGTCGAGATCACCGGCGGCCCTGGCACGGGCAAGACCGTAGTGGCGCTGCACCGCGCCGCGTACCTGCTCTATTCGGACCGGCGCCGGTTCGAAGGGGGCGGCGTGCTCGTGGTCGGGCCGTCGGCCGCCTACACGGCGTACATCGAACGGGTCCTACCGTCCCTCGGTGAGGACGCGGTGACCCTTCGTTCTCTCGGTGACGTCGTCGACGCCGTGACTGCAACGCACGTCGACCCCCCGAGCGTGGCCGCGGTCAAGGGATCGCTGCGGATCCGTCGCGTGTTGTCCCGCGTCGCCCGCGACACGATCCCTGGCGCGCCGGACGCGCTGCGCATCATGGTCGGCGGTCAGCCGGTGCACCTGGACCGCCGCACCTTGGACCGGTGCAGAGGCAGGGTCCTACGTGGGCACCGGCGCAACGCGGCCGGGTCGGCCATGCGTGCCGAACTCACGGCGGCGGCCTGGTCGCAGGTGCACTCGCAAGGTCCGCGGGGGACGGAGGACGAAGAGCGCGAGGAATTCGCGCAGGTGTTCGCGGAGCACCTCGACGTCGAGCGATTCATGGAGCAGTGGTGGCGTCCCGTGGACCCACGCGAGGTGCTGCTGTGGCTGGCCGACCGAGAGCGGGTGGGCCGGCACGGCGCCGGCGTTCTCACGAGCGACGAAGCAGCTGGCCTGGCGGACTCGTACCGGCGGGCGCTCACCGAGGGCACCTGGTCCGTCGCCGACGTGGCGCTGATCGACGATCTGTCGAGCCGGCTCGGGGTGGTCCCGGAGGTGAGGCAGGAGCGTGGCTTCTATGAGGTCGAGCTCCTGGATGACGCCGAGTCAGAGGCCGTCGCGGACGGCATGCTCCGCGGGCTGTCCAGGGCGGGAGGTACCACCACGTGGGGTGGATCATCCTCCGTCGGTGCCTTCGAGGAGGCCCGGGGCGGCACACCTTTGCCCGGGGAGGTCTGGGCAGGTGGGGAAGTGGCCCGTGAGCTGCTGTTGTCCGGCCGACTCGAGCGCCCCAGCGAGTACGCGCACATCCTCGTCGATGAGGCCCAGGACGTGTCCCCGATGCACTGGCGGATGCTCAGCCGGCGCGGGCGCCGCGCCTCGTGGACGATCGTCGGCGACGCGGCCCAGGCGTCGTGGCCGGACGCCCCAGAGGCCGCGGCGGCACGGGACGACGCGTTCGGCACCAAGGCGCGCCAGAGCTTCCACCTCACGACCAACTATCGTAACGCCCGTGAGATTTTCGACTACGCTGCCGCCGTGATCAGCGCCCATCTGCCGGACGCCGACCTTCCCGACGCGGTCCGCGAGACCGGCGTGGTGCCTCTCATCCGTACCGTCCCGCCTGAGGCGCACTCCGTGGCGGACGCGGTACGAGACTCCCTGAGGACGCTGTCGGGCGAGGTCGACGGCACGATCGGGGTGATCACCCCGGCCCGGTGGAGCGACGCCCTCACGTGCTTGGGCGACGGCGGCGACGAGCGGATCGTGGTCGTCGACCCGTTGAGCGCCAAGGGGCTGGAGTACGACGCGTGCGTCGTGGTCGATCCCGACGAGATCACCTCGGAGTCCCCGGGAGGGATCCGGGTGCTGTACGTGGCCCTCACCCGTGCGGCGCACCGGATGCACGTCCTGGGCGTGGCGCCGCTCCCCTGACCCGTCGCGGCGGCGCGGGAGGCGGTCGACGACACCTCCGCACGACACCTCGGCATCCGCACGACACCTCGGCACACGACCAGGCCGGAAGCTCAGGCGCCGAGCAGGTGGCGCACCCGCCCCGGACCTGCGCACAGCAGGAGCGTCGGGATGCGCGGACCGGTGTCCGCGCCGAGCAGCAAACGGTAGATCAGCGCGAAGAACGCCCTCTGGTCCGCCTTGACCTCCGGTGGAAGCTTCTTCTCGGCGACGTCGAGGCCGGCCTGCCGCTTCGGGATCCCGTAGACGAGCGCGGTCAGCCCGTCCAGGCTCCAGTCGGCCTCCAGCTCATCTGTCAGCGAGGCCAACGCCTGCCGCTGGTGGTCGCCCAGCGAGGCCAGCAGCGCCGCGTCGACCTCGGCGCGCAGCACCGTCCGGTCCTCCGGGTCGGCCTGCGTGGCGATCCACCGGGCCGCCTTGTCCAGGCGCGGCCGGGTGTCCTCCAACGATGCCACTGCAGTATCCATCGAGGCGAGGATGCGCAACTGCTGGGCGGAGCGCCCCTCATCGCCCTCGTCCAGTCCCCCGGTCAGGTCGGCCACCGAGCACAGGGCGCGGTAGGGCAGCGGCACCGGGGTCCGCGGCAGCTCACCGGCCGCCGTGCGCGCCGAGCGCGCCACCATGGCCAGGTCCGCGGGCTGACCCTTGCCGGCGCGCACCTTGCGCACCAGCGCGTCCCACTCGTCGTACATCCGGTGGATGTCGCGGTTGAAGGCGACCGTGAACGACTGGTTGGGCCGACGGCGGACGTACAGCCACCGCAGCACCTGCGGCTCCATGATCTCCAGCGCGTCGGCCGGAGTCGGCACGCCACCGGTGGACGAGCTCATCTTGGCTTTACCAGCGATCCCGACGAACGCGTACATCGGCCCGATCGGCTGCCACCCGCCGAATACCGGCGCGACGATCTGCCCTCCGACCACGTAGCTCGACCCCGGGCTGGAGTGGTCCACGCCGCTCGGCTCGAACTCCACGCCCTCGAAGGCCCAGCGCATCGGCCAGTCGACCTTCCACACGAGCTTTCCGTGGTTCTCCCGTGAGAGGTCCATGGTGGCCTGATGCCCGCAGCCGCAGTGGTAGGAGAGCGTGGTGCTCGGCTCGTCGTACTCCGTGACGGTCGTGGTGTCCCGCCCGCAGGCGCCGCAATACGGTTTGTACGGGAAGTACTCGCCCCCGGCCACGCTGCCGTCGTCCTCGTCGGCCGCGCCCGACCCCTGGGCCGCCGCGAGCTCATCCTCGCTCAACTCGGCGGGGTCCTCGCCCTCGCCCTGCGCGACCGACCTCTTCGTGCGGTACTGCCGCAGGATCGCATCGATCGTCGCCCGCTCCCGCATCGCCCGCAGGATGGAGTCTCGGTACGCCCCCGAGGTGTACATCTGCGTCTGGCTGATCCCACGGAACTCCACGCCCAGCTCTGCCAGGGACGCCGCCATCGCGGTCCTGAAATGGGCCGCCCAGTTCGGGTGGGTCGACCCGCGCGGCGCGGGCACCGACGACAGTGGCCGTCCGATGTGCTCGGCCCACGAGTCGTCGACACCCTCGACGCCGAGCGGCACCTTGCGGAAGCGATCGTAATCGTCCCAGCTCAGCAGATGGTCCACGGTCCGCCCGCGGCGCCGGATCTCGTCGGCGACCAGGTGCGGGGTCATCACCTCGCGCAGGTTGCCCAGGTGGATCGGCCCCGACGGCGACAAGCCCGACGCGCACACGATCGGCCGCTGCCCGACCCCCCGCCCCGCCGCGCCGTCCCGCGCGTCCGCTGCCGCGATCAGCTCGTCAGCCATCCGGCTCACCCAGTCGTGCGCTGTTCCCGCCCCGCTCACCGCAGCTCCCTCACCCGTCCCCGACCGCGACGCCGGATCCGTGTCGTTCCAGCAAGTCGTGGCGCACCACGACCTCGTCCCGGCCCGGTCCCACGCCGATGACCGAGATGCGCGCCCCCATCAGCTCCTCGAGCCGCTCGATGTAGGAGCGCGCGTTCGGCGGCAGATCCTGGAACGTCCGCGCCACCGTGAGGTCTTCTGTCCAGCCGGGCAGTTCCTCGTAGATCGGCGTCGCGTGATGGACGTCGGACTGGTTGACCGGCATCTCGTCGTGCCGTGTCCCGTTCACGTCGTACGCCACGCACACCGGGATCCGCTCGATCCCGGTCAGCACGTCGAGCTTCGTCACCACAAAGTCGGTCACCCCGTTGAGGCGGGTCGCGTACCGGGCCACCACGGTGTCGGCCCATCCGCAGCGACGCGGCCGGCCGGTCGTCGTCCCGAACTCGAACCCGCGGTCGCGCAACGTCTGTCCCCAGCCGTCGTGCAGTTCGGTCGGGAACGGGCCGGAGCCGACGCGGGTCGCGTACGCCTTGTGCACCGCCACCACCCGGTCCACGCGGGTCGGCGCGATGCCGGAACCCGTACACGCGCCGGCGGCGATGCACGAGGAGGAGGTCACGAAGGGGTACGTGCCGTGGTCGACGTCGAGCATCGTGGCCTGGCCGGCCTCGAAGAGCACGGTCTTGCCGGCGTCCAGCGCGCGGTTCAGCTCTAGGCCCGCGTCGACCACCATGGGCCGCATCCGGTCCGCGAAGCTCAGCAGCTCGTCCGATACCGCCTCCGCGGAGATCGCGCGGCGGTTGAAGATCTTGACCAGCTGATGGTTCTTCTCCTCGAGGGCGGCCTCGACCTTTTGCCGCAGGATCGACGGGTCGAAGAGATCCTGCACGCGGATGCCGATGCGGTTCATCTTGTCTGCGTACGTCGGGCCGATGCCGCGTCCCGTCGTCCCCAGCTTGCGCTTGCCGAGAAACCGCTCGCGGACCTTGTCGACCTCGATGTTGTACGAGGGGATGAGGTGGGCGTTCGCGCTGATGCGCAACCTGCTGACGTCGATACCGCGGGCCGACAGCGCGGTGAGCTCGTCGAAGAGGACCTCCGGATCGATGACCACGCCGTTGCCGATGACCGGGATGACGCCGGGGGTGAGGATGCCGCTCGGGAGCAGGTGCAGGGCGTAGGTCTCGCCCCCGATGACCACGGTGTGCCCGGCGTTGTTGCCGCCGTTGAACTTGACGACGTAGTCCACTCGGCTGCCCAGTAGATCGGTGGCCTTGCCTTTGCCTTCGTCGCCCCACTGGGCTCCGATCAGCACGATCGCGGGCATCGGCGACCACCTTCCCTCGTTTGTTCGCTCGCGTCCGCTTCGTGTCCCACGAGCTGCGCAGTCCCTGACGTACCGACGGCCTCAGGACATGCCGCGAGCCCACCGTTGGTACGCGTGGGCTCGTACCGCCTGAGTGTAGCGCTCCCCGTGGGATGCCCTGCTGCCTTTCCAGCGCGCACACCCCCCGCACCTGGCGTCATACGGGCGGTGTCACCTGGGCGGCGTCACATGGGCAGGACCGCGCGCGCAGGGCTCGCTGGTGACGCACGAGCACGCATCCCGTCGCATGCCGCTGCGCCCTCACACTGACGCACCTCGTGTCGCCGGGGGGCGCAGCGACGGCCCCGCCCCCCCGGCAAGGAGGAGCGGGGCCGTCAAAACCACACAGCTCAGGCCCGTCGGGCCACGCTCACTGGTGGGTGCCGGCAGAGCGCAGGTCCTGGCATGCCTGGACGACGCGAGCAGCCATGTTCCCCTCGGCCGCCTTGCCCCAGGCGCGCGGGTCGTACAGCTTCTTGTTGCCGACCTCGCCGTCAACCTTGAGGACGCCCTCGTAGTTGGTGAACATCCAGTCGACGACCGGGCGGGTGAACGCGTACTGCGTGTCGGTGTCGACGTTCATCTTGATCGTGCCGTAGTCGACCGCGTCCGAGATCTCTTGCGGCAGCGAGCCGGAGCCGCCGTGGAAGACCAGGTCGAGCGGCTTGTCGCCGGTGCCGAACTTCGCCTTGACCGCCTCCTGGCACTCCTGGAGGATCTCCGGACGGAGCTTGACGTTGCCCGGCTTGTACACCCCGTGCACGTTGCCGAACGTCAGCGCCGCCATGTAGCGGCCGTTCTCACCCAAGCCGAGCGCCTCGACGAGGGCCAGGCAGTCTTCGGGGGTGGTGTAGAGCTGGTCGTTGATCTCGTTGGCGACCCCGTCCTCCTCGCCACCGACGACGCCGATCTCGACCTCGAGGATGATGTGAGCCGCCTTGGCCGCCGCCAGCAGCTCCTTGGCCAGAGTCAGGTTTTCCTTCAGCGGCACCGCGGAACCGTCCCACATGTGCGACTGGAAGATCGGGTTGCCGCCGGCCTTCACGCGCTCGGCGGAGGCCTCGATCAGCGGACGTACGAACGTGTCGAGCTTGTCCTTCGGGCAGTGGTCCGTGTGCAGCGCGATGTTGACGTCGTGGTTCTTCGCGACCTCGTGCGCGTAGGCCGCGAGTGCCAGCGCGCCGGTCACCATGTGCTTGATCGTCGGGCCCGCGCCGTACTCGGCCCCGCCGGTGCTGACCTGGATGATGCCGTCGGAACCGGCCTCGGCGAAACCGCGGATCGCGGCGTTGATCGTCTGGCTGGAGGTGATGTTGATGGCCGGGTAGGCGAAGGCACCCTTCTTCGCCCGGTCGAGCATGTCGGCATAGACCTCGGGGGTTGCGATAGGCACGAGTTGCTCCTTCGTCGGCGGTACGTCTGGGCGGTCGGCCGCGACGGCGGCGCGGCGTGCTGTGCGAGCCGACACTGGGGCCCATCCTATGCCGTGACAGGCCGCCGAAGGAGTGGCTGCAACCCTCTCATGGCAGCTGGTCGAACGCGTGCGCCCGAACCCAGGCGTGCATCGCGATGGCCGCGGCCGCCCCCGCGTTGAGGGAGCGCGTCGAGCCGTACTGGGTGATGTGGACGATCGCGTCGGCCGCGGCGAGCAACTCCGCAGACGTGCCGGGACCCTCCTGGCCAAAGACCAGGATGCAGCGCAGCGGCAGCTCGTAGGTTTCCAACGGGACGCTGCCGGGCACGTTGTCGACCGCGATGACGGGCCGCTCGCTTTCGCGGGCCCACGCACAGAAGTCCGCGACGCTGCCGTGGTGGTGCTCGTGCTGGTACCGGTCGGTGACCATCGCCCCACGCCGGTTCCAGCGACGCTTGCCGACGATGTGGAACGCGGCCACGTTGAACGCGTTCGCCGTGCGGATCACCGACCCGATGTTGAAGTCATGCACCCAGTTCTCCACGGCGATGTGCAGCTCGTGGCGGCGCCCGTCGAGGTCGGCGACGATCGCCTCGTGCCGCCAGTAGCGATACCGGTCCACGACGTTGCGCTGGTCGCCGTCCGCGAGCAGCTCCGGATCGTACGGCTCGGCCACCTCGCCGGTCGCGTCCCGCGGCCACGCCGGCTCCCCCCCCGGCCACGGACCCACCCCGACCTCCCGCGCAGACTCCCCGCCCTGCCCCGCAGGCCCCCCGGCCCGTCGTCCTCTGCCCCCCGCGCCCTCCTCGGCCTCCACGGCCGGAGTCTAGGGCGCACCGAGGAACCCTTGCTCGCCGGACGTACGCTGTCCCGGTGACCTTGCACTGCCCCGTGACCCTGCTGCTGGTCGGCCACGACGACGGGCCGCTCGACGACGAGGCAAACACTCGCCTGCGTCGGCAGGCGAAGGCGTTGTGGACGCAGCGGATCGCCGCGGTCTACGCCGTACCCGGGCGGGCTGCCGACGTCGGGCACCTGGCCGCCCAGGAGCTGGGCGTCAGCTGCCACGTCGCCGAAGGCCTCGACCAGGGCGGGATGCACGAGGTGCTGCAGGGCATCGCCGACCTCTACCGCGGAGAGCGGGTGCTGGTGGTCGGATCCGACGCGCTCTGGGCCCGGGGGCTGCCGGGGCTGGCGGTGGATCGCAGCGGCCGGGCCGGGGAGTGGGGGCAGGTGCGCCTCGACGCACCCGTACCGCTGGAGATCGGCGACGAAGGCTGGACGATCCTGCCCGCCCAGACCTGACCGCGCCCGCACCGGCGCCGGCGCCGTAAGGCGAGTCACACAGTGAAGGGCCCACCGCACCTGGGTACAGTGACGACGTGCTCCCCATGCTCGGTCCCGACTGGATGGACCCCCAGTACCTGTTGAATCAGTTTGGGACGCAGTTTTTCTGGGTCAGCGTGGCGATTGTCTTCATCGAGTGCGGCCTGCTGTTCCCGATCCTGCCCGGCGACTCGCTGCTGTTCAGCGTCGGACTGTTCATCAAACGCGGCGACGTTGACATGTCGATCGGTCTGGCGTGCCTGATCCTGTCCACCGCGGCTTTCCTGGGCAACGTCGTCGGCTACGAGATCGGACGGTTCATCGGCGAGCCGCTCTATCGCCGGGATGGCCGCGTCCTGAAAAAGAAGCACTTCGACCAGACCATCGCGTTCTTCGACAAGTACGGCAACAAGGCTCTGGTCATCGGACGGTTCGTGCCGATCGTGCGGACCTTCATCACCGTGGTGGCCGGGGTCGGACGGATGGACCGGCGGCGGTTCTTCACCTGGAGCTTCGTCGGCGCCGTCCTGTGGGCCGTCGGCATCACCCTGCTGGGCTACTTCCTGGGCAACATCTCCTTCGTCCACGATCACCTGGAGGCGGCGATCCTGCTGATCGTGTTCGTCTCCGTGCTGCCGATGGTGTTCGAGTACGTCATGCACCAACGCCGCACGAAGGCGCTCGCCGGCGAGGCCGCCGGAGCGGTGGGCGACGCGCTCGACGCCCGTCGGGACGTTTGACCGCCCGAGTTCTCGCCTGCCGCGGTCCGCACGTGCCGTGGTCCTCGCACCTGCCGGGGCGTCGCGGCGCCCACGGGCCGGCTGACGGCGGGACGGATCAGGCGAGGCCGAGGTCGGCGAGACCGTACGCGAACACGTAGGGCACGCCCGCCTCCGCGGTGATCCGCTCCCCTGCCGCCGAGCCGCGGTCGGCGATGACCGCCACCGCCACGACGTGCGCGCCTCCCGCGCGGCACGCGTCGATCGCGGTCAGCGGCGAGCCGCCCGTGGTAGACGTGTCCTCCACGATCAGCACCCGCCGGCCCGCGATGTCCGGCCCCTCGACGCGGCGCTGCAGGCCGTGGGCCTTCTCGGCCTTGCGGACCACGAACGCGTCCAGCCGTCGGCCCCGCGCGGCCGCGGCGTGCAGCATCGCGCTCGCCACCGGGTCGGCGCCCATGGTGAGCCCACCGACGGCCTCGTACTCCAGATCCGCCGTCAGGTCCAGCATCACCTCGCCGACCAACGGGGCGGCCTGGCCGTCCAGGGTGATCCGGCGTAGGTCGACGTAGTAGTCCGCCTCCTTGCCGGAGGACAAGATCACGTGCCCATGCACGATGGCCTGCGCCTTGATGAGGTCCAGCAGCTGCGTCCGGGGATCAGTCGTCACGGCGCCGAGTGTATCGACCGGTCCCAGATCAGAACTGTTCAGCGGCCGATGCGCTCGCGCAGTCGCCCGCGCCGACCGGCGAGCGCCGCCGACATCGCCCGCAGCGCGGGCCGCGGCAGCGCGCCGGTCGCGGCGGCGACCACCTTGTAGGCCGGCCCGGGAACGCTGATCACCTTCCCCCGGCGCGCGTCCCGCAAGGCCTCCTTGACCAGCCGCTCGGAGTCCAGCCACAGCGGCTGCGGCACACCGCTCACCCGTACGCCCATCCGCTCGTGGAACTCCGTGCGCGTGTACCCCGGGCAGAGGGCCATCGCCTGCACGCCCGATCCGCGCAGCTCCGCAGCCAGCCCCTCGGTGAACACGGTCACCCAGGCCTTCGCCGCCGAGTAGCTGCCCATCGACACGAACCCCGCGACGCTCGACACGTTGACGATCTGACCGCGCCCGCGCCTGCTCATGGCCCGCCCGGCCGCGTGGCAGAGCACCAGCACCGCCCGGCACATCACCTCGACCTGGCGCTCCTCGTCGGCGACGTCCGAGCGCAGGAACGGCGTGCCCAGCCCGAATCCCGCGTTGTTGACGAGCAGGTCGACAGAACCGGGCCCGTGCGCACGCACGCGCTCGGCGACGACCTCCACCTGGGAGCGCTCGGAGAGGTCCGCCGGCAACACCTCCACCTCGACGCCGTGGGTTTCGCGCAACTCGTCGGCGAAACCCTTCAGCACCTCCTCGCGGCGCGCGACGAGGACGAGCCCGTGGCCGGCCGAGGCCAGTTCGCAGGCGAACGCGCGGCCGATCCCGGCGCTGGCTCCGGTGACGAGGGCGGTGGTCATGGCCGTTACGCTAGCCCGCGCCCCTGGCACTCGCCCCTCGGCCTAGGGCCCGTGCGTAGGGTGGCACTCGTGCGCATCGCGACCTGGAACGTGAACTCTATTCGTGCCCGCGTGGATCGTGTGCTGGCTTTCCTGCACAGACACGACGTCGACGTCCTCGCGCTGCAGGAGACGAAGTGTCGAGACGACCAGTTCCCCGATGAACGCTTCGCGGACGCGGGGTACGAGGTGGCCCGGCACGGCCTCGACCAGTGGAACGGCGTGGCCGTCGCGAGCCGCGTCGGGCTTGCCGACGAACAGGTGGGCTTCCCGGGGATGCCGCGCTGGGGCGAGCCGAGCGCGGTCGCGGAGGCCCGCGCGATCAGCGCGACCTGTGCCGGGGTACGGGTCTGGTCCCTCTACATCCCCAACGGGCGGGAGCTGGAGCATCCGCACTACGCGTACAAGCTCGACTGGCTGGCCGCACTCGCCGACGTCGGCCGCAGCTGGCTCGCCGCGCAACCGGACGCGCAGACGCTCCTCATGGGTGACTGGAATGTCGCCCCCCAGGATGACGATGTGTGGGACATGGGGTTCTTTGCGGGCAAGACTCACGTCAGCGGCCCGGAACGCCAGGCCTTTTCGCGTGTGATCGACGCCGGCTACGCCGATGTGGCCCGCCCGCACACCCCTGGGCCGGGCGTTTTCACGTACTGGGACTACACCCAACTGCGCTTCCCCAAGCGGCAGGGCATGCGCATCGACTTCGCCCTCGCCTCCCCCGCACTCGCCGCGCGGGTGAGCGGCGCCTTCATCGATCGCGACGAGCGCAAGGGCAAGGGCGCCTCCGATCACGCTCCCGTCGTGGTGGATCTCACCGACGCGTAAGCGCAGGTCCGCGTCCCGGCGAGGTCGAGCTTGCCGGAAGGCGCGCACGACCGCGAAGAACCAATAGGGCGCCAACGGTGATCGCGCAGCCGCGCGAGCACACCACGCAGACCGAGGTGGCCGTCCAACCCGGGGACGGCCCCCGCGGCGTGGCCGAGGCCCCCGCCGGCGGCGCATGAACCGGATACAGTGGGCGGCACGACGCGGGGTGCCGACTGGCCCGCAAGGAACCACCACGGGAGATTTCCCGTGTGGACCTCGCCGGGCTCGCCTGCTGAGAACACACCCGTCGAACCTGATCTAGCTCGTACTAGCGAAGGGACGTCATGATGCCCGCTCCCCCCGTCACGGCCCAGAACTGCGCCCACGCGCTGGAAGCCACGCGGGCCGCGGGCCCGCTGGTGCAGTGCCTCACCAACATTGTCGTCGCGAACTGGACCGCCAACGTGCTGCTCGCCCTCGGCGCCGCGCCCGCGATGGTCGACAACCCGCACGAGGCACGGCAGTTCGCGCAGGTGGCCGGCGCCGTGCTGGTGAACCTGGGCACGCCCTACGAGGACACGGTCGCCGCGATGACCCTCGCCGCCGAGGGGGCCGCCGCGGCCAACACCCCGTGGGTGCTCGACCCGGTCGCGGCGGGCGGCCTGACCTGGCGGACGGAGCACGCGCGCCGGCTGCTCGCCGCGTCCCCAACGATCGTCCGCGGCAACGCCTCGGAAATCCAAGGACTCGCGGGCGGCGCGGGTGGGCGTGGGGTCGACTCCGCCGACACCCCTGACCAGGTGGCCGACACCGCCCGAGGCCTGGCCCGTCGACTGGGCCGGACGGTCGCCGTCAGCGGCGCGAGCGACCTGATCACCGACGGCGAGCGCGTCGTCCGGGTCGACAACGGCCACGAGTGGATGACGCGTGTGACCGGTGTGGGCTGCTCCCTCGGCGCGCTCATGGCGGCCTTCGCCGCCGTCACCTCGCCGCTCGTGGCCGCGACGGCCGCGACCGTGGTGCTGTGCGTCGCCGCAGAGGACGCGGCCGCCACGACCCGCGGCCCCGGCACGTTCGCGAGCGCCCTGCTCGACGAGTTGTGGCTCATCACGCCGGCACGCCTCGCCGAACGCGCGCGCCTCACGTGACGTGAGACGGCACCGCCGTACGGCGACGTCCACGCGCGCCCACCCCCCCGTGGCCGACGGCGGGACACGAGCCAAGGAGATGAACGTGTGAACGACTGGGACAGCCCGGGCGCCGCCCCCGCGGGGCCCGCGCCGACGCTGCGGCCGCCGTTGGATCTGAGTGTCTACCTGGTGACGGACACCGGGCTGTGCGGCTCGATCGGGGTGCCAGAGACGGTACGCCGGGCGGTGGCGGCCGGCGTCACCATCGTGCAGCTGCGCGATCCCGACGCCACGGACGAGGAGTTCACCGCACTGGGGCGGCAGGTCGCGCGGGCGCTGGTCGGCACCGGCACGCCGCTCATCGTCAACGACCGCGTTCATCTGGTCGAGGCCATCGGCGCGCAGGGTGCGCACGTCGGGCAGGGCGACCTCGGCGTCGTGCAGGCGCGGCGGATTCTCGGCGACGACGCGTACCTGGGGCTGTCCATCCACACCCTCGACGAGCTCGACGACGCGCGGGCGTGGCCGGACCTGACGGACTACCTGGGCGTCGGGCCGCTGCGCGCCACGACGAGCAAGCTCGACCACCGGGAGGTGCGGGGGCTCGACCACCTGCACGTCCTCTCAGCCGCGAGCCCGTGGCCTTGCGTGGCGATCGGCGGGGTGAAGGCGGCGGACGCGGCCGGGCTGCGCGCCGTCGGCCTGGAGGGCATGGCCGTGATCAGCGCGATCTGCGGCCAGGACGACATCGAGGCCGCCACCCGAGCCCTGGTCGAGGCGTGGGCCGCCGCCGCGCCCACGCCCGAACACGACGGGGGGCGTCGGCGCTGGTGACGATCGGCGCTGGCGACAATCGACGGTGGCGACGATCGCCGCTGGTGACACTGCGGCACAGGTTGAATCCGACGCAGTGAATTCGACGAACAGTGAGGAGAGCGACACCCATGACACCACGTGGGAGGCCTCCGGTCGCGCTGACGATCGCCGGCTCCGACCCGTCGGGCGGGGCGGGCATCCAGGCTGACCTCAAGACCTTCAGCGCGCTGGGCGCGTTCGGCACGTCGGTCATCACGGCCCTGACGGCGCAGGCCACGACCGGGGTCACGGGCGTGCACGAGGTCCCGGTGGACTTCGTCCGGCTGCAGCTGGACACTCTGCTGGCCGACGTGCGGCTCGACGCGGTCAAGGTGGGGATGCTCGGATCGGCGGCGCTCGCGGCGTGCGTCGGGGAGTACCTGTCCGGGCCGCTCGCCGGTCGGTATCGGGTACTCGACCCGGTCATGGTGGCGACATCGGGGTCTCGGCTGCTCGCCGACGACGCCGTCGACGCGGTCCGGGCCATCCTGCCGCACGCAGACGTGATCACCCCCAACCTGGCCGAGGCGGCCGTCCTCACCGACAGCGCGCCCGCCACCACCGTCGCGCAGATGCGCGAGCAGGCGCGACGCCTGCGGGTGGAGTTGGGCGCCCGCGCCGTCCTGGTCAAAGGCGGCCACCTCGACGACACCGGCGGCATGGGCGACGCGGTCGACCTGTGGCTCGACGCCGACGGGGAGCGACTGTTCCGCGTCCCGCGGGTCCCCACCATCAACTCGCATGGAACCGGCTGCACCCTGTCCTCTGCGCTCGCCGCGCTGCGGCCCCGCCGCGCCGACTGGCCGAGCACCGTCGTCGACGCCAAGGCTTGGTTGACGGAGGCGCTGCGGCACGCCGACTCCCTCGACATCGGCGCCGGGCCGGGGCCCGTCCACCACTTCCACGAGCACATCGACCGATGGGACACGCCATGATCGACCAGCCCACCGCCGCCCTTGCGGCCGCCACGCTCGCGCTCGCAGGCCACGGGGTCGCTTCGAAGGACGCCGCGACCGATCACGTGAATCCCGCCGATGCCGACGCGACGTCGCTCGACTGGCCGACGCCGCGGGTGTGCGGCTCAGCCAGCTTCACCTGCCGGGTGTGGACGGAGGCCAAGCCGATCAAGGCGGCGATCCTGGACCACCCGTTCATCGCCGAGCTGACGCGGGGGACGCTGGACCGGGACGTGTTTCTGGGCTACCTCAAGCAGGACGCCCTCTACCTCGACGTTTACGCGCGAGCGATGGCCGCCGCGGCAGCCCAGGCGCCCTCGAGCGACGACATCGTGTTCTGGGCGACCAGCGCCCGAGACGCGATCCTCGTCGAGCGCGAGCTGCACGCCGGCCGGGTCACAGATTCCCACCCGGTGCTCGCCTCTCCGACGACGACCGGCTACACCTCGTACCTGCTCTCCCTGGCCGCCTCCGGCTGTTACCCGGCGCTCGCCGCGGGCGTCCTGCCCTGCTTTTGGGTGTACGAGTTCGTGGGGACCCGCATCAAGGAGCAGGTGTTGCGCCGGGCCGCAGCCGTCGGGGATGGCAACGCAGATGCGGGCGCCGGTGAGGAGTCGCTGGCCTCTCATGCGTACGGGGACTGGATCGGCGCCTATGGGGACGAAGCCTTCCGGGAGGCGACCACCGCGGCGATCGGGATCGTGGACCGGTTGGCCGACGAGGCCGACGTGGCGACGCGCTCCCGGATGCGCGAGGCGTTCCTGACGGCCTGCCGGTACGAATGGATGTTCTGGGATGCCGCGTACCGCCAGGAAGGCTGGCCCGTCTGAACCCGCTGCGCACGACCTCTTAACCGTCCTCGCCTGCAGCCGTCCACGTCTTGGCCGTCCGCAGCCGTTCGACGTCTTGGCCGTCCAAGCACGTGGCCGTCCGTCGCGGAGCGGTCAGGCGGCGGCGGGTCAGGCGGCGTAGCGTGTCGCCCGTGAGTTCACCCACACCGTCGCCCGTGATGGGCCCGCCGCCCGGGAAGGACCCCGCGGGAGGGCCGATCCACGAAGAGCTCCCGGAGAACCCGTGGCCGGCCCTGTGGGCGCTGGTCCTCGGGTTCTTCATGATCCTCGTCGACAGCACGATCGTGTCGATTGCTACGCCGGCGCTGACCAGGGCGTTTTCGGCCGATATCACGACGGTGCTGTGGGTGACGAGTTCCTATCTGCTGGCGTATGCCGTGCCGCTGCTCGTGACGGGGCGGCTCGGCGACCGGATCGGGCCGAAGAAGGTCTATCTGGCGGGGCTCGTCGTGTTCACCGCGTCGTCCCTGTGGTGCGGGCTGGTGGGCTCGATCGAGATGCTGATCCTGGCCCGCGCCGTGCAGGGCGTCGGCGCGTCGTTGATGACGCCCCAGACGATGACGGTCATCACCCGTACGTTCCCGGCCGATCGACGCGGTCAGGCGATGGCGCTGTGGGGCGCGACGGCCGGTATCGCGACGCTGGTGGGGCCGATCCTCGGCGGAGTGCTGATCGACGCCTTCGGGTGGGAGTGGATCTTCTTCATCAACGTGCCGGTGGGGGTGGTCGGCTTCGTGCTGGCGTGGCGACTCGTGCCGTCGCTGCAGACGCGCTCCCACGCGTTCGATTGGGTCGGCGTCGCGCTGTCCGCGACCGGTCTGCTCTGCGGGGTGTTCGCGATCCAGGAGGGCGAGACGTACAACTGGGGACAGATCGTGGGCCCGATCTCCGTACCGCTGTTGCTCGTCGTCGGCGCGATCCTGCTCGGGGCCTTCGTGTGGTGGCAGTCACGCGTGAAGCGGGAGCCGCTGGTGCCGCTCGGGTTGTTCCGCGACCGCAACTTCTCCTTGGCCAACGTCGCGATCCTGACCGTCGGCCTCGCGATCACGTCGATGATGTTCCCGTTCACGATCTATGCGCAGACGGTGCGAGGGCTGGACCCGACGCACGCCGCGCTGCTCTTCGCCCCTCAGGCGGTCGTCTCGATTGTTCTGGCCCGACCCGTCGGGCGGTTGGTGGACCGGACGCACCCCCGCGCGTTGGCCGGGATCGGGCTCATCAGTCTGAGTCTGGTCATCGTCGCGATGGCGTTGCTGATGACTCCGGGGTCGCAGACGTGGCAGCTCCTGCTGGCCGCCGCTCTGTTCGGAGTCGCGAGTAGCTTCGTCTGGGGGCCGCTGACCACGACGGCCAACCGCAACCTTCCCCCGCACCAGGCCGGCGCCGGGTCGGGGGTCTACAACATGACGCGGCAGATGGGGGCCGTGCTGGGGAGCGCCGCGATCGCCGTGCTGATGACCCAGCGGATCGGCGCGCATCTGCCGGGGATGGCCGCCGCTGGGGTGAGCCCGACGGAGGGGGCGACGATCCCTCCGCCGATCGCGGACGCGCTGTCGAAGGCGCTGGCCGAGTCGATGCTGCTGCCGGCGCTCGTGCTGCTGGTGGGCTGGGTGGCAGTGCTGTGGTTCGAGGCGCCGCACCACCTGGCGCAGACGGCTGCGGCTGCGTCCCCGGCCGAAGCCCCAGCCGAAGCCCCAGCCCCAGCCCCAGGAGGGCAGCTCACCTCACGTGAACGCACGCTGACTCGTCGTGATGTGGCGAGTGGGCCCGAACGGGTGTGAGGCGAGCCTTCCTCCGAGGGGTTCTCACGGCTCGACGACCTCAGCGTCCACGATGTCGTCGCCGACGTCACTCCAACCGCCAGACCGTCCGTCATCCGGCCACGACGTCGCTCGCCGGGGCGTGATCAGCGTCAACTCGTCGCCTTCGGAGCCGAGGTCCACCCGCACCGCATCGCCGTCGCGGACCTCGCCGGCCAGCAAGGCCTTGGCCAGCTGGTCGCCGATCTGAGTCTGCACCAGACGGCGCAGCGGCCGGGCGCCGTAGGCCGGGTCGTATCCCGTCAGCGACAACCACTCGCGGGCCGCGTCGGTCACCTTCAGCTCGATCCGCCGGTCCGCCAAACGGCGGGTCAGTGCCGCGACCTGCAGGACGACGATCCGACTCAGCTCGGTGGTCGACAGCGGCTCGAAGATCACGGTCTCGTCGAGCCGGTTCAGGAACTCCGGCTTGAACGTCGCGCGCACCGCGCGCAGCACCGCGTCCTTCTTGGCGGCCCCGTCCAGCAGTGGGTCGATCAGGTACTGCGACCCCAGGTTCGACGTCATCACGAGGATCACGTTGCGGAAGTCGACCGTGCGTCCCTGGCCGTCCGTCAGCCGACCGTCGTCGAGGACCTGCAGCAGCACGTCGAACGTCTCAGGGTGCGCCTTCTCGACCTCGTCGAGCAGCACCACCGAATAGGGCCGTCGCCGCACCGCCTCCGTGAGCTGGCCACCCTCGTCGTACCCCACGTATCCGGGGGGCGCCCCGATCAGCCGCGCCACCGCGTGCCGCTCGGAATACTCGCTCATGTCGATGCGCACCATCGCCCGTTCGTCGTCGAACAGGAAGTCCGCCAACGACTTGGCCAGCTCGGTCTTGCCGACGCCGGTCGGGCCGAGGAACAGGAACGACCCGGTCGGCCGGTCGGGGTCGGCGATGCCGGCGCGGGAGCGTCGCACAGCGTCCGACACGGCCTGGACGGCCTCCCTCTGCCCGATCAGGCGACGCCCGATCCACTCCTCCATGTGCAGGAGCTTCTCGGTCTCGCCCTCCAGGAGCCGTCCGGCGGGGATGCCGGTCCACAAGGAGATGACGTCGGCGATGTCGTCGGCGCCGACCTCCTCCTTGACCATCGGGCCACCCGCGGCGATCTGGCGTTCGGTCGACGCGGCCTGCCCGATCTCCTTCTCCAGCGCGGGGATCTCGCCGTAGAGCAGTCGGGACGCACCCGCGAAGTCGCCCTCGCGCTGCATCCGCTCCGAGGCCATCCGCAGTTCGTCCAGCTGCGCCTTGAGGTCGCCGACCCGGTTGAGCCCGGCCTTCTCCGCCTCCCACTGCGCGGTCAGCCCGGCCAGCTCCTCCTGCCGATCAGCGAGGTCGGAGCGCAGCCGCTGCAGCCGCTCGCGGGAGGCCTCGTCGGTCTCGCGGGACAGGTGCAGCTCCTCCATCTTCATGCGGTCGACCTGGCGCGACAGCGCGTCGATCTCCACCGGGGAGGAGTCGATCTCCATCCGCAGCCGCGAGGCGGCCTCGTCGATGAGGTCGATGGCCTTGTCCGGCAGCTGCCTCGACTGGATGTAGCGGTTCGACAGCGTCGCCGCCGCCACGAGGGCGGAGTCGGCGATCGTGACCTTGTGGTGCGCCTCGTACCGTTCCTTCAGCCCGCGCAGAATCGCGATCGTGTCCTCGACGTTGGGCTCACCGACGTACACCGGCTGGAACCGGCGCTCCAGGGCGGCGTCCTTCTCGATGTGCTTGCGGTACTCGTCCAACGTCGTGGCACCGACCAGCCGCAGCTCCCCGCGGGCGAGCAACGGCTTGATCATGTTGCCCGCGTCCATCGAGCCCTCGCCGGTCGCGCCCGCGCCGACGATGGTGTGCAGCTCGTCGATGAACGTGACGACCTTGCCGTCGGACTCCGTGATCTCGCTCAGGACGGCCTTGAGACGCTCCTCGAACTCACCGCGGTACTTCGCGCCCGCGACCATCGACGCCAGATCCAGCGCGATCAGCCGCTTGTCTTTCAGCGACTCCGGCACGTCGCCCGCGACCATCCGCTGCGCCAGGCCTTCGACGACGGCGGTCTTGCCGACGCCGGGATCGCCGATGAGGACGGGGTTGTTCTTGGTACGGCGGCTCAGTACCTGGATCAGGCGTCGGATCTCGGCGTCGCGGCCGATCACCGGGTCGAGCTTGCCCTCGCGCGCGGCCAGCGTCAGGTCGGTCCCGTACTTGGTCAGCGCGTTGAAAGTGTCCTCGGGGTTCTCGGAGTCCACCTTGCCGCCGCCTCGCATCATCGGGATGCGCTGGTCGATCGCTTCGGCGTCCAGCCCGAGGCCTCCTGAGCGAGCGAGCGCCAGCAGGAGGTGGTCGGTCGAGATGTACGTGTCTCCCATCGCCTCCATGACCTGGCGAGCCTGCTCCAGGACCGCCGATAACGCCCGGCTCGGGGCTGCCTGCGTCACCGTCGACCCGCTGACCTTGGGCAACTTCGCCAGCTCCGCCTCGGCGGCGCGCCGGGCGGCGAGCATCGAGCTGCCGGTCGCGTCGAGCAGGGGTCCGGTGATCGTCTCGGGCTGCTCGGTCAACGCCATCAGCAGGTGCGCGGGCTCGACGTGGGGGTTCCCTCGCGCGGCGGCGACCCGAGCGGCGGCCGCGAACGCCTCCTGCGCCTTGGTGGTGAGCTGAAGGGCCATGCGCTGCTCCTGTTCGGTCGTTCTTGGGCGGCGCGTGAGTGCCCCGCGCCCGTCACGATGACGTCTGGGTACGCACGCGTGCCGCGTGTCCGTTGCCATGCTCAACGCTTCGCAAAGTTGAGTCTATTCCGCTCAAGTCAACCGGCGTATCCGAAGCGCCGCCATGCCCTCGCCGGCGTGACATCCCTGCCATCCCTGACGCCCTGACGCC